>JAJFKI010000026.1 GCA_021773295.1 Gammaproteobacteria bacterium | reverse complement strand
CTTTTATCAGAAAGTCTTGGTAATCTTGCGCTGCTTGCTCTGCCGCTTTGTCTGACCAGTCTTGGTAGGCAATGCTCAGCTTTGCTGTTGGATGAAATGATTGTTGGATTAGATTCGCTGTACTGCCATCAAAGGATGAGCGCAGCGCCAAGTGACGGGATAATACCTCGTCCCACGCCCCTTGCCAATGACCCAGCTCGATTACCTGACCAATGCTCAGTAGCTTTTGGACAATATAAACGCCTTTTAGTTCATTACTCAAACTGTGATACAGCATGCCTTGTTGTAGATCACTAATTTTTAACGTTGAATTGCCTAGAACAGCATTCATTCATAGCTCCTAACCAAAAACTTATCCAATAATAGCCAGCCCTGATTTTATGCGCACAATAACAGTTTGAAATAAATAAGATATAATCAAAGGCAAAATGAAACCAAAAACAGCACCATATAGCCCATAATATGGAACTAACATGATGCTCAATATAATGCATAGCACTAACATCACTAATTGACTGATGACATTGTAAGCCGTCATGTTGATAAACTGAAGAATATAGGCACTGATCCCCAACATAAAATAAATGGCTTCACCAAAAACCAACAAACATAGAATAGGATAAGCTTGAACAAACTGATTCCCATATATACCTAGAATTGCTTTTCCAAACGCAATAGCTATCGCTAATAAAACAAAGGAAATAGAAAAGGTTGTAATAAATAATTTTCTTAATAGTCTTTGTGTTTTCGCATGGTCTTTTTCTTTTAAGGAAACGGATAACAATGGCAAATATATTGCAAACACATTGATTTGCACAATTAAAATAACGCCAGAAATTCGGTAAGCAGCAGCATACAATCCAACCATGGCCTCTGTCTTGCCAAATATTTCCAATACGACTAAACTAGCTCCATACATACCAAACCACGTTATCGCAAGAGGCAAAAACCTCAAAGAATTCATCAACCATTTTTTTCTCTGGTATACTGGCTTATATCCTTTTAGCTTCGGAAGTAAATATTTTTTTAATGAAAATAACAAGCAGACAACAAGCATCATAAATGCCGTAGCAAACATAATCAGCGCCGCATCGAGTGACAAACTACCAACCACCTGAATATAGGCTAACAAAAACACAATGAACATTAAGGGAAAAAAAGTTTGCGACAGCAACTCTGTTGATATCGTTATGCTGCTTGATAATAAAATACGAGCAAATAAATATGCCATCGCCATTACAGGAATAAAGCAACTTGCATATAGCATTGGGTGCGACGCTTTAGTGATAATTTTAGCGATAGAATAACCACCGACGAGAGCAAAACTAATAACCACACTAAATAATAAAACCATTCCCAATAGGTTGTATATGTATCCACGCGCAAGTGCATATTCTTTTTTGTTTAAATACACTGGCAAAACTTTATATACTGCTTTATTTGAGCCAAATAAAGCTAACACCCAGCCTTGGGCAGCAACCGCGACAGTAACAGAAAAATCACCAAATTTTTCTGGACCAAGCCAGCGGGATAAAATAATAAGGTATGTATTGTTTAGCAGATAAAAACCTAATGCGATAACAATACTAATAAATCTTGTTCTATTCCGTGATATATCCATCAAAAGCTCTCATCTAAAAATTTTTGCATATCGGTATGCTCAGACATTTCATGTCCTGGCTCTATGGAATCATCCGCTGGGTTACTTAGCTCGCTTGATAGCTCAAGCCGCTGCTTTTCAATATAGTCAAAAAGCTCAGCAATGGTGGGATAAGTAAAAATTTCCTTAGGTGTAAAATTTAAATTTAACTCACGGACTTGTGAATAAACCTGAATTAGCCGGATTGAATCACCACCTAAATCAAAGAAATTGTGATTAATGCCAATATCAGTTGCTCCAAGTACAGACTGCCAAATTGTTAATAATTTTCTTTCATCTTCGTTACGAGGAGGGATAGCTCTTACCTCACTGCTTAGCTTTGGTAGTGGTAGTGATGCGACATCAAGCTTGCCATTTTTATTAATTGGAAAGGCATCTACTTCACAGTAGTATTGCGGCATAAAATAGTCTGGTAAGCATGAACGAAGATATTGCTTAAGAGAAGCATAATCCAGGCTATCATTAATCTGATTGCAAAGAGTTATGTCACGTTTATTAACGGGTTGTTTTATCCGATGTACATCAATACCCTTAGAATATTGGCTCCCACTTTTGCTAAATATCAAATCAAGGTAGGCTGGCGCATCTGATGAAAACAAACGTAGTTGTGGATAGAGCTCATAGCCATGTTGCTTCGCCTGGTGTGCCAGCTCTTCGAAACTATAGATACTATCTCGAGAATACAAGTTGTCTTCATCTTCCATATCACTGGCGTTTAGTATTTGCTGTGCCTGAAGATACTCATGCCACAGTCTTTTGTTTGGATAACGTTCTATTTCTAGCACTTCGTGGCCTTGCTTAAGCAAGTTGTCCAATTCAAATGTCCCGCTTACCCAAGTAAAGCACTCTGTAGTTTTTTTATTGTTAGTTATATCGTTGTTGTTCTTACAATGTAACACAACATCATATCGATATTTAACTAACTCATTATCACCATCACAGGTCTTGGGGATGATTTCTAAGCGTTTAATCTTATCGTGCTTTGATGCTAGGTTAACAAAATACTCAGGAGCAATAAATAGTTCATTTTCATTTTGCTCATGTGATTTAACCGCATGTTGAAGGTGGTTTTTATTAAGCGCTTTATCTTTATTGGTATGTTTATTGTTTTCTATTGATACATAAAATATTTTTTGCAATCGATAATCGCGGACATCTCCAATAAATACATTATCTACAGATGTAGATGCTAATATAGAAGTAATTACTTCATTAAGATAGTTTAGCCCCGGAAAATATTGCGTTACTGAATTTAACACCACTGTATCACTATTTTGATATAATTGTGGTGTTATTTCGTCTGCCGACATACAGTGCAACTCAACCTTTGAATGATTGCCCAGAACTTTCAGTTTGTCTCGTGCAACATTAATAGCCGTATCTGACACATCGGTACCAACGTATAGGTCCACATAATCAATTAAACCTTCTAGTATCAAGCCAGTACCACAACCAACCTCCAATAGGTTCTTTGGTTTTAATGCTAAGATTCGTTGCTGAGTTAAGTCCAACCATGCTTGCATTTGTTCTTGAGGGATCTGATTACCAGTATATGAACTAACCCATGTTTTAAACTTTGTGTCTTGCTTGCCATCATCACTGTAGAAATGATCATACAAGAGTTTCCAATTATTAATCCTTTCATTCTGTTTAAGTTGAGCATCGATTTCTTTGTCATTCTTAGCGAGTAATTTAATGTAGGCTACTAGACTTGATTTTTGATTAAATTCTCGCTCTAAGACAACTGCTTGCTTAATCTGCGCATGTGATTCCAAGGTCCGCTGGATTTCCTGTGGATCAACGCGATACCCTCTTATTTTAAGCTGTTTATCAGCTCTACCACAAAAATGTATAGCGCCATCAGACAACCTAACAGCCAAATCACCTGTCCGGTAAACTCTACCAATACTGAGTTCATCGCAGTTTATAAAATGACTAATAGTCTGGTTCTCATGAACATAGCCACGCGCTACTCCCTTGCCCCCAACAAAAATCTCTCCCACCACACCTAAGGGTTGTAACTGTGAGTGCTGATTTAGCAAATAGGCTTGGTTGTTTGCTGTTGGAAACCCAATAAAAGGGACTTCGCTATATGCTTCTAAATAATTCATATTTAAGCGCTGAGCAATACAACCGACAGTAGCTTCAGTCGGCCCATAATGGTTAGTAAAATTAATTTCCGGATAGTGGGCCTGTAATTCCTTAACACTAGCAACATCAATAGGTTCGCCACCAAGCACGACTTCGCGTAATAGTAACGTATCTTTAAAACCATTTTTTCGACATGCCATCACCAACAATTTGAATAATGATGGCGTTACTTTCATAAATGTGATGCCATGTTTAGCCATGTAATTTACGACACCCTCTATATCAAAAAGCAACTCTTCATCAATGATAGCAACACTTGCAGCACTGAGAAAAAATGGGAAAAACCCTGTGAGCATTCCATCGAAGCTATAGGAAAGTAACGTAATTGCGCGCTGTTCTGCAGTAATAGAAAAAAACGTTTTACACCATAAACTATAGTTAACAACATTATTATGCTGAACAACAACCCCCTTCGGCTCCCCGGTACTCCCTGATGTATAAATGACATAAGCAATGTTCTGCGGCCCCACTGTTGACTCTGGAGCATCACTCGCTTGCAATACCAACTCCGCACTTATATCGTCAAGGT
>JAJFKI010000025.1 GCA_021773295.1 Gammaproteobacteria bacterium | reverse complement strand
GAGTCGGCCTAAGCCAGGATGGCGCATGCCGACGACCCTGATTTTTCGAGGAGCGCAGGATAAGCGGTCGATAGGAAAAGCCTCGCCCCAAGACGACCCATCAGTCTCAGTGCCAAGAAGATACGGCAAAAACGGAAAAATCGTTAATTAAACAAATAATAATAATGATCAACCAACAACAAAAAGAACAACATACTCAAATAGTAAATAGAATACTTAAAAGTATATAAAGGCACCTTCTTATCACTGCTAGTAAACAACTTCACGCACCAATATAAAAAACGAGCATTAATAAAAATAATCCCCACTAAATAAATCCACCCCGACATGCCCAGCGTAAAGGGTAACAAGGTAATGCAACTCAACAAAATCGTATACAGCAAAATATTCAATTTCGTATATGGAATGCTATGAGTAAAAGGCAACATCGGCACATTGGCTTTGGCATAATCATCGGCTCTGTCAATGGCTAAAGACCAAAAATGCGGCGGCGTCCATACAAAAATAATCAATACTAATAATAAAGCATCCGCACTCACATGCCCCGTCATCGCCGTCCAACCTAATAAGGGAGGAGAAGCCCCCGCAATACCGCCAATGACAATATTCTGCGGCGTTGCATGCTTTAAGAAAAAGGTATAAATCCCGCCATAACTAATCAAAGACACCAAGGTTAAAATCGCCGTCAAACCATTCACAAACAGCGTCAACACCAACATGGATAATACGCCTAAGGTAGCCGCAAAGATAATGCTTTGCTTCGTGGTCACCTTACCCGTAACAATAGGCCGTAACTGCGTGCGCTGCATCTTTTTATCGATATGCTGATCGGCAATATGATTAATCGCTGCTGCAGCACAAGCCCCCATGGCAATACCAAGGTTTGCTAAAATAAATTTAATCACTGAAATATGCGTCGTCGCCAAACACATGCCAACAATGGATGTTAATAGCATTAACATCACCACCCGCGGTTTACAAAGCTCATAGTAATCTCGCCACGTTGTTTGTTGTATAGCTGCTTGCTCAAAGGTGCTCATATTTTTTTGATCCCGTCATGATTTGGTAAAACAAAGTAACTACGCTGACTAATAACACCGTCGCCACCAAACTATGGCTAATGGCAATGGCTATCGGCAGCTTGAATAAAACATTACTGATCCCAAGTGAGACTTGCACCAGTAATAGTGCCAAAATCATATTCCCTATGTTTGCAAACGCTTGGTACCTCCTATCAAAGCGTAACCACAGTGCCAAAAGAAACAGATAAACTGTTACTATTAAGGCACCAAGACGATGTGTCATTTGGATGCTTTGTCGCACCTCATTTGATAACACACCGCCATCGTAATTAATACCAACTGGCGACATAACATTAAATGCTTGCTTTAACTGTAGCGTTATAACCTCAGCCCCATGATTGCAAAAGGGGAATCCCGAACAACTAAGGGCCGCATAATTACTGCTAGTCCAAACGCCGAGAAAATTTTGTATAAAAATCATAATGACTGCTAACAATACTGAGAGTTTTAAAATACTCGGCACTAAAATAGCCTCACTTGCTGGCTTTTTTTTATTGTGCCAATAGAACAACCATAATATGCAAATAAGAGACATGGCCACTAATAAATGCTGACTGACAATGATGGGCAGTAACTTCAGCGTCACCGTCCACATGCCTAATATCACTTGATAGCCTAGCAATAATAAAATAACCGGCGCCGCAATTTTATTAAACGTGTCACTGCGTACCGTTTGAAAACGATAACACAGTAACACTAAGCCCAGAATCAATAAACCTAAGGTTCCCGCCGCATAGCGATGCACCATTTCCATCCATGCCTTATGCATTTCTAGGGGGGTATTGGGATAAACTAATTGCGCTTTAGTGGCAGCATCTGCAGATAATGGCGCAACGATTTTCCCATAACACCCCGGCCAATCAGGACAACCCAAGCCTGCATCCACCAAGCGCGTCGCCACTCCCGTGCCAAGCACCGTCAATGCTAAGGCAAAACCAATTAACGCAAGGAGACTGATGACACGCCGTTTATCCAATTTGCGAAATCCTCAATAATTTTTTCATATCTTTATACACCATGCGATACGGTTGATGCTGTGGATAGTACATCATCATATTGCCCAAGGGATCCATAATAAATAAAGAAGGCACCGTCATGTCACGCTTTAAAAAAGCTTGTCGCACTCTAACAATATCTTTTTCTGTCATTACAAAAACATGTAACGCCGGGTTAGTTTTTATGTCGCATTGTTTTGAATCCACTAACACAACCACATCAACGCGTGGTTTTTCTTTTCCTAGCGCTTTATACACTTGCCCTAAATGATCCACCACGTTTTTACACAATTTATCGCAACAATTATCAGGGTAATAAACGATGTGCCATTTCTTAGGTAATGTTGCGGCTTTTAACAGCCAACGACTTTCGACAGGCGGTTTAATCAACTGCCCATGACTGTTTGTTTTAAGCGGTAAATCACTGCGATGATAATACACTAAGGTCGCTGCAACTAATGGTACAAAAAAAATTAATGCTATCAATACGAGCTTCATTCGCGATCGATTCACCGTGTTAGTTTCCATAAGACACATCCTTTTGTTGTTTGATGGTTGATAAACAGAAAAAAGCGATTAATAACGCAAAGGCCATGCCAAACCATTGCACCGCATACCCTAAATGCTTCTGTGCTGGTGTCACCGCAATAGGCCATTGACGGATGAAGCCACTGCCTGGCTTAGGATCTAAACGCAGTATATAAGGGTAATAAGCTTGTCCGCTAAGGCTGGATAATTGCTCTGGATCGATGCGCTGCATTTTCAGCGGCCATTGTGTGGTATTTTCAATATTATTGCCAAGAATAAAGCGCTTGTGATGCGGGTAGACGACATAGCCAGATAAAGCTTGCAGCCCAGTTGCCCGTGGGATGCTCGGCACGTCTTGAAAGCTACGCTGCTGCTGCCAACCACGATTTACTAATAATTGCCGTGGCTCACCGGCAATGCGCAATGGTGTTATGACATCATAGCCCACCCTGCCCTTGTCAGTTTGATTAATTAACAGCATGGTTCGCTGGTTCTCAAACTTGCCAGTCACTTGTACTCGGGTGTAATTAACATCTGATGAGTCTTTAAGCTTGCTAAAGGGAATAGGGGCTCCCTCAAATTTAGCTTGAAAATCTGCCACCAGGCTTGATTTGAAGTGATAACGGCTCATTTGCCACAAACCCAGGCTGACAAGTGCGCAAAACAAGAGCAAGCATACCGCAGCTGGCATCAGCCTTGGTGCGAAATAATAGTGTTTCTGGGTACTGGTGTAATAGCAAATCTTCATTTGTGACTTAAATCTTCATTTGTGACTTATTTTTAACCTTAGCGCGCTAAAATGATTGACTATTATATGACATATTAACGGCTGAGGAAACAGCGGATGCCGCAAAAAGAGTCCCGTGCTTGGGGTTGGGGTTACCCCCAAATAAAGGGCAGGAGGCTGGAGGCCGACGAGCCATTGGGGTAACCCCAACCCCAAGCACGGGATGACAAAAGTGTGACGATATTGAAGAGTATTGTCTAATGATGTGATTTCTGTCCTTTAGGCTCAACTGCCGTAAAGGATAAGCTAATGTCCTTATAGTTACTCGGCAAACTGGGATCCACATAAAAATTCACGGGTAAATCCATTCGCTGCCCCGCTTTAAGGGTCACGGGCTGTTGGCAAAAGCAATCCACGACTTTTAAGTAGCGCGTGCCACGCTCAGGCTCGACGCGAGGATTCACGCGGATTGACAATGGGTGATCATCTTTATTTTTTGCGAATAAATAAGCAGGAATGACTTGTCCAGGATGCACCGTCATATGATGCACTAAGGGAATAAATTTCAAATGGTCTGATCCTTCGATAAAAGTATTAATGGTCACACCCACCTTGCGAGAATTATCCACATCCAACTTCGCTGCCGTTGCTTTTGTGGCAAAGACGGTTGGTGGACTGATTAAATCAGATAACATATTATAAGCCGGCGTTAACCAGAAAATTAAAATTAAGACTAACGCAAGAATCAATAATGGAATTGCCGTCCACACGACTTCCACCCCGAGATGCTTATGGAAGTTCGCTTGTCGCGATTGGCGAAATTTAACCAAAGAATAGAAGAGGACCACCACCACCGCGATGCCGATTATCAAACAAGCGAAAAAAATAAAGGAACTAAACCCACCGTTGTCATTCTCAGCCACTGCAACCGCAGCAAAGGCTAGCGTTAACACTGCTAAAAACAATTTCATCCATCGTCGCATAACAAATCACCCAGAAATATCGTAATAATGATTAAACCACATATACCAATCACACTTCAAGATGCGACTTTCTGCCGGCTGCTTTTTACCTAAACCTCGAAAAATCTTTGCCAAATGATGACATTGTGCTACCTTAACGCAATGTCAGTCGCGTTGATTAAATTTTCACACTTAATCTTGGCCCTCGGTATCGTTGGTATGCTGTTTTGTTGTATGCTCGCCACGTTTAAGCAACCCTTATTTGCCTATAATCACAAAACTATCACTCATATCGAGCGCGGTCTTATTATTATGATGACCATCGGCATGATAACGGGTGCTTTTCTCGTCTACCCTAAAGGTTTTACGTTTCACACACCCTGGATTAGAGCTGCTTTTGAATTACTCACCATGAGCATAGTGTTGCTCGGTATTCAAAACCTGTGGCGCCGTAAAAAAACGCCGACGACCGTAAGTCAGCGCATCTTCCGCTTAAATTATGTTGTTATTATTATCCTGATGGTATTACTCACCCATGACGCCATCACTAAACACACTTGGTTACATTGATATGACGCTCTTTTATTTAAAAATCATTCATGTCCTGGGTGCCAGTTTCTTTTTCACTGGTGCAAGTTTAGTCACAGTGAGATGGTTAGGTTGGAGAAATGCTATCGACACTGCCACCTTAAGCTTGGATAAAATTATTTGGTTGTTTATCATTCCCACAGCACTCATTCAGCTCATCACTGGTTTTAGCATCATCAGCATCAAGCAATATCGCTTAGATCAAGTCTGGATAGCGGGGAGTTTAATTGGTTTTTTCATTCAAATCACTGGATGGATGTTATGGCAAAATGTGTATCAACGCTACCTTCATTCACCCAAAACGTCTACCACTTTAAAAAAGATTCTCAGTGTACTGTGTATCGTGTTAATGCTAGTGTTATTGATGATGATTTTTTTCATGACAAATAAACACCTTTTCTAGTTTAAAACCCCATGAATAGACGAGCCTTTTAACATCAGCGGCACACTGTTCACAAATACTTGGCCACGCTTGTAGGTTAATGAAAAATAATAATCGCCCTTGTTACTTTGCAACATACCAGAGCTGCGCCACGAAGCAATCAATTTATCGACCACTTGTGCCGTTTGACTCGCTGCTTGTTCATTACCCTCTTCTTGCTTCTCTACCTGAAAATAATTATTGAGTACCCGTTTTAAAAATGGCTTGGGTAAAATAAATTGTAAATTCATTTCTGCACGCCGATACATACGTAATAAATCATGAACAGGTCGGTGATGAAAATTAGGAAACGTCACCATCACATTCATACTCAACACGCCAGATGGTAAGGTGATTTCGACGGGATTAGCGCGCAATTGGAAACCATGATTTAACAGTACTGGTAATAAGGTTCGAAAACGTTGATAGAAAGCATGTTCTTGCTCATCAGTATGTGGCGGATGACGATAATAATCTATAATTAACTCATTAAACTGCGCCAAGGCTTGCGTGTTCAAGTTATCTACCACAAGACCAAGGTTCGCTGGCCCAAATTGTTTGTCATCAACCAACACCTCTTTCGCCCAAAGATTAAAGACAGAATTGGTCACATGGTGCAACAACTCACGGTGATATTGTGTAATTAAGCCTTTAAAATGAATGATGGGCAAACCCTCAATGGCCAAGGCCATATGCGCAACATCAAAACGATAATCCCCCGCTTGCACTTTATGTAAGCCAATAGTTTGATACTGCTCAGCGTTAGCCGGCCCGAATGTAACGTTTAATAGTGGATTTTGATAATGAAGGCTGTCAAAAGAAATCTTGCGGGTTATTTCCATGCCTTTTGGAGTAAACTTATTGGAAAGTTTTAAATTTTTCCACGAAAAAACCGTATGATGTTTTGGATGTTTGAATGAAAAGGCATGGCTGACCCAGCGCATTTTAATCACGCCATCAAAACGAAATAATAATCGCACCACGGCTATTTTTCTAGAAGAGCTATACTTGGCGTAAGACGCATCCGCTGGCATCACTAATTTACTATGACCATACGCTAAACCAAAGGTTACTGGAAATTTTTTCCGGTGATCGTAAAAATATAATAGCGGGCCATGATGCAAAGTTAGTTTAAGATTGAGTGGTGTTGCCATCGTGCCTTTATCATGTATGCGCGCTAAAAAATGTTTGTTTTTGATAAGAAGCTGTAGCTTAATTTTAGATTTAAACCAACCCCGCTGGTAGTTTTGCAATTTGAAGGCATAACTTGGCGCGTCAAAACTATCTAACCAAATCGCCAATTCGTGTTGAACAATCCGCCCACACACCCAGGGTAATATCACTAATAACATCGCGATACAAACGATAGCAATCCCTGTGGCTCTGAGCCATATTCGCATACTGTACTAGTACCCTAACCAAGGCACGGCACCTGCCCACACTAAAAGAAAGGGCAAACCAATAAAAACAATCGCTAACAAAAATAGCACGAGTGGTGTACTCAAGCGCACTTGTTGTGGGTTTTCTCTATGATATTTATATTGGATCAAGCTGCCTAAAAAGAAGCCTATACCACAAACGATGGAAATATAAAAAAGCACTTTCGTTAGCGCTGCCACCGGCCCCATTAAGTCGCTCGAAATCGCGCCAAGACTACTAGTTTGCCCAAACACCACGGTACTTACCAATAGCAACAGAATAAATCGAATCACAAACCTATGCATGCTTTCCTCCAAAATTGACAGCCTATTAGAAATGATAGAGTATATACCAATCACTAACGAAGATGCGAGTTTCTGTTGACATCATGGCAGATGAAAATATACATCCCCAGATCAAGTTTGATCAATTTGACCTGCCTTTTAGGCAGTATTTGGCAGCGGTTCGACAAACGTTGACACAATTTTATCTTTCCCATTTTAATACCATCAACCCACAGCGCATTGATGCTAATAGCCCCTTTGAATGGAATGCCACTTTAGCGAATGGTAACTCGCCTAAACGTGGCGTCTTGCTCACGCACGGTTTACTAGACTCTCCCTACTCACTGCGTGCCGTTGGCAAAATATTTTCAGACAATGATTTTTTGGTCCGTTCCGTGTTACTACCCGGACATGGGACTAGCCCAGAAAATTTATTAACTGTAAATTATCAAGACTGGGTAAATTGCGTTGAATATGCCATCAAAACCTTGCAGCAAGATGTGGATGAAGTCTATTTAGTCGGTTTTTCCGCAGGCTCTAGCTTATCACTCATCCACGCTCACCTCATGCAAAACATCAAAGGTCTTATTTTACTGTCACCCGCTTTTAAAATCCGATCGAAACTTATACAATTATCAAAAACCATGCATCGCATGCGGATCATTAATAAAAATTTAGGCTGGCATAATCTGACGAGTGAAACGGATTATGCCAAATATCGTTCTGTCTCTTATAATATGGCGCACAATGCTTACGCGCTCAGCCAACTCAACCAGAGAATTGCCGAGCAACATTCCCTCAACTGCCCCATGCTATTAGCCATTAGCGATGCTGATGAAACCGTAGCTTATCAACCCGCCATCGATTTTTTCTTAAAATCACGGAATCCCAAGAGTCGATGTATTTTATACAGTAAACACCCACAGCATCAGTTTCCCTTAGATCCGCGTTTAATCATCCGCAGCAGTGTTTATCCGGAATATAACGTCGTTGATTATTCTCACGTTTGCATTCCCCTTAGCATAAATGATCCCCACTACGGCCCAAATGGCGACTATGTCCCCATGTTGCACCTTCCAAAACATCACCCACGCGCACAAGCCATCCGTAATAATGACATCATGTTCGGAGCACTGTCCCATCAAAACTTAAAAAAATACCCACTACGCCGCTTAACCTTTAACCCAGATTTCGATTTTCTCCGGCAACAAATTCAACACTTTATTGATTTAAATGAGTGACACGCACCCGACCACTTCGGTTCATTATTAACTTTTTCGTCAATTGCAATTGTTGACTTTGATACCGCAAAGTAAAGGTGCCATTCTGTTGCTTCAAGCTTCCTTCTGCTCGCACTATCACCTTATCAGCTGCTCCAAAACCCCGATAATCCAAAAAAAGCCGCGCATCATGATGTTTATAAAACGCAATCTTGTCATGAGGCTCAGCCACTGTTTGCACCAACACCCCATCACGCCAAGCTCCACCACACACAACACCATCACTCGATGCACAAACCACCACCGCCTCATCCCGACTTACCGCCTGCACCCTAGCCACTTGCAACAAACGCTGCATTTGATAAACCAACAAATCCAACTTAACCCCAGCCACCACTGACTCCATCTGCGACACCCCCCCCCCAAGCAAAACCAGCACCAACACCATCACCATCATAATTTCAATCAACGAAAACCCACTCACTATTTTTTTCACAACACCCCCTTAAGAATCCCCCATCGGGTAAAGTCACACATCTCTCTCTAACAAAGCCAAATCTACCCCTCCCCAACACACACAAAAACCCGTGGTTCAAGCGCGCATAATACAGTACTTTTCTAGCGGCGGGGGTTACCCCCAAATAAAGCGCAGGAGCCCGGAGGCCGACGAGCCGGTGGGACTTAAGTCCCACCTCCTTTCATTGAGCGCTGCGCGCGAAGTGAATTCGCACTTGCGCTTAAGGGGAAGAATCCCGATTCTCCCCCTTAAGAATCCCCCATCGGGAAAGATCACACATCTCTCTCTAACGAAGCCATATCCCCTCCCCCAACACACACAAAAACCCGTGGTTCAAGCGCGCACAATTCAGTACTTTTCTAGCGGCGGGGGTTACCCCCAAATAAAGCGCAGGAGCCCGGAGGGCGACGAGCCATTGGGGGTAACCCCCGCCGCTAGAAAAGTACGGCAAACATAAAGCCAAGCTTGAGCCACATCAGCCACGCCAAATAAAGCGCAGGAGGCCCCAGGCCGACGAGCCATTGGGGGTAACCCCCTCTGGTAAGCTAGTACGGCAAAAAAGAATAATACTAAACCTCTCAAATAACATCATAACAAATTTATAACTAAAAACATTACTATTTCTTCTCTCATCTTTAAGCTACAATCTCTTTTTTTTAAAAAACTTGTGGAACCATGCCTATGACAGCAAGCCTCAAGCTCATCATGGCACAAATTAATGTGCATGTTGGTAACATTCTTGGCAATGTTGAAAAAATGATTTACGTAGCGCGATCAGCGGTTCGTCATTTTGATGCAGATATGATTATCTTCCCTGAATTATCCCTTTGTGGTTATCCACCGGAAGATTTATTATTCCGGCCAGACTTTAACAAAGAAATTGAACAGGGTTTAAAAAAGCTGTGTAAAGACGTCAAGGATGTAGATTTAATCGTTGGCTTGCCACTGTATGAAGATGACAAGATTTATAACGCCGCCGTTTATATTAAGCAAGGGGACATTAACGGCTACTATCGCAAACAAGAAATCCCTAATTACGGCGTGTTTGATGAAAAACGTTATTTCTCCGCCGGGAACAAACCCTATATCATCACCAAAAATAAACTGCGCTTAGCGGTTACAATTTGTGAGGATTTATGGCTAGAAACTGTGGCAACGCAGGCTAAAACTGCCAAGGCCGATGCTATTATTAGTCTCAATGCTTCACCCTTCGATATGCGTAAACCCGGCCAACGCCAAAATATTTTAAAGCAGCGGGCAAAAGAAACTGCGTTGCCGATTATCTACACCCATTGTATCGGTGGCCAGGATGAATTAGTGTTTGATGGGGGGTCGCTTGCCGTTGACAGCAGTGGCAAAGTAAATGTTCTTGGCCCAGCCTTTAAAGAAGCACTGCTGCCCGTTAACTTAACGAAAGATAAGCTTGAGAAAGGTGGCATCATCAAAGCCACTAGCATCGAAGAACAAATATACCGTGCCTTGATGCTAGCTGTAAAAGACTATATTAACAAGAATGGTTTTCAAAGTGCTCTGGTAGGGCTTTCTGGCGGTATTGATTCTGCACTAACACTAACCATTGCCAGTGATGCACTTGGCGCCGATAAAGTCGAAGCCATCATGATGCCCTCGCGCCATACCTCTGACATGAGTATCGAAGATGCCGAACTGTTAGCGACAAATTTACACGTTGCTCACCGTACCATCTCCATTGAAGAATCCTATCAAGCATTTTTGAATTCTTTGTCTGAAGAGTTTGAAGGTTTAGCCACGGATATAACGGAAGAAAATTTACAAGCCCGTTGTCGCGGTGTATTACTGATGGCGATTTCTAATAAAAAAGGCAGCATCGTCTTAACCACGGGCAATAAAAGTGAAATGGCTGTGGGTTATGCCACCCTCTATGGCGACATGGCCGGTGGCTTTGCTGTCATTAAAGACGTGCCAAAAACCTTAGTCTATCGTTTAGCAAACTTTAGAAACTCTGTCTCACCGGTCATCCCACAGCGCATTATAGACAGAGCACCAACGGCAGAATTAGCGCCAGAACAAACTGATCAAGACACACTACCACCCTACGATGACTTAGATGAAATCCTCCGCCTTTACGTGGAGCAGGATAAATCCATTCGAGACATTTGCAAACGTGGCTATGAAAAGCAGGTAGTGCAACAAGTGATAAGTATGGTAGACCAAGCTGAATACAAACGCCGCCAAGCGCCACCAGGCCCAAGGATTACCGACAGAGCCTTTGGCCGTGAACGGCGTTATCCCATCACATCAGGCTTTAAAGCCAATCAAAAAACAAAAGAGAAATAATCATGTCATTAAACAATAAAATTGTATTTATTACGGGTGCCTCTAGTGGTATCGGCCGCGCCTCAGCGATTGCTTTTGCAAAACAGGGAGCGAAACTCATCCTCGCCGCTCGACGCGTAGAACGCTTGCAAGCATTAACAAAAGAACTCGATGTCCCAGTTTACCCAATGACGTTGGATGTTTGTGATAAAAAAGCAGTGCAACATCAGTTGGAAGCCTTGCCACAAGAGTGGCAAGCCATTGATGTGTTAATTAATAATGCTGGCCTAGCCCGTGGTTATTCCTCCATCGAGCAAGGCAGTACTAATGACTGGGAAGAAATGATTGATACGAACCTTAAAGGTTTGCTTTATGTCACTCAAAAAGTGGCTGAACTCATGATTACAAGGCAACAAGGCCATATCATTAACATAAGCTCTATCGCCGGCCGCGAAGCTTATCCGAATGGTAATGCCTATTGCGCTTCTAAAGCGGCGGTTAGCATGCTCTCAAAAGCCATTAAAATGGATCTCGTCAAACACAATATCAAAGTCACCAGCATTGAGCCTGGCGCCGTTGAGACAGAATTCAGCGTCGTCAGATTTCATGGCGACACCGAAAAAGCCGACAACGTATACCAGGGTTTTACCCCATTAAAACCAGAAGATCTCGCCGACACAATTCTCTATGTCGCCAACACCCCAGCACACGTCAATATTACTGAATTAATGATCCTACCCACAGCCCAAGCATCAGCAACAATTTTTCATAAGAAGTAGGAAAAGTAGCACAATGGAGTTGTATGCATGGAGCAGGGGTTACCCCCAAATAAAGCGCAGGAGCCCGGAGGGCGACGAGCCATTGGGGGTAACCCCTGCTCCATGCATACAACGGCAAAAATGAGACAATCCTTCAAACTAACGGTAATAAGGCAACACGTCCCCCATGACTCTAAGGCCATCATCCGCCGCAACCAATGCCCTCACCGCATTACACACAATAGCCGCCGTCGCCCTATCGCCGTTCACCGCTTGAGGAAACATTAGATGCAAGCAAGGTTCACCGGAAATAATAATTTCATCCACAGCCTGAGGCTCAAAGGCAGACGCTTTAAACTCTAACTCAATAACTTTCTTGCCCTCACTAAACCCACACATCACTTGCAAAACTCCAAGGCAATCACCCGCTGCAATCTGCAAATCATCCTCCGCATAATCACGCTCCGCGATTACTGGCGCTAAATCGTCGGAAATCTTATCCAAAGCAATCCCTAAATACGCCGCAATATAGTGCAATGACTCCGTTAAACCTACATGACCTAAAACACCCTTGGTCAACGCTTCTTTAAATTCAGCTTGCGAAAAACCAACGCCCACTTTTTGCTGAAAAGCCAAGCGTCGCTGAGATGCATCTTGTACCCGTCGCACCGTTACACAATCCACCCGTTCACTAATCGCCGTGGTCATGACGGGCAAAAAGTCCATTAAAAAGCCAGGATTAATTCCGGTACCTAACACTGCCACTTGATGGACTTTAGCAAAGTCATCTATTTCTTTAGCGATTAAGGCGTGTCTTTTCCAAGGGTAAGATAATTCTTCACAAGTACTCAACACCGAAATACCCGCTGCTAAAATAGGTTTGATTTGTTGGAAGAACGTTTCAATAGAAGAGGTCGTTGTCACAATAGCTACATCGGCATTCTGAGCGGCAATCGTCGAGACATCATCCGTCACTTTGACCCCGATGGCATCCATACCCGCAAGCGTGCCTAAATCCTGTTGTTGCTTATCAGGATCAATATCAATAGCAGCAACAATATCAATCCCTTCTCGTTGCATGAGCAACGGCGTAATGGCTAAGCCAATCGGCCCTAAGCCCATTTGTACAACGTGAATAGCTGTCATGATTGATGGACAACGCCACAAGCAAGTCTCGCGCCACCGCCGCCAAGCTTGCGCGGGTAATCGGAATAATTGTCGCCATCGACGTGGATCATTAAGGCATGCTCATAAACATCTTTCCTTTTTAAGCGCGGCGCTAACACCGGCGTTGTCACCATGTTTTCACTATCGGCATACAAGACGGGTAAATCACCACGATGGCCTTCGCCAAAGGGCCCCTTGTGTTTACGTGTATGCCCCGGATCAAAATGCCCATCGGCGTCTAACCCATTGCGCCCACAATTGGGCGTCACGTGAATATGAAAGCCATGCTCCCCTTGAGGAATATCTTTTAAATGAGGCGTGAACACTAAGCCATAGGGATTTTCTTCAATCACAATATTACCAATAAATTTCCCTTGGCCTTGGGCCGCCGTGTAATACATTGGCACTTTTATCGCCGCCATGGCAGCCGTTGCAACCATGACCAACAATACACTCACATAAGAACAATAGCGCTTCATCCTTCATCCCCTAAAATGTAGACCCACCCCTGTCAGGCTGAGAACCTAATAATTCATTGAGTAAATTCGCCAAACGATAACCGGCCAAGGCTAAACGCTGCTCTGTAATTTCTTGGCCGCGTTTCACGTATTCTTCTTTTGGCGTCTGGTATGGTTTTAAATGCTTATAAACAAAATTTTGAGAATATTTCAAACTTTCTTTCGCCCATGTTTTTGGATTGGTTTGAAAAGATTGATTACCAAAAAAGCTCGGCGGATATTTTTTCTCAAGTTCTTGCGCAAACTTTTTAACATCTTCTCCAGTTGGCTTCTTACCCTCAGGCAACACTAAATAGCCTAAGCCTCTGTCCCAAAATTGGTGCAAATTCTTCGCCACGTCAGAATGGATGGAGAATTTTGTGCCACCATTATCACCCTTTGGAAATTGCCAAGAATAAAAATTAGAACATTGCGTTGGTTGATGGGCATCCCCGGCAAAATGCACCAAGAATCGTAAGAACAAAGATTTCTCGAATAAATTTGCATCACTGTTATACAGCACCTTGTCACTTTGATTAATGGCCCAAACCACATTTTCTCTTGGAACATACTTGGGCATGCGAATGCGCACATAACTGAATCGTTGATTAATGAAGTGCCAATTATTAAACGCTTTTACACCATTTGCTTTGATTTCATCCGCCCATGCGGCTGAGCTAACAAAAGACGCTGTACTTGGGAAAAAATTACCCACAACATGGGTTAAACGTGATGCTTTTTTCTTCACATCTGGCGTCATTTGATCATAAGCAATTTGTGCGACAATCATATGACCAAATTCATTCCAAGCATAAGCACTCGGTAGCATAAAGCTCTGTACAAGCAATACACATACACATATAATCCTAGAAACGGCCGTTAAACGCGAATTTTTGGTGTAACAGATTGGTTTGACTAGTGTAATAAAAAATTTCGAAGTCACCTTATTGGTGGTGAGACAATTTTTTATATAGCTAGGCAAATCAAGATGTTGCGCCAAAATTCGTGTCTTAACTGCTGTTTCTAGGATAATACTACGACGGAAAAAAAGGTTAGTGATAAACCTGAAACAATTCATATGGATTCTCCCTATCATTAAAATTGAGGTTAGGCTTTGCTAAGAACAATTCTCCGCACACAATGTAACATCTTTTGCTGCTTATTACTTGCAGTCAGTGTGACAGCGTTTGGTAAAACTAACGTTAACATAAAATATAAGGTTTCTGGAATAGGCGAACCCGCCTTGACCAATGTTCAAGATCGCTTAAAAGTTTCTCAAAAGAATCTTGCTAACCTCAGCAAGGAACAAATGCGCGAAAAAATTCAACAACAAGTGCCAGAAGAAGTAAAAAGGGCCCTCGAGCCATTTGGCTATTTTCATCCGGAGGTAGTCGCGCATTACCATCATTTATCAGCGGACAAGTGGAATATTTCCATTCATATCAAACCCGGACCTGCGGTTCGCGTGAGTGATGTAACTATTGAAATTACTGGCCCAGGTGCGAACTTACCTGAACTCCAACAATACATAAAACAATTCCCCATTAAAAAAGGCGATGTCCTAAATACTGCAGACTATGATGATGCTAAGAAAAACTTATTCGCAATGGCCTATAATGCTGGATACATTGGCGCTAATTATAAAAAAAGCCGAATCTTTGTGGATAGAAAAAACCAAACAGCGAAAGTGGTTTTACACTTAGACACGGGCCTTCAATATTATTTCGGCACTGTACGTTTTCAACAAACGATGTTTGATCCTGATTTTTTGCAACGCTATGTGCGTTTTAAACCAGGAGAGCCTTACACCACTGAAAAACTGATGCAATTAAATAAAGCCTTAAACAGCACGGATTACTTTAGTAATGTTTCAGTGCACCCACTGGAAAAACAGACGCATAATCAACAAGTCCCCATTGATGTCAATTTAACCCCGAGCAAGGGCCAAAAATATACCTTCGGCGCAGGCTTTGGTACCGATACCGGCCCCAGGGGGCAAGTTGGTATTCACTGGCGACATTTAACCTCAACAGGGCAAAACTTCCAAGCCTTTTTACAAGCTTCACGCATCGAAAGTAGTTTGAATGCCCATTATTATATTCCTGGTAAAAATCCAATTACTGATAGAACTTTTATTGGTGCAACTTATAGCACAGAATCTCCAAATACAAGTCATGGTGAAACCGGCGCATTCTCCGTGGGGCATCAATTCGTCTTTCATCATTGGAAAACCAGTCTTTCCATGGCATTCCAACACGATCATTACAGCCTGCGAGATTTACCCTATCGCACTACGAATTTAGGCTTACCGCGTTTGACGTTATTACGCACCCATGTGGATGATATTATATTTCCGCGTCATGGTTTTTTAACAGACTTTGAATTACGCGGTTCTAGCCGTGCCTTTGGCAGCACGAGTTTCATACAGGGCATTAGCTCTGGTAAATGGATCATCAGTCCCAATGAAAATAGTCGCTTATTAATGCGCACTAAACTTGGCATGACAGGTGTTGATAATTTAGAGCGAGTGCCCTTATCATTGCAATTATTTGCCGGCGGTAGTCAGAGCATTCGTGGCTACGATTATAAACAATTAGGTCCAGGGAAATATTTGTATGTTGCCAGTACCGAGTATCAACACAAACTCTATAAAAATATTTGGGGAACAGCGTTTGTGGACGCGGGTAATGCTGTGAATAATATACGCCATCCTGAAAGAGGCTTGATTGGCAAACCCGGAAAGTTAGCCAATGTGCATCCCACTGATATTGCTAAAGTCGGTGCTGGTTTGGGATTAATGTATGTCTCTCCAATCGGTCCTTTGGAATTAACCTTTGCCGATCCTCTAACGGATAGAAAGAGAGGCTTGGCGATACAATTTACCATGGGAGCTAATTTATGATAAAACGGATTGTCATTGGTTTCGCACTTTTATTAATGGCACTGACGGCCTTTGTTTATTTTTTGCTGACAACTTCCAAAGGCTTGCAAGTTGGTTTAATCATCACAGGTTGGCTCATGCCTGGGGAACTTCAAGTTAAGCATGCCAAGGGCCGCATATTGGATCATGGCGAGTTTGAACAAGTCAGCTATAAAAACGGTGACTTCTCCTTTCATGCTCAACATGTATCAGGTCAATGGACGTTACGTCAAGTTATAAAAGGCAACTATGATATTAAAGCCCAGTGGCAAGACTTAACCCTGCAAATTGGTAAACAACACATCGCTGCCAAGACAGGACTTGCAACACTGGTGGGAGATAGCTCACACTATCAATTTAGCGCCAATACTAGCACCAGCTTTAATCAACAAACCAGCATCCCATGGGTAGCCACGGCCATTGGTAAAGACAGTACTCTGCTTATCAAACAGTTCACAGCAACGTTAGCGAACAACCAAGCGAGCATTACGGGCCTGCTTGATTGGCGCCAAGCCTTCAGTTGGAATTTAACACTAAAAATGGCTCACTTTGATCCAGCTTTATTATCGCCACAATTATCTGGAAATATTCATTTAAATTTACAAAGCAAAGGCAATGCGAATGATGCTAGTATTGATTTGATTGGCTTAAAGGGGATTATCAATAAGCGCAATATTACCGCGAAGGGCCTGATACACTTCGTCAATAATAAAATGCTAATTAAAGCCCTGAAGCTTTATTATGGTGATGCCCGCATTAGCGTCGATGGCACGCTCAGCCAGCAGTGGCCACTCATGGGAAATTTGCACTGGCAGGCGTTAATCCCAAATATGCATATTTTCGATCCCAATCTCTATGGACAGTTGGAAGCTTTTGGTCAAGTCACGGGTAACAACACTGTTCCGAGTATCCAAGCCAAGGTAATCGCTAAGCAATTGAAATACAATAAACTCAATATTCAACAGGCAATTGCAAATTTAACCTATCATTGGAATAAGGATGGCAAGCTACAATTAAACATTACACAAATGCAGCATAGCGATGTCAATGCTCCGCTAAAAGACATCAACGCCAGCGCGACTTGGCAGCCTAAAGGCCAAGGAATGCTTGGCCAAATCAAGATTATTGCAGGAAAAAATCCACCGATTACTGGCACAGTGGCTTTGCCGCGTTTAAAAAAGGCGATCCCTTTGGCAAAACAACCCATTAAGGCTAATCTTGATTTTCAGCTTTCGCAATTACAGTTTCTTGATGATTACTTTGCGCAAATGAAAGATATCAATGGTAAGTTAGAGGCGAAGCTTGCAATAACTGGCTTGCTGGGGCAACCAAAGCTATTAGGGCAGGTACAATTACGACAAGGTCAAGTTAGCATCCCAGAGCTTGGTCTTAACATAACAAAGATTCAACTAAACGCCACTTCTGAAAAATCAGGTGATGTGACATACCTTGCAAACTTAAACTCTGGCCAAGGACAATTAAGCATAAAGGGTAAAACCAATATTTTCTCAGACAGTTTGCCGACACAACTCACTATTAACGGACAAAATGTTGAAATCATGCATAATCACCAAGCAACACTGCTTGTCGATCCGCAAATTAGCATTGACAGTAAAGATCGTCATATCAATGTAGAAGGCACTATCACCATTCCCTCTGCCAATATAACACCAGATGATTTTACCACGACTGAAACACTACCCGATGATGTGGTCTTCGTGGATGAAAAACAAACGCAAGCGCCTTTTGTTGTGACGAGTCGCATTCATTTGATCTTGGGTAAAAAAGTTTTATTTTCCTATGCCGGCATTAAGACAAAGCTCCAAGGTGAATTACGTTTAGTGGACAAGTCCACCGGCATCACCACCGCATCCGGACAATTATCCGTAGCGAAAGGACAGTACAAAGCCTACGGCACCATCTTAAATATCACTCACGGTCAATTAATTTTTAGTGGAGGGCCGGTTACAAACCCAGCCTTAAGCTTTGAGGCTACCAAGCAAGTAAGAAACGTTGGCACTAGTTCACAAACCGATAGCCACGGCAACAGTTTATTAGGATCAACCGATGTCACCGTCGGCGTACAAGTTACCGGCACTGTTAATAAACCGCGTTTAACCTTGTTTTCCCGTCCCGGCAACTTAAAACAATCCGAAATCCTATCCTACTTATTATTGAACCGCTCTACCGATGAACTCAGTACCAATGATGCTTCCATCCTCTATAGCGCTCTACCCTACCTCAGCAGCGGCGAAGGTAATGCCGCCATGATAAAAAGCCAGTTAGAACACAAACTCGGCGTTAATATTAATGTCGGCTCGACCCAGGAATATGATGCAGACTCTGGTTCCATGGTGGATAACACGTCACTAATACTCGGGAAAAGTTTATCACCCAAACTTTTCATCAACTATGGCATCGGCTTAGTCAAGCCCATTAACACCTTACACATCGGCTACAAAGTCACAAAAAATTTCACTATCCGCACAGAATCTAATACCAATGCTAATGGTATTGATGTGTTGTATACGTTTGAAAGGTAACTAGCTCCGTACCCCGTAGCCTTTTTCTAAGAGTTTTAGATTGAAAATAAACAAACCCACCGTAAAAGAGAAGATAATCAGCATGGCCCACACAATGTTGATATCACTGACGCCTAGGATGCCGTAGCGAAAGGCATTGACCATATATAATATTGGATTCAGCTTTGATAGGTGCTCCCAAAACGGTGGTAACATATCAATGGAATAAAATACACCGCCAAGATAGGTTAAGGGCGTAATCACAAAGGTGGGAACAATACTAACATCATCAAACTTATCAGCAAATAAACCATTAGTAAATCCGGCCAATGCAAATAGCACGGCTGCTAACAATGCGACTGATAACATCACAAATACATGATGTATTTGTAGGTGCGTAAAGAATAAGGCAATGATGACGACTAAAATACCAACCAGGAGTCCACGCAGAGTCCCGCCAACCACAAAGCCTAATAAAATAACCCAGGTCGATATTGGTGCTATCAACATTTCATCGACATTGCGCTGAAACTTTGTACCAAAGAATGATGTGGCAACATTCGCGTATGAGTTAGTCATCATCGACATCATAACCAAGCCAGGTACGATGTATTGCATGTAAGTAAAGCCATCCATATCACCAATTTGCTTACCAATTAAACTACCGAAAATGACAAAATATAAGGTCATGGTAATCACTGGCGGTAGTAAAGTCTGCGGCCAAATACGCAAAAAGCGTACGATTTCTTTGGTAACAATGGTTTGAAAAGCAATACGGTTGGTTCTATCAATCATGGGGTTTCTCTTTTGCTGTCATGCGAATAAATAATTCTTCTAAACGATTGGCTTTATTACGCATACTTAATACTTTAATGCCCTGCTGCGATAATTGCTCAAACAAGACGTTCATTTGCTGCTCTTGTGATACATCGACCGACAAGGTTTTTGGATCAGTCAAGTAAGCACTAAAACCTTCTAGCTGTGGCACATCGTGTACATTATTTTCGAGGTATAAAATAAACGTCTCCGTGTGTAAGCTATCTAATAAGTGGCGCATATTCGTATGGGTAATCAAGCTACCGTTATCAATAATGGCAATATTGCGGCATAAGTATTCCGCTTCTTCTAAGTAATGCGTCGTTAAGATAATCGTCTTACCGCGCTCATTCATTTCTTTCAAGAAATCCCACATAGAGCGACGCAATTCAATATCTACACCTGCCGTTGGTTCATCCAAAATCAATAATTCTGGATCATGTAATAAGGCTCTCACAATCATCAAGCGTCGTTTCATGCCGCCCGATAATAAACGCGTTGGCGTATCACGCTTTTCCCACAAGCCTAGTTTATTCAGATACCACTCTGCTCGTTCTAGAGCAATCTTCGCTGGCACGCCATAATATCCTGCTTGATTGACGATCACTTGCATCACTGTTTCAAAAATATTGAAATTAAATTCCTGCGGTACTAAGCCGATGTGTTTTTTAGCCCCGCGCAAATCCATATCAATATCATGACCAAACACGCTGACGCTTCCAGCGGTTTTATTCACTAATGAAGTAATAATACCAATCGTCGTCGATTTCCCCGCACCATTGGGCCCAAGCAAAGCAAAAAAATCCCCCTGCTCCACGGTAAAATTAATCCCACGCAAGGCTTGCACCCCATTGGCATAGGTCTTTTTTAAATTTTCAACGGTGAGTGCCGCCACAATATTCTCCTGTTTTTATCTTTAGCTCGCTTCAATAAACATTAATAATTTTTCAAGCATATACAGAGGGCAATTAAGCACCTTGGCATCTTTTTTTAAATTTCGTGTGCTACATCGGATTAAGTTCTGTGGTTGATATAAGTCATCATAAACTCGTAGGCTTTGTTTCTTTTTATTGTTTCCTGCTTTTATTTCAACAGGATAAATTTTATCATCATGTGAAATAACAAAGTCTACTTCTGCTTTACCCTCGCTAGTCCAATAATATAAATCTTTTGCTTGGGCTTTTAATGCTTGTGCAATATAGTTTTCAACCAACGAGCCCTTAAATTCTTTAAAAACATCGTTGCCATGCAGCAAGACTTTAGGAGATAAATCAACCATGGCTGCCAACAAGCCCACATCAGATAAATAGATCTTAAAAAAATCAGGATTAGCATGCGCTTTTAGGGGCAGCTGCGGTATGGCAATGTTGTAAACTTTATGAATCAAGCCTGCATCTTGTAACCACTGAATAGCAATTTCAAACTCACTTGCTCTTGCTCCCTTTCTCAACACAGAGTATATAAATTTCTTGTTTTCCTTAGCCAGTTGGCTAGGAATATTTTCCCATACTTGGCTAATTTTTTTTCCTTGGTGAGCTGGTGCATGCTTCGCAAAATCCAAATTATAAGCCATTAACACAGCTTGTTGAACTTTGCGTACTTGCATAAAATCATTGGTATCACGATATGCTACTACTGCTTCCGGCATACCTCCAACATAAAGGTAAGTTTTATAGAATTCCAATAATTTCTCGTGCAAATTAGCAGGAATAAGCTCTATAGAGCTTACATCATTAAAAAATTCTAATAGCAATTCTTGACCTGTAGCTCCAAGAAATTCGCTAAAGCTCAGTGGGGATAGCGACATGAAATCTACCTTGCCAACAGGAAATCCACGGCCATTAGCCAACTGTATTCCTAGTAAAGATCCAGCTGCAATAATATGAAACTCGTTAGCTTCTTCATTGAAATACTTTAGAGACGTTAAAGCATTAGGGCATTCTTGCACTTCATCAAAAATAATTAAGGTGTCACCTGGTATTATTTCTACTTCCAGCTCTATAGAAAGTGCTTTAAGCAAATCCTTCGCTGATAGGCTGCCATCGAAAAGATTTGCTAACTGAGGGCTTGTTTCAAAATTGAGGTATATGACTTGCCGGTAGCACTCTGCGCCAAATGCTTGTAAAGAGTATGTTTTGCCAACTTGTCGAGGCCCCATTAAAATCAAAGGCTTACGCCTAGAATCGACCTTCCAGCTCTTTAATTGTGTAAAAATATTGCGTTTCATAGGCTTAAAGATAGCAAATTATGAAGTATTTTACACTTTTTGGTTCCGAAAAATGTGATTTTTTACACTTTTTGGTTCCGAAAAGTGTAATCTTTCACACTTTTTGGTTCCGAAAAGTGTAATTTAGCTAGAATTGACTCCACTATACCCTTCGTACCTCAAAAAACACCCGTCAGAAACTCGCACCTTAGGGTACGATGGGTATCGGCAGGCTACGGACATGCAATTCTTGTTGTGGGTAGGGTGGTTTAATGCCTTTCGCTTTAAAGGCTTCCCAGAGGGCGAATAGAACTTGTGAGCGCACAGCGACCCTCGAGCTACCGGTTTGCAGATTGATGAAATAGCGTAAATCGAAGTTTAATAAGTCTTCACTGAGTTCTTTCATAAACACTTGGGGCGTTGGTGAGCTAACAATTTCAGGAATGGTACCAATCACTTCAAAAATCGTGCTCCTAATTAAAAGGGGATCATCATTGCGACTAAATTTAAGGCAAATCACCGTTCTGACGATACCATCTTGGTGAGTCCAGTTGGTGAATGGTTTATCAAAGGTTTCAGAGTTGGGTACTAAGACTTCCATGTGATCCCAGGTTCTCACCGTCATGGCGCGCATGCCGATATGAGTGACTTGACCTTCAAAATTACCAATCGAAACTAAATCACCGGTACGTACGGGACGCTCGATCAGTAATAACATACCACTGGCGTAATTTTTCAATAGGTCACGCATGCCAAAACCTGCGGCAATGGCAAAACCACCGAGAATATATTCAATACCACTAAAATCAAGCCCAATTAATTTCAAAGCGATCAGTAAACTAATGATCACCGTAATGTACTGTGTAAATGCCGCTAAGCTATTACGTAACCCAACATCTTCTGTACGCGAAAATAACCAACGATAGGCAAACTCTCGCGTCCAGCGTGATAACCAATACAAAACAAAACCAATGATCACAAATTCAATTAATCCTAATGGTGTTATCACCGTGCCTTTTAATTCGATCAAATGAATATGCATGAAGGCCCAAATTTTTTGTGGCACATAGGAATGCTTACCCCAGCCATACAAGTAAAATAATATAGCTACAGCTGAAATAAATAAGCCTACTTGGATAATTTTATCAAGAGGACGCAATATCGCTTGGGTCCATAACCAACCATTACGCATGCGCCTAATTAATAATTCGGAGAGCCATTCCATAAAATCCTTGAAAAAACCTTGCACTAAAATAAAACCAACTAAAATCATTAAAAATTGACCTTCATAACGCGAAATGGTCCAAGCTAAATCCACATACCCAAAGAAGCCAATGAGCGCCGTGATAAGTAACGTTAAAGGCACTAAAAAACTTAAATATTTAATAGCGCGCATCACATAAGGCCGACTATTCTCAACATATGGCGCCATCAAATAAGGCACAACTCCCCAGCCCCGCAGTAATAATACCGCCACCACTAATAAGAATAATGAAAATAAGCGATTGAAAAAATCTCGCACTTCAAAACCAACGGGCAACTGTTGTGCTAGCACGGTTAACATCGTTAATATGCCACCACCCCACAGTGCCCACTGTAAATGATAATAGAGTTTTACATCCTTACCTTCGGCATCGGTAGACGTTTCAATTAACACTAAACGCGTTAAGCCCATGGCTATTTTGAACACTAAGAATACGGACGCTAATACGATTAAAGGCGTGAAAGATTTAACGGGTACTCCCAGTAACCATAACAATAGGATAAAAGCGGAGATAATATAAGCTGTTAATAAATTTCGCCGAATCAGCTGGCACATGACAAACCGGATATTATCGGTAATGGTTCTAAGATCACGCCCAAACTTTTCTACCAAAGCCGTGAATATACCACGCACCCATAACCAAACTAATAACCATAAGGCTTGTACTGCAACGATACCAAAGATTCGCTTATAACTGACTTTTTCAATGGCAATATACACTTGCTCTTTCAGTGCACCCAATGTTTGTAACGTTAAGCTTGGCATCGCCATCAATTTATAGCTAAGATTCGCCCAAGCTTGTAAGCTAAACCCTGGCAAGCCTTGGCGTCTCGCAAGTGATTGATTTAATTTTTCCTGAATTTTTGCTAAAACAGAATTACTAGCGGTTAATAAATCTTTTAATTTGGCATCATAAGATTGATACTTTGTGAGTAAATTAGCTAATAATTTTTGATGTGCTTCGTAAGAAGCTTTACTCGTGACACCTTTTTCATTACGGGCCATTTCTATTTGCATACGCTGTTTGACGAGTTCGATCTTACGCTGTACCAAATCCATTAAACTGTTTAGCTCGCCCCGCATAACTTTGATTTGATTAATTTGATTATTAAGTGTCGTTACGCTTTGGTTAGTATTTAAATCCTCTACCATACTCGCCAACATGCTGCTGATATGCACCATAACCAATTGCAAATGGATGAGATTAGAGTTTTCTTGTGCTTGCAGAATTTGTAGTTCAACTTCTTCTTTTGACATTAGACTCGCTTGTTCACTGGTGGTATTTTGCAGCTTGGTATTTAACTCACTCAATCGATTAATCCATTTTCTCTGCTCTTCTTGTAAGGCTAATTCTTGTTTTTCCAATGCTTGTTGGCGTTGCAGTTGCTGCTGTTTATCATATTGCTTAAAGAGGGTGTTTTTCCACTTTACACGTAAGTTTAGAATTTGTTGTGCTAGTTGAATCGTATGCTCAAGAGCATCCGATTGCCTTTGCTGCCATTTCACTAAGCTTTTTTGATTATTGATCGCAGCTTGTAACTTGGCGATACGTTGATTAACTTCACTAGTAGCACCGGCTGCTAGCGTCACATCTTGCAATTGTTTTTCTAAATCACGCAATCTTGCCATGGTGGTATCGATGTTTTGCTGTGCTTCTGTTTTAGTAATATTGGCAGCATCTAGATTAGCACTGGCTAAGGCCAACTCTAAATCCGCACGCTCGACATCACCTTTTGTAATTTTTTTTTCGCCAGCAGTGGCAACGAGGGTTTGTATCTCTTTGGAAATAGAGTCTAAGTTTTGGGTCGCTAATTTATTTTTTTGGCGAATTAATTGTAAACGTTTATAGGCAGACTCAATTGGTTTGCTAGCAGCGGTATGACTGGTATCGACGAGCGGTAGGTTTTGGGTGACGGCATAACTTGGTAGTGCTACAAAAAATAACATCACCACTAAAGAGAGCCATTTGTTCCAGGGCTTTTTTATCACGTCAGTCTCTAACTAATGCAGGTACAAGTTTTATCCTCGGTTGCAACCACAATAATAGCACTAATCCAGGTAAAGCGATGACGAATGTGATGAAATAAAAATCAGTCCAACCTATATGCTCCACCAAAAGACCTGCCATCGGCCCTGCAAACACTCGGCCAATGGCCGATACTGCCGATAATAATGCAAATTGCGCTGCCGTATAACGCCGGTTACAAAGTGCCATTAATAATGCCACCGTTGCCGCCGTGCCTAGGCCACCACAGAGATTTTCTCCAAAGATGGCAAACACCATCAGTGCAAAATTCTTGCCAACAACAGCTAGCCACATATAGAGCAAATTGGAAATAGCTTGCAGGAAGCCAAAATACAGCAATGAGCGATAAAGACTGATGCGGGACATGACAAGGCCACCCAGGAAAACGCCAAGGATACTGGCACCTAAACCCACTGTTTTATTGGCAAGACCCACATCGGTTAATGAAAACCCTAAACCCTTTAATAAGAATGGCGTATTTAAACTTAAAACAAAGGCATCACCAAGCTTATACAACACAATAAATACAATAATAGCAATGGCATACTCACGCTTGAAAAACTCTTTGAAGGGCCCAATCAGGGCTTCCTGTAATGATCTTGGCACCGAGAATTGATCTGGCTCTTTAGAACAAAAAGTGATGAACGTGCTAAGCAACATACACACTGCCATCAGCCTATAGGTATTACTCCAGCCAATATTGTCGGCAATGATAAACGCCATGGCGCCTGAAATCAGCATCCCAACACGGTATCCCCCTGCCGTATAGGCTGCACCCATGCCTCGCTCTTTATCCTCTAAAACTTCCGTCCGATATGCATCGATAGCAACATCTTGGGTAGCTGAAGTGGCACTCACCATTAACGCGAACAAGGCAAGCCACATAGGATGTGACGCAGGATCAAAGAAGGCCATGGCAAAAATGAACAATGCTAACAAAACCTGCATCAACATAATCCAACCGCGACGACGCCCTAAAAATGGTGGGATATAACGATCGAGTAACGGCGCCCAAATGAATTTGTACACATAAGGCTGGCCCAATAAAGCAAGACTGCCAATTGCCACAATATCAAGCCCAGACACTGTAAACCACGCTTGCAGTGCAGAGCCACTTAATGCCAGAGGTAAACCAGAAGCAATACCGAGAAAGAATATGGTTAAAAGACGGGGATTTATAACTGTAAATCTTTTCAAAATCATTCCTCTCATTCTAGGAACGATTTACTAACCACTCCTACAACTGGAGAGAGAATGTAGGGGCGCTTCGAGAAGCGTCCTCTCGCCCCAGCACTATCTTTTTATTCACCATGTCCTCAAAGACACGCAGGTACAAAAGAATATTCGGCCTCTAAATCAACACCGTGCCGTTCTGACAGGGCGGTTCGCGAACCGCCCTTACGGATCTGTGGGGTAGTGATCAGACCACTCCCCCACATCCTAACCTTCCCGCAAAGGGGAAGGGACAAGTAAATTCAGTTCTTAGCTCTTTTTAGCCGTAGGTTTTCTAGTTTTATTATCACCAACCGCAATCAAGTGCACTTTAAAGATTAAGGTTTCATTGGGACCGATAGGGCCACCTAAACCTTTCGCGCCGTAAGCCAACTTAGACGGAATGAATAATTCCCAAGTCGCGCCGGCTTTCATCATTTGTAGGGCTTGTTGCCAGCCAGGAATAACTTGCGACAATTTGAAGGTTGCGGACTTGCCACGCTTATAAGTGCTATCAAACACTTTACCATTGATTAATTTACCTTCGTAATCCACCGTCACAACATCATTGCGGCTAGGGCTTTTACCTTTACCCGCTTTAATGACTTTATACTGCAAACCATTGGTCAAGGTTTTAACGCCAGATTTCGCTTTATTTGTAGCTAAGAATTTTTCGCCCGCTTTTAAATTTTTATCCGCTAAGGTTTTCATTTCAACTTGTTGCTTGGCGATAATTTGCTTTTGTAAGCCAATCAGTGTTTGCCGCATTTGATCGTCAGTCATTAACAGTTGATTACCATTAACACCATCTTTAATGCCACGCGCTAGCATATCGATATTGAGTTTTAAGTTTTGTGATTTTAAACTTTTGCCCATATCAACACCAATGGTGTAGCTCACACGGTCATTATCCGTTTTTAAAACTTTGTTTGAATTTGCAGCAGGTGCAGCCACAGCAGCCGTTTGAACAGCCAAACATCCTAAGGCAACGGCCAGTGATTTTTTAAATTTCATCGTAACTCCCTTCATCATTACAAGAATTATTGATTGTATCCCAATATACACCTATATATCGGGAAGTTTTAGACTATACCTTGAATTTTTACAAAATCAAGGTAAAAGGTGTAACAGTTTGTGATGATCTCGCTGATACCTGGTAATCATCCCAGATAATGTCTAAAATTAAACAATTAAGGATTCATTACAGGCAAATTATGAGCATTAGTATTTTCGACTTATTCACCATCGGTATCGGCCCCTCCAGCTCTCACACCGTGGGCCCTATGCGTGCCGCTTATGGCTTCGTGAAACATTTAAAGGATGAATTAACTCACGTTAACCACATTCAAATTGACCTCTATGGATCGCTTGCCTTAACGGGCCAAGGGCATGGCACTGACAGAGCCATTCTCAATGGTTTAGAAGGTAATTTGCCCGTCAATGTTGATCCGGACAATATCATACCTCGCGCAGAGCAAATCATCCAACAAAAACGTATCTGTTTAGCGGGAAGTCACGACATTGCCTTTGACTTTGAGAAAGACTTTCTCTTTCATTTTGATGAAGTCTTAGAACAACATTCTAACGGTATGCAGTTTACCGCTTTTGATAAGGCCGGCAAACAAGTATTACGCGAAGAAGTCTTTTCAATTGGTGGTGGTTTCATCGTGCGTTCGAATGAATTTAATTTGCCAATTACCAATGAAAAAACCGTTCCCTACCCTTTCACCAAAGCCAGTGAATTGCTCGAACATTGCCGGCAACAAAACATGAGTATTAGCGATATCATGCTTGCCAATGAATGCGTTTGGCAAACACAAACAAGTGTTAGAAAAAAATTATTAGCTATCGCCAAAACCATGAAACAATGCATTAAACATGGCTGCCAAACACAAGAAAAAATACTGCCAGGCAAGCTTCATGTCAAACGCCGTGCTCCGATGCTTTATAAGAAATTATCTGCGCTTAAAAAACAATTACCACGTGATATTTTAAATTGGGTTAACCTGTATGCGCTAGCCGTCAATGAAGAAAATGCCGCAGGGGGACGTGTGGTAACAGCACCCACCAATGGTGCCGCCGGCATTATCCCCGCAGTATTATATTACTTTATAAACTTTTGCCAGGAAGCCAGTGAGCAAGGCATTATTGATTTTCTATTAACAGCCGGTGCAATTGCTATTTTATATAAAAAAGGCGCCTCTATTTCAGCTGCTGAAGTCGGTTGCCAAGGTGAAGTTGGTGTGGCATGTTCGATGGCCGCAGCTGCGTTAACGGCCGTCCTCGGTGGTACCACCGCTCAAGTAGAAAATGCGGCAGAAATCGCCATGGAACACAACTTAGGTTTAACCTGCGATCCAATCGCCGGCTTAGTGCAAATCCCCTGTATTGAACGCAACACCATGGGTGCTGTACAAGCCATCAATGCCGCACAACTCGCCTTAATCGAGGAAGGTGAACACATGGTATCCTTAGACAAAGTCATCGCCACCATGTTACAAACAGGCCGCGATATGCAAAGCCGTTATAAGGAAACGTCACAAGGTGGTTTAGCGGTTAATCATCCTGAGTGTTAGTTACGTATCCGTCTTTAACTGAGATGAAACCTATTCCTCTGCAAAAAACTCTTCAATGGCATGCCGTTGTGCGAAGGCGTCATGGTAGCCGATATCAAGCAATTTTTTACAATATTCCGATTCAAATAATATGAAACTTAATAAATCGCCTGATTGTTCTTGCGAACCAAAACCCCTCATGAAATAACGCAGCAGTATGGGCATGGTTTTTGGTAAAGATTGTGCGATTGCACCTAAATCTACTGATGGGTTTATATAAAGCGCTTTTATCGGTCTCCATTTTGATTGTGCTACTTGGTCCTTAGACATTAATTGTAAAGAATGGTTAATCTCATTGAGCAATTTGATGTCTTTATCTAAATTATCTAAAAACAATGTATTTAGCATATTACCCAATATTTTTGCGAGAGATATTCCATTAATTTTAGCTCGTGGCTCGGTTCTGGGTGTCGCCATCACTCTTCTAGTCCCTATCACTAAAATACTTTCTGCACCTAGATTAATAGCAGAGCTTAACGGCGCGCTAAGGCGTACACTACCATCTCCATAATGATAATTATCGATGGCAATGGCTGGAAAAAATAACGGAATCGCAGCAGAGGCTAATAGGTGATGACAAGCAATATCCACCAAGTGTGCCGCATGCTTTCTTTTTCGCCAATAGCATTGGGGATCCACCGATTTAAAAAACGAAACATTTTCTGCTAAGTCATAACAGTTGGCAGATATCTCAAAGTCCTCGAACAACCCAGCTTCAATATTTTGATTAATTTTTTCAAAATCAAATCGGGTCTTTAGTAAGCGCTTAAGTGGCGTGGTATCCAAAAGATAACCGCCACCTTTGACATTCCTATGAAACAACATGCTAAAAATATTACGGATGACTGATTTTATCAGTGCGATATTTCCCGATTGAAAGATTGTATTACAGGTTAAGGACTGCCATAAATCTTCTAAGTCCGTAACACCAGTGGTGAAATCCTCTGCATGCATCGCTAATACTGCAGCATTGATAGATCCTGCGCTCACACTACTTAAAATGTCTACGGGTAGCTTGCCTGGTTTGACAATCTCATTGATGGCCTTTAAGACACCCGCTTGATAAGCGCCTCGTGCGCCACCACCTGATAAATAAATCGCTCTTTTTGGCATGCGTTGCTATCCCTTAATGCAAAAAATCTAATCCCTTATCTTAGTGTTAATTAGCAATATTAACAATAGGGTTAACTCCCACGAAAGTATGTAGTATTCTGATAAAAGTTTAAGCTTTGTTCAGGATGCCAGCCTGGATAGCCCAGTAATGGGAAAGGTTGAAGTGGTTTCTCATTAGCTTGCCATTTTTTTTGTCTGAAATAATCCGCAATGATTGCATCTAACTGCGGCAATGCAAGCTTAGGCATATCAAGAATGATGGCTTTAGCCGTTAATCCAAGATACGGCTTCATCGCTTTTTCAAAAAGAGCATGACCAAAAACATAGCACTGCATATGCTGCAACACAGCGTCACGGCGTTGCCACAATAATGCTTGCCATTGATGTTGGCGCAATAATGTAATTAATGCTGGCTGCTGACAGACAATCACTACACCACATTCATCAAATTGCGTTAATACATTTTGTTGGCGTGAGCGATTTCCGATCCCATGGTTCAAAATATCTTGATATTGCAGCGCATTCAGCAGCGCTTTGCTCTTTGGGTAGAGACACCAGCAGCACGCATTGAAATAATCATGCCAATTACGTTGGCGTGTTTGCACTTCTGCTTTTAAATAGATCCTTGGTTCATACTGTTCATCAGCAGAAATACGACCACGCTTATCCTGAGGCACAAACGTAATTTCTTTGCCCTTTGCATTGCATAAATGAGAACACCACTGCCTGGCTGATTGATTTAATTGTGTGTGACTTGGCCACTCAGAGAAGTGAGAGATGTTGAAATGTGATAAAACATGATATAAAGGCGACTCTAAAAAATCAAGCTGCCATGAACCTTCAGCAAGATTCATGTTTTTTTGCGTGCCTTACGTTTTTGACGCAAACCCCACAGTGTCATAACAACACCGGACACACCGTAGCCAAAGAACCCTAAAAACAAAATACCCGGAGGATTAATGCTAATGGCAACAAAGACAAGTAACACAAAAACGATTGCAAAAAATGGTACACGACCTTTGAAGTCAATTTTCTTGAAACTATAATAGCGAACATTGCTCACCATTAAGATCCCCGCAAGCACAGTGAGCAGTGCAATGATAGGTGCTAAGTGAATGGCTGGTAAACCGTAGCTACTGCCAAACAAGACCATGCTGGCAATGATCCCAGCCCCCGCGGGCGATGGCATACCTTGAAAATATTTTCTATCAACAGTGCTAACTTGCGTGTTAAAACGCGCCAAGCGCAACGCCGTCGTCGCCGCAAAAACAAAGGCCGCCAGCCAGCCAAGTTTCCCTAAACTAAACAAAGACCAGCTATAAACCACTAAAGCTGGAGCAATGCCAAAAGACACGACATCAGCCAAACTATCATACTGGAAGCCAAAGTCTGTCTCAGTATTCGTTAATCTTGCCACTCGACCATCCAGGGTATCCATGACCATTGCGATGAAAATAGCAAAAGCCGCTTCATGAAATAAGCCTTTCATGGCAGCGACAATGGCATAAAACCCTGCGAATAAACCGGCAGTGGTGAATAAGTTAGGTAGTAAATAAATACCTTTGCGACGTTTATTTTTCATTGTATCGTTCATATTAAATCACTGGTTGGAAAGCAATGCTTTCTGGGTGCTATACTTGTGTCAGCTATTATCCTAAAAACCCTTGAATTTTACAATAAGTTAGCGACATGTCAGATAAAGATGATAAAAAAATAATCATAGAAGGCGTCACCGAGAGTGGCGAGAAATTTCGCCCCAGCGATTGGGCGGAGCGCATGAGCGGTACCTTATCCACCTTTCGTAAACATCGGATTATTTATTCACCACTATTACAACCGTCTGTCAAAGATGGTAATAAATGTGTCATGCTAGATCCCGCTTTAAAAAAATCCAACCCTGATCTTTATAATTCCATCTTAAAATTTGCGCAAAAAAACCACTTAAAGATTTGTAAAGAGGATGAAGAAGATAATTGATGCTTCTTTTGTGCTTGCTGGCTGAGGAATCGACACTTTTTTGCATTTTTTGTCCGTGATTCTGATTTGGTCTAGCTGCGTCGTCTTCCCGGCTCAAGGCCGAGAAGACGACGTGGGAAGAATGGGCCTAGAATAAAGGATGAAACTCGCGATTCCTCTTAGCATTTTCGCCGATAATAATCGGTCGCCGTCTTACTGCCCTTGCGCTTTGCTAGCAATAACCAATGGCATGCTTTTTGTTTATCTTTTAGTGTCCCACGGCCGTATAAATAAGCGACGCCTAAGTTCACTTGCGCCGCACGATAGCCTTGATTAGCCGCTTGGGTATACCAATAAATAGCTTTCGTAGAGTCTTGTTTTATCCCACGACCATCCATGTACATATGGCCTAAATTATTCTCTGCAGCAGCATCACCTTGGATTGCGCGAGAATAAAAATAATTATAAGCATGAGAATATTGTTTTGGTGCATAAGCGCCAATGTCTTTATTATAAGCGTTGTGATAGGGGGTTTTTACCGTATTTTCTTGGCATCCACTCAACAAGACTATTACTGACAAAGCACATATTAAGATCGAACTGTTTCTTCTTTTCGAGCCCTTCATCGTTGTCTACCCCGTTGTTTTTTGCTGAGTCGGCATCGCTGCTGAATTATTTTCTAATAATTGGAAATTTAATTTGTATTCACCTTCAGCATCATCAAAGTTAAACACTTGGTTTAAATTGGTTTGTAACTTCGTGCCCATACCCCTGACACCTGAGCCCATATAAGCCCACTCATGTTGCAATTGACCATTGGTATTCTTAAGGCGTAATTTCATGGTACCCACTAAGTCATCGGTATTCCAAGGCGGTACATCATGCTCAACCACAGAAACCACAATTTCAGCACTTTCTCCAGGCGCCAGTGTATTTTTCCAAACAGATAAATCTTTTACCTGCGGCAGTGCTGCTTGGGGCCAGGTAATTGGGTATTGCGGAATGGTATAATGTCGATTTTTACCCGTTGAAGAAAACTCGGTAATAGTAAGATAAATCTCGTCTTTCTTTTCACTCGCCTTCACTTGAGTAATTTTGTTAAGCACGAGCTCGGGATGCAAACTCTGCGCATTTGCCACTGCGAAAAAGAAGAGTAATCCAAAAAGTAAAAATCGTTTCATGCTTGAGCTCCCTTATCAATGAGTGTCAAAGGTATCATTTAATTGGCAAGTAGTAAATAATGCGGGCCCAAGGATCAGCTACTCTGAACTACTGCTCACAAATTGTAATGCATTATCTTTCACTGTGACGTTCACCATGGTACCTGCCGCATATTCCCCCTGCAACATAGCTTCGGCTAAAGGATTTTCCAAGTGTTGCTGAATCGCACGTTTTAAGGGCCTAGCACCATAAATTGGATCAAAGCCAGCACGCGCTAAGAACAGCAATGCTGCATCATCCACATCTAATTTAATCTCTCTCGCACGTAGACGGGAAGCGACGCGTTGGATTTGAATAGCAGCAATTTTCTTGATTTGTTCAGCTTCTAATGGTTTAAAGACCACGGTATCATCGACACGGTTAATAAATTCAGGGCGAAAATGCTGGCCAACCATATCCATCACGGCTTTTTTCATTTGATCATACTCACCTTTTTCAGCATATTCTTGGATCAAATTAGAGCCTAAATTAGACGTCATCACAATCACTGCGTGACGAAAATCCACCGTACGGCCATGGCTATCGGTCAAACGACCATCATCTAATACTTGTAATAAAATATTAAACACATCAGGGTGGGCTTTTTCCACTTCATCCAACAAAATCACAGAATAAGGTTTGCGCCTGATAGCTTCAGTGAGATACCCCCCTTCTTCGTAGCCAATATAGCCAGGAGGTGCACCAATCAAACGCGCCACCGCATGCTTTTCCATAAACTCAGACATATCAATGCGTACCATGGCTTCTTCAGAATCAAATAAGAAACTTGCCAAAGTTTTACAAAGTTCGGTTTTACCAACACCCGTTGGACCTAAAAATAAGAATGAACCCACTGGGCGGTTTGGATCCGCCAAGCCTGCACGTGAGCGCCTGATGGCATTGGCCACGACATTAACCGCTTCATCTTGTCCAATGACACGTTGGTGCAATGCCTCTTCCATTTGCAATAATTTTTCACGTTCGCCCTCTAACATCTTGCTAACAGGAATGTGTGTCCACTTAGAAACGATTTCAGCAACTTCTTCTTCTGTGACTTTGTTACGCACTAATTGCGTTTCTTTTTGTTCGCTGTCTGCAGCGTTTTGCAATTGTTTTTCTAACTCTGGGATTGTCCCATACTGCAACTCAGACATTCTTGCTAAATCTCCAGCACGTCGCGCAGTTTCCATTTCCGCTTTTGCCCGCTCTAAGGCTTCTTTAATATGTTGCGTGCCTTGTAGTGCCGCTTTTTCGGCTTTCCAAATTTCTTCTAAGTCGGCGAATTTACGTTCTAATTCTTTGATGTCACCATTTAATTTACCCAAACGTTTTTTAGACGCCTCATCTTCTTCTTTTTTCAAGGCTTCACGTTCGATTTTTAATTGAATTAATTTTCGTTCTAAGGTATCCATTTCTTCCGGCATGGAATCGATTTCCATACGAATATTACTACCAGCTTCATCGATCAAATCAATAGCTTTGTCTGGTAGTTTACGATCGGTGATGTAACGATGAGATAAGGTCGCTGCAGCCACAATCGCAGAGTCGGTAATTTGTACACCATGATGAATTTCATAACGCTCTTTCAATCCCCGCAATATGGCAATGGTATCTTCAACATTGGGCTCTTCCACAAGAATCTTTTGGAAACGACGCTCTAAGGCTGCATCTTTTTCAACGTATTGACGATATTCATCGAGCGTCGTTGCACCGATACAATGCAATTCACCGCGCGCTAATGCAGGCTTTAACATATTGCCCGCATCCATCGCCCCTTCTGCTTTACCGGCACCTACCATGGTGTGCAATTCATCGATAAATAAAATAATTTGCCCTTCTTGTTTACTCAAATCATTGAGTACCGCTTTTAAACGTTCTTCAAATTCACCGCGATATTTTGCACCAGCGATCAGTGCACCTAGGTCTAAAGATAGTAAGCGTTTGCCTTTAATCCCTTCCGGTACTTCGCCGTTAACAATACGCTGCGCTAAGCCTTCGACGATGGCTGTCTTACCCACGCCCGGTTCACCAATAAGTACGGGATTATTTTTGGTGCGACGTTGTAACACTTGAATAGTACGGCGAATTTCTTGATCGCGACCGATGACGGGATCTAATTTGGCTTGCTCTGCGCGCTCAGTGAGATCGATAGTGTATTTTGATAAGGCTTCACGATTTTCTTCGGCATTAGGATCATTGACTTGCTGACCACCACGCATGTCATCAATAGCTTGTTCAATCGCTTGTTTGGTCACGCTGGCTGTTTTCAATAAGTCTTGTAAATTATTATCGAATTCAAAAGCAGCTAACAGAAATAATTCACTGGAAATGTATTGATCGTTACGTTGTTGCGCCAATTTATCCGTCACATTCAGTAAACGATTTAATTCATTAGACACCCCAACTTCACCGGCTTGGCCGGTGACTTGTGGTAATCTGTCTAGTGCTTCATCCACACTGGCACAAAAGCTCGATATATTTTTAACATTAGCCTTGGTGAGTAAATGTCGGATGGTGCTGCCCTGCTGATCCAGCATAGCTTTTAACACATGCACTGGCTCTAAAAAAGCATTATCCCGACCCACCGCGATAGACTGGGCCTCACCAATGGCGTTATAAAACTTACTCGTTAATTTATCCATGCGCATCACTCATTACCTCTTTTATGTCCTTCCTTACATTAAGGTATGGTCTAATTTAATTAATTCAACTCAAAACCTTCTTTTAGCATCCAGGTATCATCAACAAATTTTGTTAGATAATTACGAATAGAATCCGGTAATAACACGAGACAACGTTGCCCAGGTTTTAATCTATCTGCCATTTGCATGGCCGCCCACATGGCCGAACCACTGGAACCACCAATGAGCAAACCTTCTTCCTTAATCAATTGCCGTGCTACTCTAAAAGAGTCTGCGTCATTAACTTTGACATAGTGATCAATCAAGTTGTTATCTAACACCTTCGGGAAAAAATCATAACCAATGCCTTCGACATGGTAAGGATACACTTCATCACCGCCGCCTAGTATTGAGCCATAGGGATCGACACCAATAATTTGAATATCACGATTAAATTCTTTCAAGCGCTTTGCAACACCAGTAATGGTACCACCCGTACCAACACCCATGACGACCATATGCAAGTTATCCCCAAAATCATCAATAATTTCCTGCGCAGTAAATTGATAGTGAGCATCGGTATTCGCAGGGTTAGCGTATTGATCCAATATATAGGCATTTGGTAATTCTTGCTGCATGCGCTTGGCGACCCCAATATGACTCTCCGGCGCATCCCAAGCCGCTTCTGTTGGGGTACGCACGATGTCAGCCCCCAAGGCTTCGAGCACCACTTGCTTCTCATGGCTCATTTTCTCCGGCATGGTAATAATAACTTTATAGCCCTTCACGGCGCCAGCCAGCGCCATACCTATGCCTGTATTCCCCGAGGTAGGCTCAATTAACGTATCCCCAGGCTTAATCCACCCAGACTTCTCTGCCTCTTCCACCATATGGTAGCCAATCCTATCTTTCACAGCTCCGCCAGGATTCAAAAATTCACACTTTCCATAAAACTCACAGGGCAAATCCGCCCCAACGCGATTAATTTTCACCGTAGGTGTGTTGCCAATGGCCTGAAGGATATTATCTAAAATCATCATTTGCTCCCATTATTCCCAGGGACTGTAATATACAGAATCCAGAATAAAAAAGATACATCTCACTGCTCACCCCACCACAAACACACAACCCAGAAATTCTTTTGCCCCCCCATGAAAAATAAAGTGTAATAAGGCCCCCACACCGAACTTATACAAAAGAATCACCTTAATAAAGGCAAAAGAATATTAGTAATCAACCAAGGCATTGCCCACACCGTCACTAAGCCTGCCACAAATCCGCAAAGATGCCCTTCCCAAGAAACACCGCCGCCGGCAGGAAATAAATGCGTCACTAAACTACCCAGGTAATACAAGGTCAAAATCCCTAAGATAATGGAAAATAGGCTGGGGTGTTGGTAGGTATTCACTAGCATAAATGCCCAATAACCCATGATGAGTGAACTAGCGCCGATATGAATGGCTTTCCTGCCGACTAACCAAATCAGAATCCCACTCATAATGACAATGCTGGCCGTCGCTAACCAAAAATAGAGCCAACCCGGCACTAGCATGAAGGTAATCAATATGAATAAAGGAATGGTATTAAAAAATAAATGATTAAAATCTGCATGTAAAAACGGCGACAAGACAATCCCAGGAATGCCAGCCAAGTGGCGTGGGTAAATACCGAGATAGCATAACCGCCCTTTCAAAAACCAATTAATCAGGTGAATCCCCCATAAACCGGCCATTAAGATTAACACCGAGGGCAAGTTTTGTATGAAAATGGCAATTAATTGACTCATAGCATCGGCTAAATGTGACAGCATGTTGTTCATTGTTTTATCTAATTTCTATGAAAAAGACTATTCTATACCCATCGTATGCTAAAATGCGAATTTTGGTATTGGATAAGTACGCCACAGTGCTTATTTAAGGTGTCCATTAAGAGTATTCTAAACTATACTCATTTTATTCAATGGAACTTAATTAATACAGCGAGCCACAACAAAATGATCGACGACAAAGTCTTCAGGGAGAAAGTTACCTCGCTCAAAATTAAATACTTATATGAACAAACAGTTCAAATAATAGCTTTTAATGTGATATTGATTAGCCTTGTTAATTTTATGCTGTGGCCAAAATTAACTGCCCATGATTTGCTCTTTAGCTGGTCTGTGATCAGTATCCTTACAATCATCCGCTATTTCCAAGCAAAAAGAGTGGTCCGGCATCGACTCTGGGAAAAACCTAGCTATGCTAAGAAGCTCATCTACACCTTCATGGTGCTGGCCTTTATTGCAGGCTCTTTATGGGCAATCATTTTTTTAGTGTATGCGAGACGTTTAGACATCGTCGGTGATTTTTTCATGTTGCTCATGCTTGGCGGCATTGCAGCGAGCACACTTGTCCCACACTCGAGTGTTATACGCGCGTACTTGTCGCACACATTACCGATGCTAATTCCCCCCATTATCTTTTTTGCTGTACAATTTTCATGGGAAAATATGATGGTCGCTGCCGTATGTACCTTGTATTTAATGGTATTAATCACAACACTGTACCGCAGCAACCGAATCACGAGTCACAGTATCTGTTTACAAATTGAAAAAGATAGACTTATTTCTACACTTTCAGAAAAGAACAAGCGAATTAATGCCTTGTTACAAGTTGATGAACTCACCCAAATTCCAAATAGGCGTTTTTTATTTGAAACCTTAGGCAAAGAGTTGCATCGTGCCCAACGGGAAAATGCCAATATTACATTGTTCATGATCGATATTGATTGCTTTAAAAGTTATAACGATAATTACGGCCATGTCAAAGGTGACAAAGTGTTATATGACATGGCGCAAATCCTAAAACACACCTTACAACGTTCTGGTGATTTTATCGCCCGCTACGGTGGCGAAGAATTCGTGGCCATCTTACCCAGCTCAGACAAAAAATCCGCTGCGCAAATGGCTGAACGCATCTTACAAAACACGACAGAAGAAAATATTGAGCATAAATACTCAACGGTGAAACCCTACCTCACCGTCAGTATCGGCTGCTTTACGATTAAGGCAAAGGATGTTGGCAGCGCTGACGAACTCATCACAAAAGCTGACAATGCACTCTACGAAGCGAAGCGCCAAGGACGTAATCGTTACATCCAATCCTAAAGCTTATGGGCGATTATCTAACGCTTCTTTATTCTGAGGTAAGAAGTTCTGGCGATCCAAGCCTAAGACAACTGCCAAAGCTCCCGCCACATAAATTGAAGAATATGTGCCAACAACGATACCAATCAACAAGCCCGTAGCAAAGCCATGCAGCGTTTGACCACCATAGAAGAAGAGCGCTAGCACCGCCAACAAAGTCAAACCAGAGGTAATGATTGTCCGTGACAAGGTTTGATTGACGGACATATTGACGATTTCTGAAGGAGAAAACTTGCGATGCTTGCGGAAATTCTCCCGCACCCTATCAAAGACCACGATGGTGTCATTAAGGGAATAACCAATGATGGTTAATATCGCCGCTAAGGAAATTAAATCGAATTCCATTTGGAAATAGGAAAACACACCGAGGATAATGATCGGATCGTGAAGCAAAGCCACAGCCGCACTTACAGCAAACCGGTATTCAAAACGCAGCGCCACATAAACTGCTGTCCCCAACATGGCAATGAATAAAGCCAAAGCACCATTGGTGGCTAACTCTTTCCCCACTTGCGGTCCGATATAATCAACACTGAGTAAGGTACTACCGGGTAGCGCTGACATAATTTCGTCGCCAATGGTTTTCTTTTTTAAATTTTGATGACCACGCATACGCATTAACACATTTTTAGACGTCCCATAGGTTTGCACTGTGATATCGTCAAACCCTGCTTTTGTTAATGCTTGTCGTATGAGATTTAAATTGGCAGGCTCACTGTAAGCGACTTTGACTTCGGTACCACCGGTAAATTCTAAGCCCCAGTTTAACCCCTTCATGCCCAACACCACTAAGGATGCCACACACACCACGACCGATATGACAGCGGCTAATTTGCGTAAGCCCATGAAATCAATGTTTGTATCTGGTTTGAAAAATTCCATCAGCGCCTCTCTTAAATACCAATCGATAATTTTTTCACACTGCGTGTGCCATAGGTTAAATTCACTATAGCGCGTGTGCCGGTAATGGTTGTGAACATTGAACACATTAAGCCGATACACAAAGTCACGGCAAAACCGCGAATCGCACCGGTGGCAATGCCAAACAAGGCAGCCCCTGCAATCAGTGTAGTGACATTCGAGTCAACAATCGTGGCGAAGGCACGTTCGTAACCAGCTTTGATCGCCGCTTGTGGCGACATGCCATTACGCAACTCTTCTCGTATCCGTTCAAAGATAAGCACATTGGCATCAATGGCCATACCCACTGACAAGACAATACCCGCAATACCCGGCAGTGTTAGCGTCATACCGAGAATGGATAAAATCGCCACGAGTAACAGTAAATTAAACATTAAAGCAATGTCAGCAAAAAAACCAAACAAGCGGTAATAAATCGCCATGAACACCACAATAAAGATCATGCCAAGTTCTAAAGATAATAAGCCTTTATCAATATTAGAACGCCCCATGCTAGGACCAACGGTGCTTTCTTCAATAATGCTAATCGGCGCCGGCAAGGCTCCTGCTCTTAACAGTAAGGCCAAGTTACGTGCTTCTCTGGCATCGGTTAAACCGGTGATTTGGAAATTATTCCCAAGCGCTGATTGAATGGTAGCAATGTTAATGACTTTTTCCGTTTTACGCGGGATATACGTCACCTTACCAGCGTCTTTTTTGGCTTGCATTTTTGTTTCCACATACACAATCGATAAAGGCTTACCAACGTTTTCACTGGTGATGCGATAAAACATGGCTTCACCCCCGCCACCTAAGCGGATATCAACAGAAGGTCTGCCATCATGACCGATGGTAGAGGATGCGCCGGTAATGGATGTGCCTGAAAGAATAGATTGGGTTTTCAATAAATAGGGCCGGTCTTCATAAACATAAAGTTTGGTACCAAAGGGAGCGCCACTGGTTTTTGCTTGTGAAGGATCATGCTCAACATCGACTAAATGAAATTCTAAGGTTGCCGTACCACCCAAAATTTGTTTCGCACGCGCCGTATCTTGTACGCCGGGTAAATCAACAGCAATGCGTTCTGCACCTTGACGTTGTACGATAGGTTCGGCAATACCGAGTTCATTGATGCGATTTCGCAAAATCGTGGTGGTTTGATCCACGGCATAATTCTGCGATTTTAATTTCGCTTCCGGCGACATTTGTGCTCGAATCGATTCATTGCCTTCGCTACGGTTAATTTTCAATTGTAACTCAGGAAAGTTTTGTTTAATGATAGTAACAGCTTTGTTTAAGTCATCGTCTTTTTTAAAGTTAATGGTAATGACATTATCTTGCATGGTTAAACCACGATAACGGACGCGTTTATTCCGCAATTCCGAACCAATGCTACGCACATCACCATTGATGCGACGCTTCATTAAGGACTCCACATCGATAGCCAGGAGGAAATGCACACCACCTCGTAAGTCCAACCCCAATTTCATGGGATTAGCACCAATATCCGTCATCCAGTACGGCGTGCTAGATGCCAAATTTAAGGCGACCGTGTAATTATCCCCTAAGTTAGTTTTGAGTAAATCATTAGCGCGCAATTGTTCTTCTGCCGTTTTAAAACGAATCAGCAACGTATGCTCATCTTGCTTGGTGATGGATTTATAAGAAATATTATGGGAGCTTAAGGTCTTTTTGACCGTGTCTATGGTTGCTTGATCCATGGTATAACCCGTGTGCGCAGAAATTTGTACGGCGACATCATCAGGAAATAAATTAGGGACGGAGTAAATAATACCGAAGGCAATCACGGCTAATATGATTAAATACTTCCACCATGGATACTTATTCATAATCTTATTGTTCCTTAAGATACAGCACAGGCCAGCGTTATCTTCTGGCCTGTCAGTTTTTTATAGTTAAGAATTGATGGTGCCTTTAGGCAAAGTGGTTGCAATGGCATTCTTTTGAATTTTAATAGCAACACCATCAGAGATTTCTAATTCGATAAAGTTTTCAGTAATGTTTTTAATTTTACCCATTAAACCACCACTGGTAATGACTTCATCACCTTTAGCCAAGTTATCGATGAGGCTACGTAGCTCTTTTTGTTTCTTTTGCTGGGGTCTGATGAACAAGAAATAAAAGATGGCAAAAAATACGGCAATAAAAATCACGGTACTCATGATGTTCGGCGAATGTGGCGCTGCTGCTTGGTTAGCGGCTAAAGCATCGGTAATGAATAGGCTCATTGTTTCCCTCTCTTATAAAAAGCTTCAATAAAAGAGTGCAATTTACCTTGTTCTATGGCAGTTCGCAAATTTTTCATCAACGTTTGATAATATGTCAAATTGTGTACAGTGTTGAGCATGGCGCCGAGGATTTCTTTGCAGCGATCTAAGTGGTAGAGATAGGCCTTGGAGTAATGTTGGCAAGTGTGGCATGGACACTCGGGATCCAAAGGAGAAGTATCGGTTTTATAACGACTATTGCGAATGCGCACAACGCCCTGAGATGTAAATAAATGACCATTACGCGCATTGCGCGTCGGCATGACGCAATCAAACATATCAATGCCATTCACCACGCCTTGCACTAGATCTTCTGGTGTACCAACACCCATTAAATACCGTGGTTTATCGTCAGGCATTTGCTCCACGGTGTGATTTAATATGTTTAACATGTCCTCTTTAGGCTCACCCACTGATAAACCACCGATGGCATAACCATCAAAACCAATATCCGCTAAACCTTGCAATGAAATATCTCGCAAGTGTGGGTACATGCCGCCTTGAATGATACCGAAAAGAGCGGCTGTTGAATCACCATGAGCACGTTTGCTGCGCTCGGCCCAGCGTAGGGATAATTCCATCGAGGTTTGCGCTTCCTCTAAAGTGGCGGGAAATGGAGTGCATTCATCAAAGATCATGACGATGTCTGCGCCTAGATCGCGCTGGATTGCCATGGAAGACTCGGGAGATAAAAATACTTTGTCACCGTTAATAGGCGATTGGAAACTCACACCTTCTTCGGAAATTTTACGTAACTTACCAAGACTAAACACTTGAAAGCCACCGGAGTCGGTTAAGATCGGTCCTTGCCATTGAGTAAAGTCATGTAAATCCCCATGGGCTTTGATAATCTCAGTGCCGGGTCGCAGCATTAAATGAAACGTATTCCCTAAGACAATTTGCGCCCCAGTTTCTTTGACAGCTTCCATTGTAATGGCTTTCACCGTGCCATAGGTACCTACAGGCATAAAGGCGGGGGTATCAACCACGCCTCGCTCAAATTGCATTTGGCCACGGCGCGCTGCACCGTCATTATTTAAAACGTTAAATTTCATGTTAGATTCCAACTTTTTTTTGATATTACAGTAACAACATCGCATCACCATAACTATAAAAGCGGTATTGCTCAGCAATCGCTTCTTTATAGGCTTGTTTTACATTCTTCAATCCAGCAAAAGCACTCACTAGCATTAATAATGATGATTTTGGCAAATGAAAGTTCGTCACCATCGCATCCACAACGTTAAATTGATAGCCCGGATAAATAAATAAATTTGATTCGCCGTGAAAGGCTTTAATCTCACCCTCCGTTGCCGCAGACTCTAAGCTGCGCACCGACGTCGTACCCACTGCAACAACGCGCCCGCCATGTGACTTAGTTTTCTTGGCGGCTGCTGCAACGTCCTCAGGCACTTCCAAATATTCATAATGCATTTGATGATCGAGAATATTTTCAACCCTAACTGGTTGAAACGTCCCCGCCCCCACATGCAAAGTCACATAGGCAATCTTAACACCCTTAGCTTTAATTTTTTCTAACAAGTCATCATCAAAATGCAAACCCGCCGTTGGGGCTGCTACTGATCCATGGTGTTCTGCAAAAACCGTTTGATAACGCTCCCTATCCAGCGCTTCATCCTCGCGCTCCATATAGGGTGGCAATGGTATATGTCCATGCTGCTCTAACAACTCAATCAATGGCGCATCATTTAATAATTTCAATTCAAATAAATCCTGCTGGCGCCCCAACACATCAAATTGCAAACCGCCTTCCAATAATAAACGCGTCCCAACAGACGGCGCCTTACTGGCACGCACATGAGCCAAACACCGATGCTCCCCTTGCACCCGCTCTACTAAGATTTCAATCTTACCGCCACTCACCTTTTGCCCATACAAACGCGCTGGAATAACTTTTGAATTATTCAGCACCAACAAATCCCCAGCTTGCAAATAATCCAATAAATCCACGAACTGCCGATGCGCCAGCTCCTCCTCTTCACGAGACAACACCAGCAAACGACTCTGACTCCGCTTGGCAACCGGATACTGAGCAATCAACTCTTTAGGTAATGTAAAGCCAAATTCCGCTAATTTCATGGCAGCAGATTGTACACCAACACTACTTTGATTGAAATGACTGATATACCCATTACAGATGAAAATGCAAGATTTAGGCGAGTTGATTTTTGTTCCCGTGCAGGCTTTGAAATGCAGGTAATAGCCATTCTATTGCCAAATTTCAAAGGTTCCAAGGGAACAAAAATCAACTCGCCTAAATCTCGCATTTTGAAGTGTGACGGGTATATACCCCTCGAAAATTGACGTTTCGAGCCTAATATCATAATTCCAGCTTGAAAAGTCTCATATTCGTATATAAACTACGAATATGAACGGACTATATCGAAATATGGCTAATAAAATCACTTTTCTATTGGAAAAATTCCCAATAGTCGTGATTTTAGGGGTTCGGCAGGCGGGTAAAACCACCTTAAGCCGTACATTATGCCCTCATTGGAAGTACACTGATTTAGAAAAGCCTAGTGATTTTGATATCATTAGTGGACAAACAGAATTTTTCTTTAAGCAACATCCTCAAGATCTCATTATCGATGAAGCACAAATTTTCCCGCAGTTGTTTAATGTGTTACGCGGAGTCATTGATGAACAAAGAGAAAAAAAAGGCCGATATATCATCACAGGATCAAGTAGCCCAGAATTGATGAAGCACGCTTCTGAATCTTTAGCAGGCCGAGCAGCAATCGTTGAGCTTGGAACGTTAAAAGCAAATGAATTTTATCAAAAACCACTCAGCCCTTTTTATCAACTCTTTGAAAAAAAACTTGATAAAAATAATGTAGTCACTGATGAAGCACCCCTAACAACTGAGCAAATACAAAATTTTTGGTTGCATGGTGGCTATCCAGAACCTATTTTACAAACGAGTAACGATTACTATCAATTGTGGATGCAAAATTATCAAAACCTATACGTTAATCGTGATATTGCCCAGCTGTTTCCAAAATTAAATAAACGAGCTTATCAACGCTTCCTTTCTATGCTGAGCAAATTATCGGGCACCATCGTTAACCGCTCTGACTTAGCTCGAGCTATTGAAATCAGTGAAGGCAGTATTAGAGAATATTTAACGATTGCAGATGGAACATTTATTTGGCGCTCATTACCCAGTTATGAAAAAAACATTATTAAATCCGTTATTAAAATGCCGAAAGGTCACCTTCGTGACACTGGTTTATTACATTTTTTGTTAAAAATTAACTCCCTAGATGATCTATATCACCACCCTACAGTTGGTTACTCCTTCGAAGGATTCGTCATTGAAGAAATCATTAAGGGGCTTGAAGCAACGACCCTAACAAATTGGACTGCTCATTATTATCGAACTAGAAAAGGCGCAAAAATTGATTTAATTCTCGATGGTTATTTTGGTATGTTACCCATCGAAATTAAATATGGCTCAATGGTTAAGCTCAGTCAGTTGCAAACATTGAAAGGCTTTGTGGAAGAGCATCACTTGCCTTTTGGTATGGTGATTAATCAATCTGATGAAGTTAGGTGGTTGACTGAGAAAATTGTTCAGGTGCCTGTTGGGTGGTTGTAGGCTTTCTTTCCTAACTCTTCAATCCTGGAATAATGACTATACCCGTCACACTTCAAAATGCGAGATTTAGGCGATTTGATTTTTGTTCCCTTTGAGCGTTCGAAATGCAGCTAATAGCTGGTCTATTGGCAAATTTCGAACGTTCAAAGGGGGCAAAAAGCAATAGCATTAATTTCGCATTTTCATCTGTAATGGGTATATGAAGGAATCATGTGCTGGACATATCATTACCTTATCTCTCTTCTTCCTAACACAACTTTGATTGGAATGACGCAAGGTGCAATAACATTGCTCATATCCATTGACCCCTATTAAAAGTTTGTTATACTCCTCCCAACCTAAGCCGGAGTGGTGAAATTGGTAGACACGCTAGATTCAAAATCTGGTGGGGGCAACCCCGTGTCGGTTCGAGTCCGACCTTCGGTACCAAATCCTGATCAAATTATTCACAAAACTTGCCTATTTGTAAGACTTATCATAAAATCCTCGCTATGTTTTACCAAAGAGATGAACGATGCCTTTAACTGTGCGTGATTTTTATACTATAAAAAGCTTGGTTGAATACAATTCAAGGGCCGCTTTTAACGACAGTGAATCGCCAGCACTGTTAACGTTTTATCGCCTAAAAGATCTTTTCGAAAAAGACTATCGCTGGCAACAATCCTCACCGGCTGACCGTGTTATTTACGATTGGTTTAATGATATGTATAACCGTCCTCGTGAAACGATTTTCAGAGCACAAGTTCACATTGTTGGTCTTGATTTCTCAACCATCCGTTATTACATACGACTTTATTTGCTAAAAGTCTTACACCACCATGCCACTGAAACTGATCCTGGTTTACTCACATCAAATTTAACCTGGTTTAAAACACAGTTCGGTAAATTAGCGACGCTATGGGAAACAACAATACCTCAAATTGCAAAAGACAGTGATGAATTTGCCAAGATGCAAATTCAGAGCGCGCAACAATTAAGGCAAATGCAAGATGAATTACATAGGACTAGACCAGATTCGAAAGAATTTTTGATTAGCGTAGGCATGGTATCTGCTGTAAATGCTCTAGCAACAATCAATGGGATCATCAGACGCAGACTCGATGAAGACAATCCACTTAAAGAAACGATGGAATCATTTTCATACATGATGACGTTTGTCGTCATTATCGGTACTCTTAATGTAATACGTATTTTATTTTGCCACTTACGCACCCTGTTTAGACTCCAGCCGCTCCAATCAAGTTTTCGAGCATCAAGAATGTTGCTAAATTTACATTACCCCGTGCCAGCACCCACTGAGGCTGCCGGTATTAATGAACACGGTTTAGTAAACGATGTGTTACCAAAGCCTGCTGTAGCGACTGTTTCTGTCGCAAAGACCTTAAGACTTAGAACCATTGGGGGAGCTGCTAGTAGTAGTAGCGAGGCAACACCAAGCCCAACTGTTAGGCTTAGTCGTTCTTTCTAGTTAAGCACCACGCCTATCACTATCCCTGCGTACCTCGCTATGCGACGGGTGAGTAACAGCCTTAAAAAAGGCCATTAACCGCTATTTTTATCGTTAAAAGCCGCTTTTCAGGCTGTTATATTAATCTTCATTGATCTATCGTCAACTTTTACTATAATAATCTTAATTAAGGCTATTAGTGATTATTTTTGTATTTAGTATACTTTTTTAAGGCTGTTAACATTATGGATATATATGCGCTTTCTGATAAAGCAATTCAAGAAGAACTCGGTAACCGTTTGAAGGCTCTGCGCCTTAGAAAAAATATGACACAGCAGGAATTACACGTAGCGAGTGCACTCTCTTTAAACACCATCAAGACACTGGAATCAGGTCAAGGCAAGTTGTCTTCATTGATTGCAATACTAAGAGAACTTGAAGCACTAGAGCAGCTTAAAAACTTCATTCCTGACATTTCAATCAGCCCAATACAATTAGCCGCAATGCAAGGAAAACCACGCCAGCGCGCAAGCAAAAAACGTAAAACCATCAACAAAAAAGGTGAATCAACATGGTAAAAAAGATTGATACTGCATTGATAAATTTATGGGGAAATACCGTTGGCGCCGTCTCTTGGCTAGATGATAAAGCCTGTGCCGTTTTTGAATATGCACCTAAATTTTTACAACAAGCATTAGACATATCACCACTAATGATGAGCATCGATGAGGCAAAACAAAATAACGCGAAGTTCTCATTTCCCCAATTAAATAAAATAACCTTTTTAGGCTTGCCGGGCATGTTAGCAGATGCGCTTCCAGATAAATTTGGTAACCAAATTATTAATACTTGGTTAGCCAAGCAAGGGCGTGATGCTGCAAGTTTTAACCCGATTGAGCGTTTATGTTATATCGGCACCAGAGGGATGGGGGCCCTAGAATTTCATCCCGCATTTAATCACTCTTTTCAAAAACCAGTTCCTATTGAAATCCCAGAGTTAGTCACTTTAGCCCAAACTATCATGAAAGAAAGAGCAGCATTTAATACGCAAATAGGCAGCTGTGAAAAAGAAAATACAGATGCAATCAAAGTGGCCACACTATGCAAAAGAAGCCGGCATTGAATCGCAAATAATAGCAGAAATCGCAAAACATCATCGAATGTTATTCTAAAAACGACAGTTAAACACGAATTTAGTGTTGACCCGCCAATTTATGAAATATCTTGATAACTTACAACTATTCTACTTGCTTCTTCGTAAACTTGACTTAGCTTAAGCATTTTATCGATGATACCTTCAAGTTCTGTTTCTTGAGAAAACAATTCTATGAGTATTTTTCTTCGAGCAATTGTATATGCTTCAATATCTTTTAAGCCTAGATCGGTGACTTGGTAAGCGGCTGACTTTCTTACAGTTTTCTTTGACTTTTCAATCAGCTCCAATTTTAGCAGCTTCTTAATACTATATTGGACATTAGGAAAATCTGTTCGATATAGGAGTTGAGCAATTTCATATATTGTTTTTGGCCTTTGTTTCATACCAATAATGTGTAATACCGCCAATTCACCTGCACTAAGATCAGAGCTATTTACTGCATTTTCACAGTCCTCTTGCCACCTAACAAAGCCATGATATAAACGCCATAATAAAAACTCAAACTCGGTGGCTTTTACTTCTTCCTCTGTCTCAGCCAAATGCCAGTTCTTGCTTAATGTGAGTTTATCCATAGTTAAATTCCTGTTAAAACAATAAGATAATTTAATTTTCGTGATTTTACGTATTTTTCAACAAAAGTAAATTACTAATAAAATATATGTAATTTATCAGCAAAATCAACAATTATTAGATAATATTAGCAATTTGCATATACTTTACTGTAAAATTGCTGGCGAATTGTTGACATAATCATAGATATATGTTTAAATAATAACCACCGATAACTGTTAACTCTGTTGGAGACAATATGATGACTACCAGACTAATGAGGCAACATTGTAAACGACTATGGAAACCCATCCAAATCGCAACCAATGAAATAATACCGGCAATTAAAACATTAACAGTCGTTATCACTTTTAGTAGCCAAGTTAGAGTTATTAATATCTCAAATCACTTTTACATTAACCACTCATTAAACTTAAGGAGAAGTCTATGTTAGTACTTACCCGAAAACCTCAGCAAAATGTTTTTATTGGCAATGATATCGAAGTCCGCGTTTTAAGCGTTAATAGGAATCAAGTTCGTCTTGGTTTTTCAGCTCCACGAGAAATTGATATTTTTAGAGAAGAATGCTGCTCTAAATTGCGAAATAAAAAACATTCTACGGAAAATGAAGTCACTATCGTTCTTGATGAACAATAATAATCAGCACTCTAACGGAGGAGTTTCATGATGAACCTACCATTTAAGTTCATAGTCTTTGGTGTCCCAGTGAGTATTATTCTCTGGGGCCTAATAGTTATCAGCATTCAAGCAAACAGCTTGTCGCTCTACTAGTTTCATAGAAATAAATAATCAGTTTTACTTTATCGAAAGGCTGATGCGTATGAAATACAACTCAGAAAATTTTAAGTCTATAAAAGAGGACACATATAATGCAACAACATACATACAATGATCATAATCAAGTAAAATATTTACTTCAACAGGCATTTCAATACCTAAATATTGGGGTTGAAAATGTTTTTTCAAAAGAATCTAGTGATGATAGCTATAGTTTTTTGCAGTTATTACAGCGATTACTACAAAGATTATTAACAATATCGGACACTAATACTTTAAATAATGATTTTATGGAAGGTTTATACCAAGCAGAATCATTAGCACGGTTGGCCGCAGATGTGATTTTCTTAGAAATTGAAACCAGTGATAAAGTAAATTACCTCAGTTATCTTAGAATACTATTATCAGAAATTAGAGAGTTACAGGAGAAGAAAATGCTAAATTATGAATCTGGTAAGGTAGCTGAACTAATCTAGTTTGTAAGTTAGAACAAATCGCTGAGCATGTACCCCTTGGTGGTAATTGTGATACGAAAACTTGAAGCATACAGTGACCACATACAATCTAAACAAAAAGATTGGAAGCAAGATCATTATATTAAGACGATTGATGCTGCATTAATGAATTTGTGAGCTCAATGCTCCTTCTTCGGGTAGTCAAACAGGGTGCAGGTGCCAACGCCTTTATACACCGCATGCCAATCGTCTACTTGGAATTCGATAGCATAGACGCTGCAGGTGGGCATGTTGCCAATGTGTTGATCGCCTAAGTGATTGGCGAGTTGGGTGAAGCCTGGGTTGTGACCGAAAAGCATCAAACTTTCGTAGTGATTATCGGTTTTATGGATTAATTTGATGAGTTCTAATAAACCTGCATTATAAAGTTCATCGCAGGTTGTTATCTCATCCGCCGTCAGCCCTAATTCAGGTAACAATAATTCAGCCGTCGTGCGCGCACGCTTGGCCGGGCTGCATAACATTAATTGTGGTTTAATGTGGTAACCCTTGAGGCGTTTACCCATCATCGGTGCGGCTTCTAAGCCCCGCTGATTAAGAGAGCGCTCAATGTCGGGGACATTCGGATCGCCCCAATCTGATTTAGCATGTCTGACAATATAAACTGTTTTCATAAACGTATCATTTTACCTTTTAGCCGCAGGTTTAGCTGGCTCATCCAAAGGCGTTGGCACTGCGAGGTAATAACGCTCTCCATTGTGGCGCAATACCACGCCGCGGTTACTAATGGATGACACCACCGAGCCCGTTGGTAAACGAGTGCCTATATGTACTTGGTAATAGGAACCATCTAAATTCAACATTGCCATCCAACGACCATGACTATAGCCCACATACATGGCTTTAATAATTTCTACGTTTTTATTTTGCACTGACGGCGCGCCAAGACTAGTCCCCGTGACTTTGGCATCTAATTTTTTCGCTTCCGACATGGCTTTCACCGTGCTCAAACGTGATTGGGCAATTTGTGCATTGGTTTGTGCTAATTTTTGTTGTAATTGGGCCAGTTGATATTGTGTCACCAGCGTCACGTATTGTTGCTCCACTTCTTTACTACGTTGTAGCAACGCTTCATCTGCCTCAGACATACGATCCATGACTGTGGGCTTGACGCCCGATTTTTCAATTTTCCTAGGTTGCATCGCTTGCAGAGAATTCGCGGGGCGTGGTGTTGGCATGGAAACAGAGGTTGGGGTTTTCACTGTTGACGCAGCGGGCCTCGAGGTGGCAGGGAAAAAGGTGGTATAAACCAGATACCCTAAAATCGCAAACATGATGACCGTTGCCACCAGCATTACTTTCTGCTTAGGTTCCATTTGATTGAATTTATCCATCATAAGCCTTATGCCCCTAATACCGTTAACTTCATTTGACCGCTTAACAGCCCCCCTTGTAGGTTGAATGTCATGCTCTCTAATACCACCGGTTTATCTTTTAATACCCTACCATATAAGTTTAGAATAGGGGAAGCCAGATTGTTAAAATTCACCGTCACTGTACTCGATGAAAACTTACCTTGTGCCGTCGGTGATGAAAAGGTGACAGTTGAGCCCGGTAAAAATAAATGCGTATCATCAAAGATTTCTGCTAAGATTTGCCTAAGGTTATAAATCGTCGTTGGTTTAGGTCTTGAGGGTACATCAATAGAAATTTTTACCGACGCGCTATTAGATTGAATACCTAAGTCTAAATTATTCTTCTTCGCCCAATGCACTAAAAAATCCCCTGATGCTTGAATGGGCGTGGTTAAAGTCACATCCAAGGTATTATTGGCATATTTCATATTAGTCGCCTGCCAGCCAGGAATAATACTCACCACTTGTACCTGTTTCGCCACTGCGTTTAAAATATTTTCTGGTGACGGTGAGGCTAACTGTTGTTCGTATTGGGCGTATGGATTGACGATAATGGGTTTCGGTGGCGGTGGCGGTGGTGGTTTCATCATTTGATAGGCAAAATACCCAATCCCCCCTATGCCGAGTATGATCACCAATAAAGGCACTAAGCTCACTTCTTTCAGTTTTAAATCGGCAATGGCTTTATCAACAAGTAACAGGCGAAAATCTTCATTCAAGGGTAATTTTGAAAAGGCAGAGTCTTCTAAATGGGTAAAAGATTTCACATGAGCATCATCAAAAGCGAACACGCCTTCTGCAGCTACTTCCGCTAAGGGCGCATCACCATAGATATAAATATCATATTGATTTTCGCCCGTAGCTAAGGGGACGAATTCATCATAGAGATTATCAACCGACACTTCGGCATCTAAATAGACTGCCCCAGCGCGAATCACGATCAAAATCGCTACTTGCTCGCCGGGCATCACTTCACAATAAATTAAATCATCAGGACTACCAAAGTGCTCCCAGGCACACTCTGCTAATAAAAAACCGGGATCGCGGGAAAAAACGGCTTCGACATCACCTTCTTCTTGCCAATAAAAGCGCGCATATTGACCGTGTTCTTCTTTGAGTAATTGGATTTCTCGTTTCAGTAATGATGACTTTTTTAAGGCGAGCAATTCGCGGTATGTATAAACCGCAAATTGTTCTCCATCATTACGGACGATTGCTGGCATTTAGTAAGTGTCTCCATCATTGAGGATCACTGGCGTAATGAGTAACACTAATTCTTCCGTTACTGCTTCACCACCTTTACCGCCTAAAAGACTGGTATAAAGGAATTTAGATTCATTCGCCGTATGATTGCGAGTTTTAAAGCCGGCAATGATCAGAGTGGCTCCATTTGGAATCACACTACGTTGATTGAAACGGCGCTCATCAATTTCTGGGATTTGGATGATTTGCGCGCTATTTGAGGATGAACCAGCCGCACTACCTGTATTGCTCGAATTGGACTGACTGCCCGAGTCACTGTCATCATTCGCACTGTTACTCAGATCTGATTGATTCGAGCTCTCCTCATTACTCGATACTTCACCCGTTACCGCATTAATTTCGCGGATGGATTGCAAGTTGGAAATCGTCGTACTCACTTGTAAAAAGATACGATCACGCTGTATCTTCGGCAATAAATACAGGTTAAAGCCCGTGGTTACAACCCCTGGGTTCACCCCACTGGATGAAAAGTTTTCATTAACGCTGTTACTGACGCTTTGAATATAACTTTTTTGATTTTGGATGGTGATTTCTGCCACTTGGTTATTAAGCGTGGTCACCGTTGGTTGTGTCACCAAACTTACCTTACCTTGGTTTGATAAGGCTTGGATAATTTGATCGGTACCACCCCATTTACCCTTGTGCCCCGTAAAGGTTAATGCCAAAGGTGATAATGAGTTAGTCGCGGCAGCATTACTCGCCAATGAGCCCGTCAACGCGAGTGAGTTCAAACTACCAAAATTACGCACTAAATTCCAATTGATACCATAGTCAAAGTTATGACTGAGCTTCACATTCAGCACTTGTACTAAAATGCGCACTTGTTTCGATAATTCTTTATTCATTTTTTCAACGAAACGTTCAATAGCTTCTACATTTTCTGGGTGATCATGCACCGTAATCGTTGTCGTGGCTTGTGACACGGTCACTTTACCTTCTTTGGACAATAAATTTTTCACGGTAGTTTCGATGTCTTTCCAAATAGAAAGATCACCCGTCAAACTGCTGTATTGATCACTCTTGGATAAATCAACCCCGGTATAATTAATGGTAACGCCACCATCACCACCGCCGCTGCTGCCACCGCCGCCAGCGCCACCGGACGCCAGTGAATCACCGCCACCTTGCTTACCGCCAACTTCATACTTTGCGTGCCCCGGCAAGAAAGACACATCAAAGGTTTTGGTCACAAATCCCGTCCAAGTAATATCACCGGTTTTATTGTTAATGTGATAGGCGTAATCAGATTTTGTGGCAATACGATTCAAGGCACCCTTAATGGTTCCACGGTAATTAACAGAAATTAATTTACCGCGATCGAGATCATTGTCGAATTGGATATTGGTATTGATACCATCTAACACTTGTTCAATGTAAAACGTCACGGGTAAATTAGCACCATGAATAGAGACGCGGCGCTTTAACCAATACGGCGGTCTATCCAAGCTCACCGGTCTTGTATCCACATAAGCACCGGTTTTTTCCATCACCGGTGGTGGTGGTGGGTTATAGGTTTGTTCTTTTTGATGGATGGTTTCTTTGGTGTGTTCCACTTGTTCTACGGTTTCTTTATAACCCGGATAGCAGCCTGCTAATACGACACTTCCCGCGACAACGGCAAGTGTAATCCATTTTTTGATGATCATTGATTCGGTCTCCTGGCTACAATGGCAACGACGTGGTTTTTATCGTAAAAAACCGCTTGCACGGGATAAGGTTTTAATAATTGCGCTAAAATACTCATGGCATCGGGGCCAGTCATGTTGATATTGCCCACCCATTTAAAATCATAAGGCAAGGTCCAAATCACGCGCCCCCAATGGCTGCGTCGGACGATGGATTCTACGTTGTTTTTCAGTGAACCGGTGTATAAATTGACACGTAAATCGTGATGAACGGGCGCATGGACCACACGTACTGGCGCTTTTGGCAAGGGTGGTGTGCAATCGCCTTTACCACAAGTGGCAGTGATGGTCGGTTTTGGCAACATTTTTTGTTTAGGAAGCATACTCGGCCGAGGTGGTTTCGCTGTTACGGTCATGGGTGGATGGACCACTCTGCCCGAACCTTTGGGTGGGACATACGTCGCAGAGGCAGGTGGTAGCATGGTGCTAGTGGTTGGCTGCGGTGTGTAATGGTGTGGCACTTGAGAGCTGGTGCCCATGTAGATGCCAGCCGTGGCCATTGTGCTCATGGTCGTTAGAATGACCAGTATCATCAGTCTAATTAATGCTCTCATACGAAAACTTACTCCAAAAACCTTTTTATAATGCGCCTTTCCTTGGCCCCTTGATTAATGAGCACAAATAACGCGCGCACGCGCGTGCATTGCAATTGTTCTATTATCACTGACTGAGCAAAAATATCAATAGGTATCAAGCGATTAATGTGTAACTGTTCTACTTTAAAACCCGGAACAAGCGGCTCCTTTTTCCTGTGTGAGTTTAGTTGTTGACACATTTTTGCCGTCCCATGTTTGGAGAAGGGGGTACCCCCAATGGCCCGTCGGCCTCCGGCCTCCTGCGCTTGATTTGGGGGTACCCCCTTCTCCAAACACGAGACTCTAACCAGCGGCACATCCTCTTGTCTTATTGGCCCAAGGCCAGATAGCCAAGGATAATCCTAGAAACGGCAGTTAAGACACGGCCGTTTTTAGGATAATGATAAACAAATCAACACCCCATGCCAGTATTGGCACCGGTGTTAACAAGAATAAACGCCCTTAAACGGATGGGATCTTTTACCGCATCACAGGTGACTTTATCAATTTCACTTTCTGTTGTCCCAGCCACTCTCTCGCTGCCCATTTTGCGAAAGGTTTCTAATTGCTCGCGGGCTTTTTCGCAACCGTTTGCGGGTAAACTGTACATGTAGACGTTGTATTCTTGCGCCGCACCCACGGTCTTGACGGACACGTGTGTTCCCCAAGGGCTAGTGCGATAGGTATCTGTGAGTAAGCCAACATTGATTAAATGATCCAAAAGTTCTTTACTCTGCAACTTACACAGATCAGCGGTAGATAGATTGGCGATGTAGTGATCGGCCGCGTTTTTAATGGTGAGGACTTGTTGCACGGCATTGTTGGCTTTAACATTTTCTTTGTCTTGTTGATAAAGGCGCGTTGCCGTAATGATGATGACGACAATCACTGCAATGACTAACATTAATTCAATTAAGGTAAACGCTTTGCGCGAATAATGTGAGCGTTGCAACATGATACCTCCTAAAGGCTAAAGTCAGGATTGCCCGTACTGCATGTTAAATCTGAGCTTACATCCCCTGCATCCCAAGTCACCGCGCCGCGGATGCATTGGCCATGACTCATCGACGTGGCCATGCGTTTGACTAGGGCTGTGCAAATGTCGATAGGGACATCCGTAAAACCAATGCTCACAACCGGCATGCCAGATGATCCGCCGCATGATTTTTCCGGTAAACCGATACCCAAGGTGACATTACCGCCCCATGGATTGGCTGGGTTAGTGAAGGTGGGCGTGGAGGAGTCGCCACCATCATCGCCATCACCCGATGCAGCCGTTTGTTTCACTGGGGCAAATTCAGGGGGTAAATAATTTTTATCCACTAAGGTTTGTAAATCGCATTGACTTTGCGGCTGTCCTTGGACGACAAATTTCGTAGCATCGTAATAAGCGGTGCAAGCGGCATACAGAGTTTTGATATTAGAAACGGCTTGATTGATTTGGGCTTGGGCCTTGGTGGAAACGTAGTAACGAACACTGAGGATAACTAAGCTTGCCATGATGACTAAGACGAGCAGTAACTCGATGAGGCCAATGGCTTTTAATTTTTTCATACAACGCCTCAAAAATTAAAGGTGGGGCTGCTAGAACCACTATCATCATCTTGGCCACAGGATAAGCCGCTGACAAACTCACCATAAGACCAATCAGGACTACTGATGGACTGCCCCGTGGTCATGGTAGCGGCAACATCTTTCACTAAACGGGAACAATCATCATTGGGAACACCGGTTAGTGTCACTGCCACTGTGCCATCAGGACCCTTTCCCACACTCGCATTTCCGCCCCAAGGATTCGCTGCTGAGACGTTTGATTTTCCTCCATCAAAATTCGCGGGTAAGTAATTCTGTTGCGTTAATACGGCCATGCTGCAGGTCGCATTGGTGACATCGGCGCGATATTTGGTACAGGCAGCGTACATGGCTTGCACGTTTTGCAGGGCAGCATTGACATGCTGCCCCATCTTGGCTTGACCATAGTAACGGGTTGCCATCACGATGATTACTGCCACAATGCCAAGAACTAACAATAGTTCAATCATCGTTAGTCCTTGGCATCGATAACACGCTAAATCTTTTGTCTTTAAAGTCACTCTCATTTAATAACTAATTGACACAGCCTGCGTTCCTGACTTGCATGGCGTGCTAACAGGTTCACAAACAGCTGGATCACCAGTGCAACTAAGCATTTCGGGAGAGGTGATTTTTGAAGTGCTAGTCACTAATGTCTGCTGTAAACGATTTACTAAAATATTACAATCTACATCTGGAACATCTTTCACCGAGATATTAACGGTCCTAGGGCTACCACTATAATCAATCGTAAAGGTTCCTCCCCAAGGATTTTCTGAGGTAGCATCCCCAGCAAAACCAACGGGTAAATATCCATTTTTCGACAGTGTATCCGTATTTTTACAAAGCGTTCCATCAGGTGCATCATTCAGTGAAGCCTCACAGGCTGCATATGCCGCCTGAATATTTTGCACTGCCGTATTAACATTTGACTGTACCTTCGTCGAATTATAATACTTCGTCGCCATGATCAACATCACCGCGATAATCCCCAGTGACAACATTAACTCCAACAAACCGATACCACGTTGTTGTTTCAATTTAAAGATTCGCATTTCATTTCACCTCGTTATGACAAAGAAGAACCAACAGAATAAATACCCATGATCATAAAACCAGCCAAGCCTGCGGCTACCGCCAGTAAAACACCACCCATTAATCGCCCAAACTTTTTAATGGTTTTCACACTGCGTTCGGCCGATTGTTTACCTAGACGAATCAAGGCATGCTCAAAACCTTTGGCATCGGCAATCGCTCTCAATCGTACCACATCATTAGGATCCACCATACCCGTGGCAAAGACATCAGCAATATTACTACGGCCGCGCGCCAATTTACGCTCCATTAACATCAAATGAAAGGCTAAGTAGGGATTCGCTTGATAATGTAGAATTTTCAGGGCTTGCTTAAACACTACCCCGTTTGAAATCAATAGCCCCATGGTTTCCATAAAGCGTGCGGCTTTTAGTTCGCGATAAATGGTAAACCCAAAAATCGCATCCAAGGCAGGTCGCAGAGTGCCAATATAATTCGACATGATTCTGCCGATCATCACACCAATGGCGATGATACTCACCACCAGTACGACCCACCAGTCTTGAAGAAAGTTAGCGAAGTGCACCAGTTGCTGCCCATTCTCAGGCCACTGTTCCAAGGGTTTAATGGCCATAAATTGTTTAAAAATAGAATGATTCATATAAACGGCAACGCCGCAACCAGAAATAATAACGACTAAAGGATAAGTTAATGAAGATAATAAGGAGGCAATCGTATCAGACTTTTGACCTAAAGATTCCGCGGCACCACGGATATTTTGCGTCAAGGTACCACTGGTTTCCCCCGCGCGGATGAGTTCCACCACGTAAGCCGGAAACCACCCCACCATGCCATCGGCAATGGGACGACCTTGTGCGATTTTGTTCATCATGGATTTGGCGACTTTGAGTTTGACGCCTATTTCAACCTTAAGAATAACATCAACTGCTTTATTAGCAGGCACACCATCTTCCACCAGTGTGGCTAAATCTTCCAAAAAGGCTTGTTGCTCAGCGCCGTCGAATTGCATTCTATCGAGCAAATGCGTCAAGCCTTGCAAGTAATTGGTTTTTTTCCGTGTAACGCCACCGATGGCCATACTGTTTCCTCGATATACTCATGATGCCCTCCCCCGTTCCATGGGATCATGCTCTCAAAAACTATAACAGAAGATTAAGTGAATGTAATCTCTTCAACCAATAATCCTAGAAACGGCAGTTAAAGCGCAAATTTTGGCGCAACACCTTGATTCGCGTTTAACTGCAGTTTCTAGGATAGTCATTTAAATTAACAACATCATATTAAATTTAGTTCAAATAACTTAAGGGTTTATTATTGGGGGGGCTTCTTCGCTTCGCGGGCCATTTCATTTTCCATGTCTTCGCGGATGCGGGTGTAGTCGAAGCCGGCCTCTGCAGAGTGAATACTGATTTCGCCCACTAAGGTTTCGGCGTCGAAGGGATCGACTTTGCCTTCGATAACGGTTTCTAAGGTTCGGTCGCGATAAGATTGCCAGCCTTGGTTACGTAGGTACTTTTGCCATCCTAGGGTATCGACTTTTTGAATGAATTCACGGCCAGTGTCATCCACCCAAATCACTTCAGCTACCACAGAGCGGCCGCCAATACCGATGTTATTGCACTTTTTACAACCGCCACGGGCGCGTATATATTCTACGTTATCGCCAAAGACAGCGTGCCAGCGTTCCATATGTTCTTTGTGCGCAGGCGCATCTTTAAGAGGCACATTGCAATGGGGACACAAGGTTGCCACTAAGCGTTGGAAAATCAATGCCACTAAGACATTGGCATCACTTAACATAGTGGGCGATAAACCCATATCGATTAAACGGGTGATAATCCCCGGCGCAGAGTTGGTGTGCACCGTTGAAAACACTAAGTGACCGGTGATCGCCGCGCGAATCATCACATTCGCGGTGTCTTCATCACGCATTTCACCCAGGACGATGTAGTCTGGATCCATCCGCAAAGCAGCGCGGCCAAAATTCGCAAAACTTCTGTCGTCTTTATCGGAATTCACCGGCACTTGCGTCACTGTTGGCACGACTTTTTCCACCGGATCTTCAATGGTGTACACTTTACGCGTGCTTTTTACCATTTGCATACAACTGGCTAATGTCGTTGTTTTACCCGATCCTGTTGGCCCTGATAATAAGACAGCCCCATGAGGCATATGTACCGCACGCTTGATAATATACACTTGCTCTGGCGTATAGCCTAAATCTTCTAGGGTCACGACTTTAGTATCATCACCCACGCCTAAAATACGCATCACCACATCAAAACCACCATGAGCTGGCATACTGGCCAAACGTAAACGCACGTCTGAACCATAAACTTGCAAAGGCATGGATGCATCTTGTGGAATTAAGGGGTTAAAGTGTGCGGTGGCATGATCGGTTTCTTTATTAAAGGCTACAGAGGCTAACTCGCGACCCAAGCGGGGGAACCACTCGGCGTGCAAATACATTTCACCAAATTTACGAAAACGAATTTTTGCAACCTCCGGGCGCACTTCGATATGAATATCCGACACATCAGCATCGACAGCTTCTTGCACTAAAATCCGCAAGCGTTTTTGTTGGCTGGAGATTTCATCTTCTTGAACATCGACTTGTTGTTGCGCTTCATCATCATCCGCAACATTGGCGAGCATCAGGGTAATCAATTGCGGCGTGGCTTCCATCACTTTGCCAGGTTTATAACCTTTGTTCACTAACAACGCTTTACAATTTTGTACATCGCGCGCTGTTGGCTCTGTCGTCAAAATCAAACCGCTTTGCAGCGCCACGATATTGCCCCGCTGCTGACACCATTCCACCAAATCAACAATGGGCCTATCTTTAGGATCTAAATCGGCCTGGCTGGCTAGCACATGATTCCTAGCTTGGTGATTATTATTCCCTGGAGTGTCGTTTGCCATAAATGAACCTGTTAAATCTTTTGTCTATTATTATTTTATTCTATGAAATATATATTACTTCCTCATATAAATATAGTCTATACCCAGAGGAATCGACACATTTTTGTGTGTTTTAAAGTAGAAGAGGTATAATACCTAATCTTATGAAAATATAAAGGATTTATGCGCACCGTGAAAAAACAGCCTTTAAGACTGCAAATCATCGCCCTGGCACTTTTGCCCACGATCATCATCTCTATATCCATGGCGGTTTACTATAGTGCGCTCAGAATCAAAGAATTAGAAAAAGATTTACAAAACCGTGGGTATTCTTTAATACGGCAATTAACCCCTGCCAGCAAATATGGCTTATACACAAAAAATATCCACATCCTCCAGGGCCTCACCAATGCTGCTACTGAAAACACAGCTCTGAGAGCCGTTACTATTTATGATAAAAACGGTAATGTCTTAGCCTATGCGGGTCCTGAACGCTTAACACAACAAGAACGACGCATTGATACCAGCGATCCCAATATTCATCTCACAAAGCAAAAAAATATTTTACACTTTACTGCGCCCATCTCCGTGCAACAAATGAATATTGAAGATGGCTTGCTGCGCGCAAAACAGAGCAATCAAACATTAAAACCTAATGACATTCTCGGTTGGATGTCTTTGGACTTAGCGCGTAATAGCACGCTTATTTTAGAATACCAAAGCGTTGCTATTAATCTATTTATCGTATTGCTCGGCATTGCCCTTGCCATCATTTTAGTGATTAACTTTGATCGCCTGCTGCTAAGCCCTCTGCAAACAATTATGAAAGCCAGCCGTGAGTTTTCAAATGGCCGCACAAAACCGATTAAAACCGAATCGCCCAACAAAGACATCCGTCGTTTAGCCCAAAGCCTTAACCGTTTAAGTCAGCAAGTAGAAGCGGGTAAGCGTGAATTGAATCAAAAAGTATTTACAGCAACCACTGAATTGACCGGGGCATTACAAAAACTAGAACAGGAAAATAAAGCCTTAGATCGTGCACGCAATGATGCAACTGAAGCCAACCGCGTTAAATCAGAATTTATTGCTAACATGTCTCATGAAATCCGTGCACCGATGAATGGCATCATCGGTTTTAATAATTTGTTACTGGAAACTGAATTAAAATCTCACCAACGTGATTACTTAAACACTGTGAAAAAATCTGCTGATAATTTATTAGCCGTCATTAATGACATTTTAGACTTTTCAAAAATTGAAGCGGGACGCTTAGAGCTAGATTACATTCCCTTAGATATTCGCGAATGTATCGAAGAAGTGTTAATGATATTAGCACCAGCAGCCCATAATAAAGGCATTGAATTAATTCCAATCATCCATCATAACGTACCCATGAAATTAATTGGCGATCCACTACGAATTAAACAAGTCATTACCAACTTAGTCAGTAACGCCATTAAGTTTACCGATGAAGGCCATGTGGTGATCCGAGTGGCCGCAGATGCCATCGAGGAGAGCCGTTGTCAATTAACTATTAAAATCACTGACACAGGAATCGGTATCAAAAAAGATGATCTCAAACGTATCTTTAAAGCCTTTCATCAAGTTAATAATAAAGCACAGAAAAAATACCGTGGTACGGGCCTTGGTTTGTTGATCAGTAAAAGACTGGTGCAACTAATGGGTGGTGAAATTGGTGTTGAGAGCAAATTACATCAGGGATCAACCTTTTGGTTTAGTGTCGACAGTGATTTAATCGCTTCTGGCGAACACCATTTTGCTTATAAGCGATTTTCTGATATGAACGCCGCATTGTATGAACCAAATGCACTCACCACCGAATCTTTTCAGGAAATGTTTAAGCTCTGGAACCTGGGCTTAACAGCCGTGACGGATATGAGTGAATTACTAAGTTTGCTGCAAACGGCTAATCCAAACCAATTTCAATTATTACTGTTAGATGCAGGCCGTGCTGATACGATTACACAGTTTATTCATCAAATTTTAGTGCCTACCACGAGGGTTTATCATGGTCCTATTGTAGTGTTACTCAACACCGTGGATCAATCCATGTTTAACCAATTCATCACCAAAGGTGCCAGCCGTTGTATTGTTAAACCCATCGGGCAAAAGAAATTTTATCATGAAATATCGGCGTTATTATTTAATGAGCACTTTACCGATCCCATTAAACTAGAACCTATTTTCCAAGAGCAAACACATTTACTGGTCATCGATGATGATCAAACCAGCCGTCGTTTGTTGAGCCGCACCTTGAAAAACATGAATTATAAAGTCAATACCACCAAAGATGGTAACCGTGCATTGAAGCTCGTGCAAAAAGTCCCGTACGATTTAATTTTTGTTGATATGAATATGCCGGGTATGAATGGCATTGAAACAGCGATGCACATTCGTCAGCAAGATAATTTGAATCAAGAAACCCCGATCATCATGATGAGTGCCGATGAACTTACCGAATTTAAAACGGATATTCAAACAGCGGGCATTAATGACAGGGTCATGAAGCCCATTTCTATGAATCGTTTGAGCCAATTATTGGAAAAATGGGGCAATACTTCAAACGCACCACAAAGCGAGCAACCAGAAAGCCCGATTGATTGGCAAGAGTGCATCAAACTCGCCAATGGTCGCGAAGATTTAGCACGAGAATTATTAGATATGTTATTAGAGCAATTGCCAGATGATGTTGAATTGATTAACACTCTTTACCAACAACAGGATTTAGAAAACTTAAAAGCACAATTGCATAAATTGCGTGGCGCCTTGTGTTATTCAGGTGTCCCAGGCTTACAACAAGCAACAGCAGCCTTAGAACAAGCCGTGAAACAAGCGGATGTAAAAGCTGTGCCTAATCTTTACAAACACTTTGAAATCGAAGCCGAACGCATTTTGAGTATGAGCCGGGATCAATTGGTTGAGTAACTATCATTCTTAGCCTTGTTGCTGCATTTACTGCGGGCCTCTCGGATACCAGTCGGACACATCATCTCGACTTGTGTCAATCTCAGTTTTGTCTGACGATGAACCACCCTGTCTTTTCTTACCTTTTCCTTTATCTTTTCTACTAGTTTTATCACTGTCCGAGCTAGCAGCAGCTACATTCGCTTCATCGCTGCTTCTTGCTGCAACATGTTCGTCACTGCTGCGCCCCGCAGCTGCATCATCCACATGCGAAAATTCTTTTTTGTTACTTTCATTTCTAATGCTCTTACTAGCATTAAAAGCTTGTTGCATATCCCCATAGCTTGAAGCAGCAGCGACTGGTGTAGTCACTGCGGGTTGTGATGAAGATGAAGCAGCTGCTGATGGTGAGGGATCAGGTAAGTTTAGGTCTAACTTGATATCTACATGCAGTAATGTTGCCAAACGATTAAAGTATTCTTTATCAAAATCATGGATTTTAAAGTCCGTTTCTCCCCTCGCTTGCCTGGGCTTTAATTGAAAATCATCACGAAGTTGCTTTATGTACTCATAGTCTTTGTCAGTAAGTATATCTATGTTTATTTTTTTCATTATCTCTTCAAGTGCGGTAATATATATCTCTTTGTTTTGTTTTCGGTATTTAAGGAAATCTGGATCCTGATCTCGTAGCTCGTCTTGTAAAGCATCTTTAAAAGTCTTTAGTATGAAATCAATACTTCGCCTAAATTTCTTATATTTATCCATGTTTTTTAACTTATCATTCAAAAAATTATCCAATCTTAACATTCCGTCATCGACTAGCGTATTTTCAGAGTCATCATCATACGTCATACTCCCTTCCGCATTCAATATTTCACCTCCCTCACCCTTAATTCCAGTATTAATTATATTGTATTGATTTTTCTTAGGAACTAATTGATGCAACCTAAGCGTAACATTTGTTGGGATTAGGTGTTTGTTACTTTTAAAAAAAATGTCGAGCACATAAAGTATATCTTCTCTGTCATCATAAAAATCAAAGTTCATCGCCTTCCCTTCTTGTCCATGCGTCATCTTTGCATGCCACATTTGTGCAAGAAGTATTTTTATTTTCAGATCTTCACTTTTTGCAGTGTACTTTGAATTTTTTCGCAATGCAGTACCAGGTTCTAAGTGATTTTCCACATCGGCTATTAATAGCGGAACAAATTTTGCATTAATCTTTTCCGCAAAAAATGGCATGACATAAAATGCATTATATAGGAAGCCTCTTGTCTTAGCGGCCTCGCGAGTTTTAGAGTTAAGAATGTTTAACCGCTCATCTTGTCTATTTGAGGATAAGTATAAAAAATCTGCTTTTGTTAAACTTTCAGGAATTTGTTCATCTGTCAAGTCAGCAGTGCAGTCGTCAAAATCCGCACCTGCAACAATGAGGACACCTTGATTTGCACTCGCTGTTTGATGCTCTGTCCTTTTCTGCGCACCCATCTCTTTCTCTAGTTTTTGGTATAAACCATTCTTATTATTAAATTCAGCAGCCACTTTAAAAAAATTAAGTTCATCATCAGTAAATGCTATTCTCTTATAGTTATCTTTACTGAGCCCAGCCTTCTTAATCTCATTAATTATTCTAAACATCGGAGACTGCTTGTCGACATTTGATTCTTTCACTAAGCTTTGTAATGCTTCCATATCACTAACATCAAAGTTGCTAAGGGGATAAAAAGAACGTTGTAGAAGTTGGCAGTCATCACTATGTCTTCTCACATAATCAATATGTCGATATGCTGTAGAGCCATAGCTCAAGCATCTCTTATCAAGCATTTTTCTGTACAAGTTTACAACCGGTTTGTTGTTTACTGGAAAAAACACTTTGTTGTAGTCATCTAAATCTGCCTTTGCTAACTCTAATAAAACCTCATCTAAGCCGATAACGTTATCATCACTAAACATTTTTAAAATAAGATTAGAACTTTTTTCATAATTATCTTCTGTGAGTCCTTTTACAAGCTCATAATATAACTTTGCCTGTTGTTTAATAAATTCTTCGTGGACCCTACTAAATTTAAAAAATTCTGGAAACTTCTCATAAGCTTTCCAAAACTCCTCTTCTTTAATATGCTTTAACCATTCATCTTGCAGATAAGGTTTTACTTCAAGTACATACTGGCTTAAACGCTCAGCTATTAAATTAATCAAGCCTTTGTAAGGTGGCTTAAGTTGAGTAGCTCGAATGAGTATGTTATATAATTTCGATAACTTGGATTTAAGTTCTGACTCATCAAATCGTGGTTCTGACTCATCAGGTTTTGAAAACGGCCGCCAACGTCCTGAAAAAATCGGCCACCGTGAAGTTCTAGTTCTAACCAGCGGCAAGCTTTTTTCTATGTCATCATATTCACTTTTCAATTGTGCTCGTAAACTTTCATTGTCCTCTTCTGCCGCCATCTTTTCACCTCATTTATCACTTTCATTAATACTCAAATTATTGCTCATCATCCCAATTTATGTAATTTGTTTGACACAAAAAACCCTGCCGGGCTATGCGTCAAGCTTATACGTAAGTATATATAAAGATTATTAAGTAAAGCTTATGATCTCGCCGCTAGCATCAACTGCTTCATTTCACTAACAGCTACTTCAAAGCCTGTGAAGATGGCACGGGCGATGATGGCGTGGCCGATGTTTAATTCATTGATTTGGGGGATTTCGGCGATGGCTTCGGTGTTGTGGTAGTGGAGGCCGTGGCCGGCGTTGACAACTAGGTTTTGACTATCAGCAAACTCTACGGCGTTAATGATGCGGGTTAATTCTTGTTTTTTTTGCACTGGATCGGTTAAATCAGCATAGTGACCTGTGTGAATTTCAATGGTGGGGGCACCTGCCTCAATGGCGGCTTCGATTTGTTGTGGATCGGCATTAATGAATAATGAGACATCAATGCCTGCAGCAGCTAAACGCTCGCAAGCAGCTTTTACGCTATCCCTATTGCCAACGACATCTAGCCCCCCTTCGGTGGTTAACTCTTCTCGTTTTTCAGGCACTAGACAACAATGTGCTGGTTTCACTGCCACAGCAATACCTAGCATTTCTTCTGTAATAGCCATTTCTAGATTCATCCGGGTTTGTAATACGTCTTTTAAACGGTAAACATCTCGGTCTTGAATATGACGCCTGTCTTCTCGTAAATGCAGAGTAATCCCATCTGCACCCGCTTGCTCTGCGATTGTGGCGGCTTGAATGGGATCAGGGTAACGCGTACCTCTGGCTTGTCGAATAGTAGCAACGTGATCGATGTTGATGCCTAGTAAGATTGGTTTCATAAACTAACTCCTGGATTTTGTCATATCTTATGTAACGAAATTCCTTTGTCAAGAGAATTGTGTGACATAAGATATAATTTTTATCACACAGTAAACAATTCTCGGCTCTTTAGCGGCTTATGATTGAGCAAAATAGCAATGGCTTGGCGCATTAAACGCTTGGCATCGCGCCTAGCCTCTTGTGTGATTAATTGATCGTGGTGCAGCGCTAATAAACTTTTTCCTTGGTAAATGTCTGTTGCCTTGGCAGTGCCGGTAACTTTCCTGGCACCTTGCTCTAAGTGGTATTGATAATAAGACGCTGGATCGATAGGAGTATTGTTTTCTAATTCCCTATCCAACACCAAACCGTAACCTAATTCTTGCAATAATTGTTTTTCGAAACACCGTAAGCTTTTTTCAACCTCACCCTGATTTAATGCTGCCAAAGTTTGTTGGTATACGTTAAATAACCTCGGGTGTGGATCGTGTTTATGTAACAAACGAATTAACAATTCATTTAAATAAAAACCGCTGAATAAGGCATCGCCCTGTAGTATTAAGGCATCACCGCCTGGTTCGGCACCGGTTAAGATAGGCAACTCAGACTTACCGCGCCATGCCACTAACACGTGAGCAAACAATTGCAATAAGCCTTTCCAGCGCGCTTGCTTGCGTGCGCCTTTGGCAAGCACGGCCACTGTGCCTTCATGTTGAGTGAAGAGCTCCACGATTAAACTGGTGTCGCGAAAATATCGCGTATGGAGTATGTAGGCTGGTTCTAATCTCTGCGTCAAATAAAGCCCCTTGTCTATGATGATGAGAAGGTCATAAATAAAACACATTGTAACACTAAAAATAGCAATCCGTCATACACTGAAAATTACCACCTATTGATTTATATTAAGATTTTCATTTCAGCTCAGCTGTGTGAAAATTTTTACACTTTCGCGCTAGAATTATTCGATTCTTGTCCTATACTAACTCTCATGACGCTTTTATGCCCATCGTCAGAGGGATCTGGTAGTGTATTATTCCTCTGTTAACGAGCTTGCCCTTCCCTATTCGTAGTTGGCGTCTTTATTGTGACAACCTGCTTTTTTTAAGGAGCATTCTCGTGATTGAAGTGATTGAAGAAATTGAAGAAAGTGAAAGTGAAAGTGAAAGTGAAGTGGCATTTGACCTCATGGAAGCCCTCGATGATCAAACGCCTCTTAGTGAAATCAAACAGCAACAATTATTAGCAAGGCAAGCAATTAACGAGCACTGGCATACACTGATGCAGCAGTTACGTGCTTTGCCAAACCATGATATATTCCCTACTAACCCTATTCAAGCCAGCATAGATAAGTTTCTTAATGCCTTAAAATCATGGTGTAGTGTCAATGGCTTGCCACTACAGACAGCATTAAAGTTTTACCTCTCACAGCAAACAATTCCAACACTATTGCTGGATAAAACACAACATTTTGACTTGGTAAAACTACTTACATTACAAAATAATCCCACTGCTAGTTATGTCGAAATTTATCAGGCTATCACGCCGAAACTTCCTATAAAAACAATGTCTACTTCGCTAAAGCATGAGTTATTTAAAAATGAGCGCTTGGCGACAATGTGGCGTGATATTACGTTAATATTCGAAGCCTTCGCCACTAGCCATACCCCACAAACGCTGAGCCTTCATTTTTTGATTCAAAGCTTTTTAAGCACACTTGAGCTATGGGCTGAAAAACATAGTAGTGACGAAGAAGTCATCGATCCTGGCGAAGCTTTGATTTTGTATGTTAATTATTGTATACATAATGTCAGTGACATAACCTTACGTCGTGATATTATTTTATCCTTACTGGATGATACTCAGCATGATACGTTAATCAAAAAATTCAATGGGCTCAGTGCGCCTAATGAAGAAGAAACGGAGGATCACCAACAGTCCTTAGGATCGTGGCAACTAATCTGCAAACTTGAATTACAGCGTGCGCTATTTGCAAAAATTCAGCCCGCCTACATCGACAACAAGGGTTTTGAAACACTCTGGTACCAAGTCATTAACAGTTATAAAAACATTGTTAAAAATCCCCAACAATTCCTGAGTGATTTATCGAACCTTGCCAGCATGCTGATGAAGTACCACACCGATTTATTCGACATTAATACAGATGGCGTTAATGGACTCATTAACACCTTATTCTGGCAAGCAATGCCTATAAGCTTTAAACGTAATAACACAAAAGATAAAGCGCGTTTTAAACGATTAATTGGTATGGAAAATGCCTTAGCATCATTGCTTAAAACAATGGATGTAGATAGTCCTGAGTTAAATATATTGTATGATCTGTTAAAAAGTTTACGCATACACATCGTGCCTGAGAGAAAAATGAAATTGCGTGATGGCCACCACAGTGAAAAAGACAACCCTCATTACAGTTATTACCTCAAACATCAGGAGGATAACTATGCACTAGGGACTCTACTCGCTGACTGTTTTAGAGATGAAGAGGCTAATGAAAATCACAAGTTTGATGATTTTTCAACAGAAGAGCATTTTCTAAAATGGATTCAAGGCGTGGTTGCCGATTTGTTGCAGTACATCGTCAATGAAGCAATGGTTACCTTCAGTAAAGACCGACATGCGGTCATTCTTAAACTACTGAATTACGCCGAAGAATTACAGCGCCAACAAAATATTCCCCCCTTAACACGCGCACTGATGTTTTACTATTTCGCCAAACGCTATGATGTGGGTGGTGGTACCTTGCATGAGAGCATTGAAGACAATTACCTGCGATTACCCATTACCAATGATGGCTATAGGATCATCGAGCCCATAGATAATGATGAAAGTGATGACGATTTCAAACGGGAAATACAAGGCCGCGTTAATCAAGCGTATGCAAAAAGTGAGTGCAATGTTTATCGAGAAAGCAAACTTCGCTTTGTGCAAGAACGACAATTCTTCCCTGTTAGCAAACTGAATACTCAACTAAGTAAAACTTTTGGGGCTACTTTCCAATTAGCAAAAGACTTAGTAACCGTACAAAGCGAAACGGGTTTTTGGAAAAAAGTTTGGAATACGGTGTGCTGCATGTTTTCAAAACCAACAGCAGAGGATGACTCTGAACAACAACGCAATGTACGTCAATTAAGCCGCGAATTATCTGAACGCAGTTTAACACCACCTAGCATTACTAAAAGCGTAGGTACCATTGGTTTTTTTGCGATGGATGAGAGTGAGTATAAGAGTGATACGGATGCTGAAGATGAATATACGGATACGGCCAGTTCGAGTGATGATGATGACGAGATGCTGGTATTACGCTAATCAGCGCTGTTCCAGCAGGGCGGTTCGCGAACCGCCCCTACATTTTTTTTCACGCTTCATTGTATAAATGGGATTTTAGAACAGAAGAGGAAGATCACTCCGACTTATCGTAGCCATATTCTTTCAGTGATGCTTCCCTATCACTCCAGCCAGGTTTTACTTTAACCCAAAGTTGCAAAAAAACTTTATTACCCAGCAACGTTTCCATATCAATGCGGGCTTGGCGGCCTATTTTTTTGAGCATTTCTCCTTTTTTGCCGATGAGTATGCCTTTTTGGCCTTCGCGCTCTACGATGATCAAGGCATGGATCTTAGTAACCTTCTCCGTGTCTTCTACTTTTTCAATCATCACCGTCGTGGCGTAAGGTACTTCCTCCTCCAGCGCGCGCATGATTTTTTCTCGTACCAATTCGGCTAAGAAAAATTGTGTATTGCGATTAGTGACTTGATCCTCAGGGTAAAAGTGAACACTCTCTGGCATGTGCTCTGCAATCGCCATTTGTAATGCGGGCACATTATCACCTGACAATGCGGCCAAAGGAATAATCGCTGCAAATTCCATTTTTTGTTGCATCTCTTCAATCAATGGCAATAGCTGCGCTTTGTCTTTTAATAAATCCACTTTATTTAATGCAAGTATCACGGGGATTTTAGCGTTTTGCATGGCTTGTAAGACTTTTTCATCTTCCACGGTCCAGTGACGAATATCAACGATAAAGACAACGATATCAACACTTTTTATCGCCGCATAAACCGCTTTATTCATGTAACGATTAATCGCTTTGGTTTCTTTTTGATGTAACCCTGGTGTATCTAAATAAATAGTTTGGTAAGCGCCTTGAGTTGAAACACCCAAAATTTGATGGCGCGTGGTTTGTGGCTTGTGCGAGGTAATACTGAGCTTTTTCCCCAATATTTTATTCAGCAAGGTAGACTTGCCCACATTAGGTCGCCCCACAATGGCCACAAAACCACAGTAGGTTTTATCAACACTCATACCTCAATGCCTAGTTGTTGTAACATCCGTTCTGCTGCTCCTTGCTCTGCTTTGCGTCGGCTAGAGCCATCGGCTGTTGCCGTTTCATTTAAATCAACCACGTTGCACTCCACCACAAAGATTTGTGCATGGGCTTCACCTTTAATATCCACTACGTCATACACTGGCAACTCTAAACGCCGTGCTTGTAAGTGTTCTTGTAATTGTGTTTTAGCATCTTTTAAGCCGGTCATGCTATCCATGTCTTGCAAACGTGACGCATACCATTTCATCACTAATTGATGAACCGTCGCCATGCCACTATCGAGATACACCGCGGCAATCACAGCTTCCATGGCATCCGCTAAAATAGAGTCTCGTCCTCTACCACCAGTTTTCAACTCTCCACTCCCTAGTAGTAAATGATCACCAATTTCAAATTCCCGCGCCAACTCAGCCAAGGTTTCGCCTTTTACCAACATTGCTCGCAGGCGGCTCATATCCCCTTCGCGCGCTTTCGGGCATTGTTGAAAAATAGCATCGGCGATAACGAAGTTAACAATGGAATCACCTAAGTATTCTAAGCGCTCATTGTTAACTCCCTTGACGCTACGATGAGTCAGTGCTGCTTTTAGCAAGGACTCATCTTGAAAACGATAGCCTAAACTATCGTAGAGTTTTTCATAAAGTGATGTCATAATTTATTTCCAATTCTCCTCCAACGGACATTGTGATGTTTATTGTCCCAACTTAACCAAACGATAAACGCCTTGCCGACAAGATTCGCTTCTGGAACAAAGCCCCAAGAACGACTGTCATCACTGTCGTCACGATTATCCCCCATCATAAAATACATGCCTTGTGGCACAGTAAGTTTGAAATTAGTACTATCACCGCCATTGGGTCTGACTAAAATATCATGCTTAACCCCTTGCAAATCCTCCGAACGTTTTTGCGCCGGTATATTGCCCTGTGGCTCAACATCAAAAGCTGGACCTATGATGTCTTGTGTTGCTTCTTTACCATTCACATAAAGCACTTTATCTTTGTATTCCACCACATCGCCTGGCGTACCAATAACACGTTTCACAAAATCTACCTTTGGATTCACGGGCCAACGAAACACAGCAATATCACCTATTTTAGGTTCACTGACTTTTAGGATCTTGGTATGCACCACGGGTAAGCGTAAGCCATAGGTATATTGATTCACGGCAATTAAATCCCCTGGCATCACCGTTGGCTCTAACGAACCCGTTGGCACACGAAACGGTTGAATCAAGAAAGAGCGGACCACTAATACCAATAACAAAACGGGGAAAAATGAACGACCGTAATCTACCCATACTGATGGCATCATAATACCTTTTGCCCGGCGCCGCCGGCGCAGCCATATCAAATCTATTAACCAGATAACGCCGCTTAGTAATACGGCCGAGGTCAGTAATAATTCAAAATTTACCGTTAATAATAAAATAAACAGAACCGATAATGGAAACGCCACTTGCGCTACATACAAAAACGCTGGCGTTTTTTCAATACGTCGCTCTATCCTACTGCGACGCAACCAAACAAAATCAATTAAACAAATGGCACCAGTAACGATTGCCACAAACAGTAAGAGGACGATTGTATTCATGATTTATCCTTATCAATTTTTAATACCGCTAAAAACGCTTCTTGTGGGATTTCAACACGACCCACTTGCTTCATGCGTTTTTTACCTTTCTTTTGTTTTTCTAATAATTTTCGCTTGCGCGAAACGTCACCGCCATAACACTTAGCTGTAACATTTTTGCGTAAAGCTTTCACCGTTTGTCGTGAAATGATTTGACCGCCAATGGCTGCTTGAATCGCCACATCAAACATTTGCCGCGGGATCAATTCTTTCATATTTTCTGTTAATGAACGACCACGCTGCATCGCATAATCTCTATCAACAATTAATGCTAAGGCATCAACTTTTTCACCATTGATTAACACATCTAGCTTCACGAGTTTAGCCGCTTGGAACCTATCAAAATGATAATCCAAAGACGCATAACCGCGGCTGACAGATTTTAATCGGTCAAAAAAGTCTAACACAACTTCATTCATGGGTAATTCATAGCTCATCGATACTTGGCCACCCACGTACAACATATTAATTTGCACACCACGCTTTTCGACGCAAAGTTTTATAATGTTACCCACGTAATCTTGCGGCACTAAAATATTGGCGATAACGATGGGTTCTCTGATTTCTTTTATGTTGACCACGGGCGGTAGCTTGGTCGGGTTGTCGATGTGAATGATTTCACCCTTGGTGAGCTCGATTTCATAAACAACCGTTGGTGCCGTGGTAATGAGTGCTAAATTATATTCCCGCTCCAAGCGCTCTTGCACAATTTCCATGTGCAACATCCCTAAAAAGCCACAGCGAAAACCAAAGCCTAAGGCTTCAGAGCTTTCTGGCTCATAGAACAAAGCCGCATCATTTAATTTTAATTTTGCTAAGGCTTCTCGAAAATCTTCATAATCATCAGAATCAATGGGGAATAAACCAGCATACACTTTCGGCTCTACTTTTTGAAACCCAGGCAAAGCTTCTTCGGCGCCATGTTTAGCGTGGGTAATGGTATCGCCCACGGGCGCGCCATCAATGTCTTTGATACTGGCAACCACAAAACCTACTTCACCCGCCTTCAACGCATCTGTATCAGAGGCTTTAGGCGTAAAAATTCCAATTTTTGTCACTTCATGGAATTTGCCCGTCGACATAATTTTGATTTTTTCTCTTGCCTTTAGCACGCCGTGTTTAACACGTACCAAGGACACCACCCCTAAATAACTATCAAACCATGAATCAATGATCAAAGCTTGTAACGGTTCATTAACATCACCTACGGGCGCTGGCACTTTCGTCACTAGCATGTCTAATAACTCTGGAATGCCCACACCTTGCTTAGCACTGACGTGAATCGCGTCATGGGCTTCGATACCAATAATATCTTCGATTTCATTGATCACCCGCTCTGGCTCTGATTGTGGTAAATCAATTTTATTAAGGACAGGGATGACTTCTAAGCCTTGCTCAATAGCGGTATAACACACGGCAACGGTTTGTGCTTCCACACCTTGGGCCGCATCCACCACGAGTAGCGCACCTTCACAGGCAGACAAAGAGCGCGACACTTCATAACTGAAATCCACATGACCTGGCGTATCGATGAAATTTAATTGATACGTATCACCATCGTTGGCTTTATAATTGAGGGTGACACTTTGTGCTTTTATCGTAATCCCACGTTCGCGCTCAATGTCCATTGAATCGAGTACTTGTTCTTCCATTTCTCGATCTGATAAACCACCACAATATTGAATCAAGCGATCAGACAGCGTCGACTTGCCGTGATCGATATGGGCAATAATGGAGAAATTGCGAATATGGTCTAATGTGGTCATTATTTCTCTAAAAAGGGCAAATTGTATCACCCTTAATGACTTTCATCCACATCAGGCGGCACCAAACGCGAGAAAATCTTAACCGATTTAACCATATTACCCTTCACTTTTAGCACTTCCATCGGATAACGGTCCAAAATGAGGCACGTTGGGCCATCAGGTATCAGTTCCAAATATTCGATGATAAGACCACTCAAGGTTTTTGGCCCAGTCATTGGTAAGGCCCAGTCCATGACACGATTTAATTCACGCAGGTTAACGCTGCCATCCACATGATGACCATCGTCCATAGATTTAATGGAATGACTAACGGCAGGTACATCGGTTGCTAATTCGCCGACGATTTCTTCCACCACGTCTTCCATGGTTGCTAGCCCTTGCACATCACCATATTCATCCACCACCATGCCTAAACGACGTTTTTCTTTGCGAAAGTTCATTAATTGTGTGTGCAGTGCCGTATTCTCTGGAATAAAATAAGCGTCTCTGGCTATGCTTTTCAAGGTATGTTTATTCAATTTATCATTTGCCAATAAACGCACCGCATCTTTGATATGCACAATTCCACGCACGTTATCAATATCATCTTCATACAGTGGTAAGCGCGTGTATTTACTCTGTGTAATCGTGCTGAGGAGTTCCGACCATTCTTCTGTTAAATCCAAGCCAACGATTTCATTACGCGGAACCATAACATCGTCCACAGAGATATTTTGAAAATCCAAAATCCGCAGTAACATGTCTTGGTGTAAATCAGAAATACGCCCTTTGGATTCTAAGACGACGGTTCGCAATTCGTCACTACTTAACCTGTCTACCCCACCACGTTTTACCGTGATCCCGAATAATGCTAAGACACCATTAGCAATGGTGTTCCCCAGCCATACGATAGGATAGAGTACTTTTAATAAAATACTTAATGGATAGGCTGCCACAAAGGCAACTTGCATCGAAAAAACAGCGGCGAAAGTTTTTGGCGTAATTTCAGCAAAAATTAAAATGATTAACGTCAAAATAAGTGGTGATAAAATCACCCCAAGTTCACCAAACCAATGCACAAACAACACCGTAGCCACAGAAGACGCTAAGACATTAGCAAAGGTATTGCCAATCAAAACCACGCCTAGTAAGCGATCTGGACGCTGCAATAAGTGGCTAATTTTGTTGGCTAAACGATGGCCAGCCCTAGCTAAATGGCGCAATCGGTAACGATTGACCGACATCACCCCCGTCTCAGAGCCTGAAAAAAAGGCAGAAACGATAATAAGTACCACTAAGGCAGCAACTAGTGAACTCACCGGCAGATCTAACAATGCTCAGTCCTTATAGGTTTAAATGCTAATAACTTACTATCAAAGTAAGATAACATCAACTGTAATGGCGATATAGCATTTCCACTGTAAATTTCCATTTATACAATAAAGCGCGAAAAAAAATGTAGGGGCGGTTCGTGAACCGCCCTGTCGGAGCTGCACTATTGTTGGTTTGATGTGATAATTTCTCTTTAGCACTGTGCCAGATGGAGATACGGGTAATACAGAGAGATTATCGGTCAGTTAAGAGGGCGGTTCGCGAACCGCCCCTACATTTTTTACGCAGTATAAGCTGTAAGGCATATTCACAGAATTTTAAAGTGGAAATGCTACATACCCATCATCATTTACATGGGTGATAGATTAAAGCTATCCTGGATTTGCTCTGTATTTCCTTGGGAGGAAGAACTTGCTGCTGATGAGGAGCTTGCGGCTGATGAGCTACTGTTAGCAAAGTGTGATTGTGAAGCAGCAACGCTAGATGATGACGATTGAGACGCCGAAGCGGCACGGGCACGTGATGCTTCTTCAACAGTTACATCATACTCCATGGGACTATCTACTACTTGCTTAGCAAAGGTTTTTAGTTGGCCAATATATTTATATATAAGCACTTTATAACTATGCAAAATCGCCAGAGTATTCATTTGATCGAGCAGTTCGATAAATTGCGAAGCAAGGTCAATCTTTTCTTGAAGATCTTTGCTACCATTAATTTTTTTATCAAATAGAACTGCCACCCCAAGAAAAACATCATCTAATGAGAAACTTGAACACACGTCGATTTCTTTGACGAATTCCATCACAGCCTTTGATCGTGATGGTATGAAAATATCGCCTGCAATGACGTTAACAATACTATCAGCCGTTATTGCACCAAACAGCTTATGCTTCTTACACCACGCTAAAACAGTTGACTTTACCCCTAACATAGTAAACACAGTGGCTTGATATAAAGCCAGCATTGAATACTCCACTGCCGTGTCAGCATCAATTTCTGGCGGAAGTTTTTTTGCCTGCGCTAGCCGAGCCAATTGAAAGGATGCTTGTGGTACGCCAAATTTTTCAGAATTTATTTTCAATTGATTGATCACGGCTATAGGATTTTTCTTAAAGAAACGAGCGCTTGCTTTCTCTGCGAGTTTCTCGCTTTGTTCACTTTTTTTCTGAATAAAAAATTTGACGAAGGCTTGCCATTTATCTTTGTCAGCTTTAGAATAAATGCCCGCTTGACACCTTTGCAAATCATACGTGATATCATCAATACCTAAATCAAAATGATCGACTAAATTACATAACAAATCATTTTCGTCATACCCGCCTTGATTCATTATTTTACCGAGTTTCATTAACACTTTATAGCGTTCGATTGCCTCATTAAAGCGTTGCTCATCTTCCTCAATAAACGCTTGGTGTAATGCTGCAATCACCGTCGTCTCGGCCGAAAAATAAGTCATGTTAAGATAAACCGGATCACTGGTGTGACCATTTCTAGAGTGATAAAAAACGAAGGGATTAATGTTATTCTGTAACGCAGCCATAAGAAACGCAAACAAGTTCCTCGGTTGATCATCGATTAACGTCACCGTGGCAGGACGTATTTTTTCCTGCTGAAGAAGCTCATGGAGCATGACGGCTTTATGCATATACCAGAATTCCGTCTGAATGCTCTCCATCTCCTCCAAAACCTTCAGTTCAAACACGTATAAAAAATTATTCGCCTTTCCTTGCCCGAACATGTCTACAACAACTTTTAGCTCGTTTTCATTGAGCAACCGCTTTTTATTTTCTCGAGGTGATGATTTAATTAAATCAAGAATCTCCTTCATGATTGCCTGTGTCTTTTCGGTTAATTGACCTTGCAGCGTTGCTATTGTTTGTTTAGTTTGACCTTTAACTGCAGCTATTTCCTGCTCACTGGCTCCCCTTTCTTCAAGCGGGACTAATGCTTTGCTTTCCTCTGCCCTTAAGCTATTACTTTCCTGATTGAAGCTCCCTATTGCCTTAGACAAAGCTTCATTGTGTTGTTGAATGGTAGCAAAAGTAGTAGCAGGTAAATTACTATAGGGTCGCCCATCATGACCAACATACAAACTGTCAAGAAAGGGTCTAATGACTTGGCCTTCAAAATTTTGGCCTTGCGCCTTTAAATAGGCTTCAGAATAGAGAAACGGTATCTCATACTTTTTTAAAAAGTTAACTAAGGCATTTCTACCACCATGGTTTTTAGGTGGTTGCATGGCATTGACGCCCTTGTGAGACATCACGGCCACATCATAAGCGGGCCCAAGTCCTTTCAACCAATCGATCAATGGATGATTATTATAATCTAAATCACCTTGCATAGATGGCTTGTCATGATTGAGGGTTTTATCAAAATCCACATACACTTTGTGGGAGCCAAGACCAGGAGGGGAGAATGAGCTGTGTTCACGTTTTTCGGAGAATAAAGCCCTTAATAACGTGACTTGAGCCTCTGTAACCGTGTCATAACGATTGGTCGAAATGGACCGAAGACCTATCGCATTCATTGCCTTTGCTATTGCTGTATAGTTATCATTCGCGCTGTACTTATCGGTAATTTCAGATAATAAATCCCCTAACTCTCTTTTTAGATAAGCCGCGCTATCACCGTCTTCTGCTGCCATAATCACCTCACTATCGTAAACTTATGTCACTTTATTTGATAAAAAACCTAACCACCATAGCAAAAATAACCCATTTTTGTCAACTTTTGACCTAAAATAGGTATAGCCATTTTACTTTAAAATTCCATGAGTATTACTTATTGACTCATAACTGCGTAAAAAATGTAGGGGTGGTTCGCGAACCGCCCTCTAGACTAACCGAGGATCCCTCTATTTTACTCCTATCTCCATCTGGCACAGTACTGAAGCTCATCTAATTGCCCATCAGTTGTGGGATTGCTCGTGTTAGCAAACAGTCTTTGAGGAGCCAGGCGTACTGCATTTGATGAACCAGCAACAGGGACATTAGTTGACAATGACGGCGGTGATGATGATGCAGCAGTTTGACGACTGGCGCTATCTTCTGAGCTAATGTCGCTAGACTCAAGCACTGAAATTGCAACATAGGCAATATAATCATTGACCGATTTAAGATAGTGTGTGAGAGTCTGTGCACTGTTAGGATCCTTTTCTTTGCACCATCCGCACCACATATTAAAAGTGCTCATCAATTCAGATAAGTAAATACCACCATTTTCTGTGTCCAACTGCCGTATTTGATTCACCAGCTCTATAACAGCTTTTAAATCACATAGATTATTTTCACCGTAGTTTAAGATAGCATCTTCTATATGTTCAAGATCCTCACCATCTGTTAAGTGCTGGCCATGTTCTTTCAGTAGCTCAGTAATAGCGCTCAATGAAACATCTTTTTTCCCACAGAGGGTGGCAAGGTTTTCGCTAAATTTGCTAGCAGGATCAGTGTTTATGTCACCCGCTTTTCCAGATAGTTCATCTTGATACAGTATTCCATAATGCACTCTTTGCGTCCTTGGAAGATCGTTGAATATGCCGTTGAGAAATGCTTTTCCTTTATGCCTGTCTACTTCCTTAAAAGATTTCTTTAATTTTTCAAGTGATTTCTCTAATTTTTTTTCATCATCATCGGGTATTCTTACATAATTCGTAAATCTCTTAAGCATTGTAGCAATCATCACTTCATCCCTATGCTGATTAAGTTTTTCTTTAAAACGCCAAATCAATTCCTCATTGCTGCAAACTTCTTTACTCTCACCAGCCATAACCCGTCACCTCTTGTTTTTTAAATGTGCCCGGAATATACCAGAAAGAGACCACCTATATCAAGATTTTGGTGGTTTATAAACGATCAGGGGGGCTCAACAGAAAATCACATTTCGGCGTCCGATGCGTATACACCTCACTGTGGTGAAGGTGGACTATTAGCTTTATTGTATTCACCTTCCAAGAACTTAATACAAGTTTCATCTTTTCCAAATTTAGCAGCATCAACAACTGTTTGATGATATTGATTAACCTGCTTAATATCTGCACCTTCTGAGACTAACAGTTCTACACCAACAAGTAGCCCATTAGCCGCAGCTTGATGAAGTAATGTGTTTCCATTTTTATCTGCTCTATTAATATCATTTCCTCTTACTACATACCGTTTAAGGGCAGCAATTTTTTGTTGAACATCAACGCTCCTGCTTGATAACTTGTTACATAGCTCTAAAAAGTCAGACTCACTATACTTATCCTTATCGCGAGCAAACAGTGTTTGAGACGAACTAGCAACAGACGCACTGGTTGACGATGAAGACGCGGCAGCATGAGCATCGCTGCTCTCTGTGGAACTCCCCTCAAGTAGTGAATCTGCAACTAGGGTAAGATGCTGACTAACAGCCTTTAGATACTCGAGTTGTTGTGGTTCACTAACGAAGCCTTTTTTAAGATTTTCATAGTTATTTTCAAAAATATCCGCCAGGTCATCTACACACTCTTCATTCAGCTCCCCTATTCGTTTTACCAAGTCTTCAAAGACAGTTCGATCATCTGGATTATTTTTACCATGGCGTAAAAGCACTTCTGCAAGATATTCATCACTATCACAATAATAATTAAAATAGCTCTCAGCATCCTTTGTCGTGAGTAGCTTTGTAATACTTTTCAATGAAGGCGGCTCTTTTTGGCAGATAGACACAAACTTAGCATTGAATCTTGCAGCTTGCGTCTCTTCCCATGTTTCTTTGAGCTTGTCATAATAGCTAGCTTTCTCAAATGGTTGCAGTATCCCAGCATTTACCCTTGATGTTGGCGGAAGACTTTTTGACATTTCATCAAACAGCTTATTGAGGAATTCCTTTCCATGCTTATCATCCACCTCCTTAAAAGATTCTTGTAGTTTTTTAAGCGCTTGCTGGAGGGCTTTTTTGTTATCACTAGGCGTGTCTAAATAAGCCACAAATCTATCCGTCATTGTAATAATCGTCTGATCAGTATACAAACCCAAAGCCGCTTTAATAAAGCGAATATACTGCTTATTAATCTCATCTTCTTTATTCTCACCAGCCACAATCGCCACCTCTTGCTTTCTCAAAACGTACTTGAAATATAGCAAAAACAGACCAACTCTGCCAATATTTTAAGCCGCTTTGCACATATTATAGATATTCATTCGATCCTAAGCCAAAAAAAGGCCTGTTTTGGTGGGAAACAAAAGGTGCTATACTCCCCGTGACTCAAAATTCGGAATTTAGGCGACTTGATTTTTGTTCCCAGGGTTCGTTTAAAACGCAGGTAATAGTCATTCTATTGGCAAGTTTTAAACGAACCCTGGGGGCAAAAAGCAATAGCATTAATTTCGCATTTTGAGTCACGGGGAGTATGTACTCCGCTACCGTATTATTAACGCCTGGAATCATGATGTTTAATAGTTTAAGTGATAAATTAACCAATACACTGCGCAGCCTTAAGGGGCAGGGGCGCTTAACAGAAAGTAATATCAAAGACATTGTCCGTGATGTTAGGCGCGTGTTATTAGAAGCCGATGTGGCCTTGTCCGTTGTCAAATCCTTTACTGAGAAAGTCACCGAACGTGCCATCGGTAGTGAAGTGATGAAAAGCCTCAGCCCCGGTGAAGCCTTTGTTAGGATTGTGCGTGATGAAATGATCCAACTCATGGGCGGCGAAAATGATTCATTGAATTTAGCTGCGCAGCCACCTGCCGTGATCTTAATGGCAGGTTTGCAAGGCTCTGGTAAAACCACCACTGTCGCTAAATTAGCACGCTTTTTAAAAGAGACTGAAAATAAAAAAGTATTAGTTACCAGCTGCGATATTTACCGCCCTGCCGCTATCGAGCAATTACAAACCTTAGCAAAAGAAATCGGGGTTGAATTTTTCCCCAGCTCCAATAGTAAAGATCCCGTCTCCATCGCCAAAGACGCTATCAGCTTATCGAAAAAATTAATGATTGATGTGGTCATCGTCGATACTGCCGGTCGCCTACACATTGATGACGCCATGATGGATGAAATAAAACGTATCCATAAAGCGATTAATCCGATTGAAACCTTATTCGTGGTCGACAGCATGACGGGGCAAGATGCTGCTAATACCGCAAAGGCGTTCAATGAGGCATTAGAATTAACCGGTGTCGTCTTAACAAAAACCGATGGTGATGCCCGCGGCGGTGCCGCTTTATCCGTGCGTGAAATCACCCAAAGGCCTATTAAGTTTATTGGTGTGGGTGAAAAAACCGATGCCTTAGAACCTTTTTACCCTGACAGAATCGTCTCCCGCATCCTTGGCGAAGGTGATTTGCAATCCTTATTAGAAATTGCCGAACGTAAAGTCGATAAGGAAGAAGCAAAGCAACAGGTTAAAAAATTAAAGAAAGGCAAAGGGTTTGACTTCGAAGATTTTCGTAAACAATTACAACAAATGAAAAGCATGGGTGGCGCCAGTTCCATGCTAGAAAAAATACCTGGCATGAGCCAAATGCCCTCCGGATTAAAATCACAAGTCAGTGATAAATCCTTCGTACAATTCGAAGCAATCATTAATTCCATGACTAAAAAAGAACGTCGTTTCCCTGCCGTTATCAAAGGCTCTCGCAAACGGCGTATTGCTCAAGGCTCTGGCACCGATATCCAAGCCGTCAATAAATTATTAAAACAATTCGCGCAAATGCAAAAAATGATGAAGAAATTCTCCAAAGGCGGCATGAGTAAAATGATGCGCCAATTGCAGGGCAAAATGCCCCCAGGCGGATTCCCAGGCGGCGGTGGGTTGCCTTTTTAATAGCAATTCCGGTATGAATTGCCCCTCTTTTAAAATATTTTTGCGCTCCCCCTTCTCAAATGATGAAAAAATGCGTAAAATACGCTCTTTATAAAAAATGGTTAACATTTTTCCAGAGTAACTAAGGAAATAATTGATTATGGTAGTAATCCGTTTAGCTCGCGGTGGTTCTAAAAAGAGCCCTTTTTACCGCATCGTCGTGGCTGATAAACGCAGCCCTAGAGACGGCAAATACATAGAGCGCATTGGCCAGTTCAACCCGGTTGCACGGGGACAAGAACCTCGCTTACTGTTTGATTTAGAACGATTTGATCACTGGGTAGGCCAAGGCGCCCAAGCCAGTGACCGTGTAAAAAGCTTAGTAAAAGAACATAAAAAAGCGGCTACACAAGCAGCAGCATAAGTCCCATGAAACAACATCGTATTGAACGCCAACCGCTGCCTCACGAGCAATTGGCAGCGGTTGAAAATCCTATCGTGATGGGTCGAATCGGACAAGCCTATGGCATTAAAGGCTGGGTGAAAATCCAGTCCTTTAGTGATCCTACGGAAAATATTGCGAATTATCAGCCCTGGTACCTCGCTCATCCTAACGGCTATCAAGCCATTAATATCTTGCAATTCAAAGCTCATGGTAAGGGTTATGTGGCCCAAATCGAGGGTTGTGATGATAGAACCCAAGCCCAGCAATACACCAATCTAGATATTGTCGTCGATAAACAGCAATTGCCCAAGCTTGCTGACGATGATTATTACTTGTTTGAATTAGAAGGCATGGACGTCTTGAATCTCGATGATGTTAAGCTTGGCACTGTCAGCCAAATCCTACCTACCGGTGCTAATGACGTGTTAGTGATTGAAGGCGAAAAACAGCATTTAGTCCCTATGGTCGATGATCTTTATTTAAAAAATGTCGATAAAAAACAACAACGTATTACCGTAGACTGGGATCCGGAGTTTTAAATGCGCTTCGATATCATCAGCCTATTCCCCGAGATGTTTGCGGCCTTAGACTATGGTATCCCGCAACGTGCTCAGCAAGCCGGCATCATCGACATCAAATGCTGGAATCCAAGAGACTTTAGCGACAATAAACACCGCAATGTGGATGACCGACCCTATGGCGGCGGCCCCGGTATGGTAATGATGGTAGAGCCTTTACATAAGGCCATTCTGGCTGCAAAAAATGATTGTACAATTGCTGCTAAAGTCATATACTTAAGCCCCCAAGGCAGGCCAGTTGAACAGAAAATGCTTCAAAGACTTAAGGATGAACGTTTTATCTTTGTCTGCGGTCGTTATGAGGGAATTGATGAACGCCTCATAGAGATGGACATCGATGAAGAGTGGTCCGTCGGGGACTACGTTTTAAGCGGCGGTGAATTTGCGGCGATGACAGTGATTGATGCCATCACCCGATTGCAAGAGGGCGCCTTAGGGCACGAAGACTCTGCAGCACAAGATTCATTTAGCCAGGGATTACTTGATTATCCCCACTATACGCGCCCTGAAATCTTTCAAGGCATGGCCGTACCAAAGGTACTGTTAAGTGGCGATCATCAAGCAATTCAACAATGGCGAGAACAAAAAGCGCACGAGCGCACGGAACAACGCCGACCGGATTTGCTAGACGAATACAAGGAGCGCTCACCACAGCCCTCCCGCTGTAGCAACGAATGATAACTTAGAGTTAGGAGCTTATAATGGCGAATATTATTGAACAATTAGAGCAAGAACGCTTGCAAGATAAAAAAGTCCCGGAGTTCAATCCAGGTGACACAGTGGTAGTTAGCGTTAAAGTCGTCGAAGGTAAACGTGAACGCCTACAAGCCTTTGAAGGCGTCGTGATTGCAAAACGTAATCGCGGCTGGAATTCTTCTTTTACGGTCCGTAAAATATCTCACGGTGAAGGCGTAGAGCGTGTTTTCCTACTCTTTAGCCCACTGGTTGAAGATATTACGGTAAAACGTCGCGGTGATGTACGTCGCGCTAAATTATATTACTTACGTGGCTTAACTGGTAAGAAAGCGCGTATTAAAGAAAAATTGCAAACTAAAAATAAGAATAATAAAGTCAGCAAAAAAGACGAAGCAGATAAAGAATAATGCTTGGTGAGTCATTCTGCGTTAGTAATGTAGGGGCGCTTCACACGCGCCCCTACACTTTTTATCGGGCTTCATTGCATAAATAGGAATCCTAAACTAAAGAGGTGTAGATATGTTTCAAAGAAACAACATTAGTAATAATTACAATCGAGTCCGTTTGAATACCCTCGAAGAGCTTGCTTTGCCACTGGCAATTTACGCAGTCTGTTTTGATGATCCTAAGGCACTTTTTTTCTGCCTAGTACTAGCGGTCATGCTGATAAGTGAACTCACTCTGCAAACCCTTAGCGACATAGCGAACGACACCGTTAACATCATTGGTAAAGCCTTACGATCTCATTAAATTATCCGTACCAAATGTGAAGACAATAAATGCCTGTAGTAGAGAAGAGCCCTGCCGATATCCCTACCAAAATCTGATGTGGATACCCTATATCGGACACATAAAGTAAACTAAATATGTTAGTCAAAGAAACTATCGAGGTTACATTCGATGAAAGCACCGCGGATCAGCTGATTAAATTCTCGGATATTTATGTGTTACTGCCTCAGAGAAGAACGACTGGCGCTACCTGCAGAACTCGAACTGCTGCTAGCAGCAGCTGCAGAAAATAATGTAGCGTCAGCTTTTGATAAGTTCGACATCTCAGCTTTCTTCTTTGTAGGCTCTGATCTCCGGTTAGCTTCATAAATCCGCATCGCATCAGTCATTTCTGCTAAGACACATCTTAAACAACTTATCAGAATACCATTATCACTCTCATTACTCGCTAACTCAAAGATAGTAGCAGTGATATCTTCCATAATATAGTCTAATTTTTTATGTGAAGCCTTTGCTCTATGGCTGATAATAAGAGTCACTCTATCTGATATCTTCTGAATAATATGCTTAATATCAACCTTTTTAATGTTTTTGTTCTTTGTCGATGATTTTTTAGAAGTATTGAGACTTAAATGTTCCAGTGTTTCTACTAAATAGTCGGGGTGTCTATAAGCTTCATTAAAAAACTCAAACGCAGCATAGGCTGCCTGCTCTGCGGTATTGTTTTTTTTAAAATAAGCATTAGCCGCGACTGCCATAGCATCTCTCCATTTTTCCCGCCAATGGTAAGCATCCCAATAGTTCCGCTCATAATCCTGTTGCGCTAAAACGATATCGAAGGCACCCGCAAATGCATCTCTTATCTCGCAAGAGACTATTTGATAGTTAGGCAGCAAAGCACCATAGGCTAATGTTGCAATCATCTTACTTGAAGACATTGCGTCACTGGTCTTAAGCGCATGTTTACCAAGATCATTCTGCGCAAAAAGGTAGTCCGTAAAATCTAGATTAGCTTCTGGCGTTTGTGGTAGTAAGCGCATAAAAAGTCTAAACTCCCCTAAAATAATAGGCTCTGAAAAATCCTTATAATGTCCTACTTTAACAGTGTTTCTATATTTTATTTTTTGCTGGAAAACAATATTGACGCTCCCGAGTACATCACCATTTGTGAAATTAATAAATTGTGTCTCCATGCCCGCTGTTTCAAAGTGCTTGCTAAAGAAAAAGCGTGCCCAGCCGTATAATGATTCTTGACTAAGAACACCCAGAATACCATTGCGTACTGACGCTGACGACGTTAACAAATTCAGTTGTAATACGAAGTTTTTATATAAGGCATTTTTTACTTCTAATAAAAGCCACTCTTGTTGCTTTCTTGCCTCATCCGACAAGCCAGACAAACATTCTTCATTGAACTGTGAAAACCACAGCGCACTGCCTTGTTCCTCGATTTTACTAAAAGCTGTCTCAAGATAAGGAACTCCCTCGTATACTTGCATGGTGGATTTAAGAAATGATACGCCATTAAATTGAATCAAAGCTAAGTTTTTACGATCAAAGTCATTTCTTACAGCATCTAAAGTTACTGTTCTACTGAATGGATTTAAATCTTCAGGCGTAGGATTATAAACGCGACTGCGAATATCGAAGTCTTTCCACACAGGCTTCCACTTGGATTTTTTTCTTTTTTTCCAGGGCAGCGTCACTTTTGTTTCAGCAGCCATTTTCATATAATCTCCAAAGGTTAATCTGGGGCTATTCTACCCACATATTCTTAAGGAAAGCTTAGGTGTCCATGGGGTTTTAGCCCCTTGAATGCCACACTCTGGCATTCTCAAACATTCTTAACCAAGGGCTGGCTCCCTGCCACGTTGCTGAGTGCCAAGACATTTGTATGGCTCGAAATACTCGCTCTGGATGCGGCATCATTATGGTAACGCGACCATCGGTGGTCGTAACAGCCGTCACCCCGCCCGGGCTACCGTTAGGATTTGCTGGGAATCGCTCAGTGACTTTGCCATGATTATCCACATATTGCATCGCCACTAAATTCGCCTGGGTTATTTGTTGCTGTGCTGCATCAGCTTTCCATTTAGCACGGCCTTCGCCATGAGCAACTACGATTGGCATCCTTGAGCCGGCCATACCCTTAAAGAATATAGACGGTGATTCTGGAATTGCAACCAAACTCAAGCGAGCTTCGAATTGTTCGGACGTGTTTCTCTCAAAGGTTGGCCAATTATCAGCACCCGGTATAATCGTTTGTAAACTACTTAGCATTTGGCAGCCATTACAAACCCCTAATGCAAAGGTATCGCTACGCTGAAAATAATCACTAAATACTTTTTTAGCATGGTCATGCATTAATATTGATTTCGCCCAACCTTGGCCAGCGCCTAAGACGTCACCATAGGAAAAACCACCACAAGCAACGAGACCAACAAAGCGTTCTAAATTCATTTGCTGCGTGATAATATCACTCATGTGAACATCAATGGCTTCAAACCCTGCCTCGGTAAAGGCAGCCGCCATTTCCACATGACCATTGACACCTTGCTCACGCAAGATGGCCACTTGTGGTTTCGCGGCTAAATTAAGATATGGCGTTGCAATGCGCTCATCGATATCAAAGGATAAGGTCGCGTTTAAACCTGGATCGGTTTCATCGGATAGTTGCTGATACTCTTGTAGAGCGCACTGTGGATTATCACGTAGGCGTTGCATATAATAAGACGTTAGCGCCCATGCTTGTTGTAACTCTATGCGAGAATGTGTTGTTAACACTTGGCTATTATGACTCACGCGAATCTGTTGTTCTTTGTTAATTGTCGCAATCTTATAAACAGCGTTAGATAAATTGGCATTTTGTAATGCTGTTTTAAATTGGCCTTCATGGTCTGATTTAATTTGCACCACAGCGCCTAATTCTTCATTAAACAAAGCAGCCATGGCATTATCACCTAAAACGCTGAGCTCAATATCTAACCCCAAACGACTGGCAAAGGCCATTTCACAAAGTGTCGCCCACAAACCGCCATCACTCTTGTCATGATAGGCTAAAAGTAATTGCTCATCCTGTAAGGCTTGTATGGCATGAAAGAATTGCTTTAAGCTTTGTACATCTTCTAAATCAGGCGCACAATCACCTAGCTCCTTATACACTTGCGCTAAAATGGACGCGCCTAAGCGTTGCTTACCTTGGGCTAAATCAATTAACCATAATTGTGTATCCGCACTGTCTTGCAACTGCGGCGTTAAGGTTTGACGCACATCACTCACGGGCGCAAAAGCAGATACAACTAATGATAAAGGCGCTGTCACTTGTTTCGTTTCATGCTTGTCTTGCCACTTGGTGCGCATGGATAATGAATCTTTACCCACGGGGATGGTGATCCCAAGTTCGACACATAAAGCACCCACGGCTTTAACCGTATCAAATAAGGCGGCATCTTCACCGTCATAGCCACAAGCCGCCATCCAGTTTGCCGATAAGCGGATTTCTGACAAAGCCTCTATTTTTGCAGCTGCAATATTGGTAAGTGCTTCTGCCACGGCTAATCGCCCTGAGCTTGCCGGTGATATTAGGGCAACAGGAGGTCTTTCACCCATGGCCATTGCCTCACCGGTGAAGCTGCGATAACTATTGGTGGTCACTGCCACATCTGCTACAGGCACTTGCCATGGGCCGACCATTTGATCACGCACCACATGGCCTCCAACACTGCGATCGCCAATAGTAATTAAAAAGTTTTTGCTGGCAACGGTAGGATGTTGCAAGACTCGCAACATGGCATCACTGACATTAATTTCACTGGTATTAAATGCCTGTAATTCATAAGCCTTACGTTTAGTATCACGCAACATTTTCGGAGGCTTGCCAAAAATCACATCCATAGGAATATCGATGGGCTTATTATTAAATGCTCTGTCAGTCACTTGTAAGTGATGCTCCTTCGTCGTATGCCCAACCACGGAAAAAATACAACGCTCACGCTCAGCAAAGGCGGTGAATAACGCTAACTGCGATGGACTGATAGCTATCACATAGCGCTCTTGTGCTTCGTTACACCAAATAGCTAAGGGTGTCATGCCTGGCTCGGCATTGGGAACATCACGTAATTCAAAACGCCCCCCACATTCGGCATCGTGAATAATTTCCGGCAATGCATTGGATAAGCCACCAGCCCCTACATCATGAATCGATAAAATAGGATTGTCATCGCCTAAGGCCCAGCAATTGTCAATGACTTCTTGTGCTCGCCGTTCCATTTCTGCATTTTCTCGTTGTACGGAGGCGAAGTCTAAACGCGTATCAGATGTTCCTGCTGCCATTGAAGACGCAGCACCACCACCTAAACCAATTTCCATGGCGGGACCACCCAATACGATTAATAAGGCTTTATCCGGCAAAGGTAACTTCGCTACATGATCTTCTCGGATGTTACCATAACCCCCGGCTATCATGATGGGTTTATGATAACCACGTACCTTTTCGTTCACTTGCAATTGAAAACTTCGAAAATAGCCACATAAGTTAGGACGACCAAACTCATTATTAAAAGCAGCGCCACCGATGGGCCCTTCTAACATGATCTCCAAGGAAGATGCCATGTGTGCTGGTTTGCCATAAGCTTGTTCCCAAGGTTGGGCTAATTCAGGAATATGTAAGTGGGACACACTAAAGCCGGTCAAACCCGCTTTTGGTTTAGCACCACGGCCCGTGGCACCTTCATCACGAATTTCACCACCATTACCAGTGGCAGCCCCAGGGTATGGTGAAATGGCGGTGGGGTGATTATGGGTTTCGACTTTCATGACAATATGAATTGGTTCTTGTTGAAAGTGATAACACTTATCCCGTGGCTCCATGAAAAAACGTTCGCCAAGAAAACCTTTAATCACAGCCGCATTGTCTTTATAAGCCGATAACACACCTTCGGGTGCATTATCATAAGTTTGCGTAATCATTTTGAAAAGTGTGGTGGACTGCTCTTCGCCATCAATGATCCATTGACCATTAAAGATTTTATGGCGACAATGTTCAGAATTCGCTTGGGCGAACATCATCAATTCTATGTCATTGGGGTTGCGTTGTAATTTTTGGAAGTTCTCGAGTAAGTAATCCATTTCATCGTCGGCCAAGGCTAAACCTAATTGCTTATTTGCGGTTACTAAAGCGGCTCTGCCCTCGCTCAAGATATCGATGACGGTCAATGCTTGTGGTTGATGATGCGAGAATAATTGCTCGGCCATTGAGAGTTGTGTCAATAAACTCTGAGTCATTGGATCGTATAATGCCTGCTGCCAAGCACCGTCATCACTGCTTTGACCTTTTAGCTGATAAACAATACCACGCTCGACTCGGTCAATGACGTCTAATTCACAATTTCGGCAAATATCTGTGGCTTTAGAGGCCCAAGGAGAAATCGTACCAATGCGAGGGGTGCTTAAATAGCATGGGGCATTGATATCGCCCTTAAAGGGGGCTGCTCCCGGAAGTAAGGTTTGTAACGTCTGTAACTGTTGCGCGCTTAAAGGCACTACATTATCAATGAAATAAACGTAATCAGCACTGATGTTTTTTATATTAGAATCAATCAGTTGCACTGAGTTGAGTAAGCGTTGTAAGCGGAAAGTAGAAAGCGCAGTAGGACCATCAAGAATAAGCACAAGTGACCTCACCTAGTGTTTTTGTGAAGGCGATATTATCCTTGATTTAATAGTCACAGGCAATGACCAAGTGGTGCGGGAGGGTAACTTCATATATTTCAATAACTTATCTATAAAAAATGCTTTTAACCACCATATTTACCTCCTAAAAAAAGCTACTTTTGTTTTATTTTTTTTCTATTTTGTTCAAAATTTGCTTTACATTGGCTTTCGGTTGCGTTAACATTGAACAACGCTCAGAGATTGAGCCACGGACAAGGGATTAACAATGAATCCCGACATGTAAATTGGACAACTTACGGAGAAGACAACATGAGTACATTAACTTGGAAACATTGGGACACTGGAGAAGTATCAAGCGGCCAACTTCTTAGATTTTGGCAGTCACCTAAAAAGCGTAAAATGAAACGCTCTCTCAAGTCTTGGAAACAGCAACGTCAAGTGCAAACAAAACAAGGCAAACCACGCTTGTTTTACACACACACCCTGCCAGACCAACATCATCTAAACCAAGCTGAGAATATCCGCCAACAAAATTTGCAAAAAGCTCAGGACCAAAATAACTATTGGTTGCAAGGCTGGCAAGCATATTTTGGTGACTTAGGGTGGCTCTGGGAGAGTATCGCAGAGGAAACCGACGCCGAAGAAGCTGCAGAAAATACGGAAACAGAAGATGAAACACCCGATGTAACCACGGGACAAGAACCGAGCGCGTCTCGTCCTTAAACTTGAGAACACACGATAATCATTAACATGGAGGGCTATAAATTAAGGGGAAGACCCAACCTAGGCGCTAGTCATTAGCGCCTATACCTGCTAAAGCTGATTGGCTAATTTTACTAAATCTTGCTTTTCACTGTTCTTGGGCGCGGTCCAGTTTAGTTGAAGCAGCCATGGGCCTTGGCGCCACTCCATTCTTGCTGGCCAGTAGTCAGCCATTGCATGGGCAGGAGTAAAATAAGCTTTGTGGCCATTTTTTAAAATGACTTCTTGTGTGATAGCTTTGTTATCTCGGTTGTAATAGATTTGTGGATTGCCCATTTTTATCAGCAAGATGGATCCAACGCTGCAAGTTTTAACACCATTGCATTTTTTCGTGCTGTCAAAATAGATATTAAATTGATTGTGGTGCACTTTCTTCACCGTCATATAATACGTTTTATCACCGGGCAATGCTTTTGGCATGTTGATAGGCACATCTTTAATTGATTTAACGTTATTCATCGCTTCTAAATAATTGAGCACGGCTTTATCAGAAGCCAGCCATTGACTAGCTGCCATTGCACTAACAGTCATTATCATTAAACCGATAATAGTGATACACTTTTTCATTCTTGAGCTCCTCGTAACGATTAAGTTCGAAAACATACACGATTTTTCCTAGGAAGGCAAAAAATGGAACAAATCTCATGAATAATAAAAAAGGAATCATTGCCTGGTGTCTGTTCGACTGGGCCAACTCCCCCTTCCCCACCATCGTCACCACCTTTATTTTTGCCACCTATTTCACAGAATCTGTGGCTCATAACAAAATTACAGGCACCGCATTATGGGGGCATACAACGGCATACGCTGGTTTGATGATTGCAGTGGTGAGTCCTATTGTTGGTGCCATTGCCGATAAAAGTGGTCCGAGAAAACCATGGCTAGCAGCCTTTAGCTTTTTGATGATTATCGGTACGAGTTTGATGTGGTATGCATTGCCTAATTCAAACTATAGCGTGTGGTTATTAGCCTGTGTGTTTATTGCTACTATTGGTTTTGAAGTGGGTACGGTATTTTATAATGCCATGTTAAAAGACATTACTCACCCTGACTACCTCGGCCGCGTTTCCGGGTGGGGATGGGGCATGGGCTACTTGGGTGGATTACTTTGTCTTGTCATCGTTTTATTTTTATTCATTGATAACGCCGTGGGTTTACCAACTGCTCAAGCCGAAAATGTGCGTATCTGCGGTCCCTTCGTTACTGTATGGTTTTTAATTTTTTGCTTACCTTTATTTTTATACACCCCTGATGTTCCCAGTAAAGCCCTTGGCGTTAAAAAATCTATCTCGCAAGGGTTAAAAGCCTTAGGCGATACCTTTAAACAATTAAAAGATTATCGACAAATACTTTATTTTTTAATAGCAAAAACGATTTACATAGATGGCTTAAACACATTATTCGCTTTTGGCGGCATTTATTTCGCGGGAACGTTTGGTGCCACGCTATCAGAAGTCGTTACCTTTGGTATTGCTATGAATATCACGGCAGCTATAGGAGCCATTAGCTTTGCCTGGCTAGACGATGGTATCGGCCCTAAAAAAACAATTTACATTTCTTTGTTTGGCTTAATGATTTTTAGCTCTGCGGCCTTATTCATTCAAAGCAAGCACCTTTTTTGGGTATTGGCATTGCTCATGGGCTTGTTCGTCGGCCCAGTGCAAGCTGCTAGTCGATCTTTTATGGCACGCTTAACACCAAA
>JAJFKI010000024.1 GCA_021773295.1 Gammaproteobacteria bacterium | reverse complement strand
AACACAACCAAAACACATGGTTTTTGTGCACACCCAATACAGTACTCTCATCGCGGCCGGGGTTACCCCCAAGTAACGCGCAGGCGGCCCCCAGGCCGACGAGCCTTTGGGGGTAACCCCTGCCGCGATGAGAGTACGAGAAAAGAGGAAAAAAAAACTAAACAAATATCAAATAAACATAAGAAAAAACAAAAACACAAACCTCAACAAACCCTAAAAGCACAACAAACCGCGCCACATACCCCCACGCTTTACCCCAACTCGTATTAAACCCACAACGCCAAAGACAAATCAGTGCAAATACTTGATAAGGGATGACCAACAAATACAATGTGTGCGCCAATGGTTTGCTAGCAAGAATCACGGGGTAGATCATCGAGGCTAATGCCATTAATACCGTGCCAATATAAAATGTCCCCACAAGGTAAAGCAACCAAAAAGCGCTACCAGCACCAGCTTCCCCACGCCAAAATGCTTTTAACTCTTTTGTCACCGTGGTTGATTTATCAATTAACGTTTGCGGCGCACGCAAACCAATGGTTAACACAGTCCCGACTAACAAAATTAAAACCACCAAGCCTAATAAATCTTCATATTGTGCCACATGACTCATGTGTTGCACCGCAGATCCCTCAGCAACTTTTGTGAATATGTTAATGAGGAAACGGGTCACTAACAGTTGGCAAATCATATAAACCAGCAACACTAACCCAAAGCTAAAACCAACGGTAGAAGCCGTACAATACTCACGTAAGCGTGCATAGATCAAAGGAATAATTGCTGCGCTGATTGCACCGATACAAAGAATAGTCCCCACTAAAAAAACGTGCGTGACACTGTGGGTAATCAAAGCGTACAATGCACCCACCATGATTAAAAAACCTAAGCCAATGAAAAGGCGCTTACGGTGAATGATTTCAGCAAAATAACCGACAACTAACGCGCTAATGGCAAAGAGTATTAACGCAGAATAGAGTATGGTCGTCGTTTGGCTTTGACTAAAGTGAAAACTATGCATCAAATAAGGAACCGTGACCCAATTGAGGACAAAATAAATATATTGCCATGCGATGTAAACCGTAATCGTTGCAAACCAAAACTCAGCTTGCTTCACTACACCTAAGATTTCTTCAAAGGAAATTATTTTACTCGGGATATTACGGCCAGCAAAAAATAATGGCGATATGGTGAGAATTAACACCCCCAGCCCCAATACCGTTAAGCCGTTTAAATAAGAATACCACGCCAATCCACTGCCCAAGTCGTGCAATAAATTTTTAGATAGAATCGTGATGACCACTGAAAGAATAGTAAGAATCGCCAAACCAAAAGCAAAATGACGCCGAGTGAATGTGTCATTGAGTTGCTTGAGCACACCCACCGAAATTAATCCGTAAGAAAACCCCATAATAAAACGTGCTTGTAACAAGTGAAGATAATCATGACCGTAAGTAAATAATAGATTAGCCACCACAGCTAAGACCATGCCAGCTATTAAGGCCAGCGTTTCCCCGGTAATATCCATCAGAAAGCCACATAGCGTAAGTCCAATAAGATAACCGATAAAAAAATACGTTAATATGAAATGAAATTGGGTGAGCGTCAAACCATGGTGCAATAAAAAATCTGGTTGCAATGCATAAGGTGCCATTGCCAAAACACTCGTATAGGCAAAGGCAAATAAAGAAATAACAAATAACGCAATTGATTTTCCGCCTTCGGTGAAAGGTTTAGTGATGTGTTCCATAACGTTTTTCTCCTTATTTAAACGCAGCGATAAATGTTCGTTCAGTGTGACGTGAGAGTGTTCGTAGCAGCGGCGGTTCTTCCATGTCTGAACTATTTGCCAGCTCTTCTTCAGATATAGATAATAAACTCAGTGGAACAGTTGTTGGCAGTGAATCTCCTGACGCATCAAGGGTTAATTGATTATCCGCATAGGCACGAATGGCGTCCAAACCCTCTTGGATAAAAGGATCAGAAGACTTCATCGCTGAGATTAAGTCTACCAGTTCTGAGTAATTTTTTTCTAAGAGCGCGGCCTTGATGCCTGATAATTCTGGTGGTGCACTCTTAATTTTTTCTATCACATCGATCTGCCTCTCACAGTCTTCTGCCGCTGAGCACTTAACTAATAATTCGTGGTAGGGTTGGCCAGGTACCAGCGCTTTTAGAAAAGAGATTGCCATTTCACTCACACTGACGATGAAATCTGCATCAAATGCCAAGAGCTCGAGAGAAACAAAAAACTGTTTATAGTATTGATACCAATCTTGTAATGTCTTTGGTTGTCGTAATAAGTCATCTTTTAACCGATATAACCAGTTTATCTCTTTGATTTTTTCCGGTTGCTCACGAATCCTAAGATTCGCCATATCGACAATACGTTGATGCTCACGAAAAAATAAGCTGTTCTCGTTTGTTACCTCACGTTTGACGATTTTACGCTGACGCTTATTTTTTTGGTTAAGCTGTGCATCGGCTGACATAGATGCAACACTTGAAGAGCTGCTCGCAGCAACGCTCGCAAAGCTGCATGCTACAACATCGCGCCCACGCTTTTGCCCTCTTCTAGTAGAACCGCTTGATGAAACGTCAGAATGTTTTGGCTCACCCTCGAGCGTTGAGACTGCATCAAGCGCATCCGGCCCATGGTACCAAGACCTAGTCCAAAAGCTTGTCCTTGCATATTGACGGGTTAGCCTTCTTCGCCTTTCATCTCCCATGACAAGCTCCTCGTAATCTTTGCACATAATTGCTTGGCTTCGATGTTACCACCTTTAGCTGATTTTTGTAGCAAATCGTAAGCTTTTTGGATGTTTTTTTCGGTACCTGCCCCATTAAGATAAGCAATGGCCAAAGCTTCTTCAGCACTAGCATTTTGTTGCTTCGCGGCTTGTTTGAACCATTTCACTGCATCATTTAAATCACTCGCTGCTCCCATACTGGCTAAATAGGCAACGCCTAAGCTCAGTTGCGCGTCGGCATCCCCCGAATTTGCCGCACGGAATATGGCGCTTGCGGTATCAGAGCTAATAGGCGTCCACAGCATTTTCACCGGTTTTATCATTCTTTGAGTATAGGCATAACCATTGGCCTCTACCCAGTATTGCTCACCTCGCTTTTGGTAGTTAATAGAGGTTGGCGTAAATTGCACGCCCTCACCTTGTAAGTACTGGACCATATTATTTGCTGGAATTGTCACCGTTAACGGTTGGGTACGCCAGGCCAAACTCAGGGCATATAATAAAAACACCCACGCTAATACAAAGACAATAAGTCCTGCCCGCCACGGTGACTCACGCCAAAAGGATGTAATTTGCAGCTGCCCCATGAAGCGCCATTGAAAAAAACCAAGCACGAATAGATTCAAGCCGTAAAATAGAAATGAATCATTAAATAAATACTGCACCATTAGCCAATTTACCCGCCAGGGTAACGCCAGTAATAGATACAAAAGCATCAAAGCGCAATAAGCCATGCCACTACCAATCCAAGCTGCTGCTCGTTTAAGGTGCACCTTATCACCATAAACAACGCTGAAGCTGACTAATATATAAATGAGCGGAATGACATTAAGCCACAAATAAGCGGCACCCAAGGCGTGTGTTGTTAAGTGCACTGTGATGGCAAAAATAAGTAAGCTGTATATGAATAGTCCTAACCCTAATGCGCGATTGTTGGCAGTCTCTTCTGTCATGTCAGCTGGCCTTTATGTTTAAGTGTAGGGAGAATAAGGGTATTTCATTTAATCTGATCCTAGGTCCTTGTGTCAAGCACGAGCTTGTATTATCCCCCCACCCTAACCCTTCACATTAGGAACAACGTGTGGGTGATGATAGGGTCCTCAAACATGACGATTAAGCACTTTAATGGTAAGATTAGCGCTAAAATGAATAAACAAGGAATTAAACATGAGCCGATTTATTAGCATCCTCTTGATTGTGGTGCTCGCGCTTGGCTTATACATTTGGATGAGTTATAGCAACTTAGTCAATGCCGATGAAAATGTCAGCCAAAACTGGTCACAAGTGGAAACCATGTACCATCGCCGCGAAGAGTTAGCAGAAAATCTTATGCTCATGCTTAAAAATGCCAACCCCGAAGCACAACAAACACTTGTGCCACTTGCCACGGCCTTAAGGGAAGATCATATCGACGATACAAAACAACTCTATAATAACGTCGAGCAATTCACCCAATTGCAGTTACATCAACAGCAATTAAAACAAGCGATTAAACAATCCCTGGCCGCTTTAAAACAATCTACCCAATTACCCACTGAAAATAACTATTTCTTACTACAAGAACAACTAGAAAGCATCGATGATCGCCTAATAGTCGCCAAGCAAAACTTCAATGAAGCCGCCAAATCGTTCAATAAAAAAATCAAAACCTTCCCCATGAACATCATAGCAGAACACTTTAGTTTCACCCCTGCCCCTTACTTTGAGGATGAGTATAGTTAAAGTTCAACGTTTAATTGCTCAAAAAGGAAAATTTCTTTAGGCGACAATGAGGCTTTATAAGCAATGACTTGTACACCAGCTGCGATTGCTTGGCGCAGTAAGGCCCCATAGTCGGCATCGATATGATCAGCAGGAGAGACTCGTTCAATACCACTATGCTGCACGCAAAATAATAAAACTGCCCTGGCACCTTGCTGACAAACTTGCATTAATTCCCGCAAGTGTTTTTGACCACGGGTCGTTACCGCATCGGGAAAATAACCTTGGCCACCCGCCACGCCCAAGGTGACATTTTTAACTTCCACATAACACTGACTTTCCCCAGAGGTTAATAGGAAATCAATACGACTATTTTCTTCGCCGTATTTTACTTCACGTTTGATAGAATCATAAGCTGTTAACTGCGTGATAACCCCAGCTTCAATCGCTTCTAACACTAACGCATTGGCTAAGTGGGTATTGATGCCGATATATTGCTGTGGTTCTGGCTCGATTAATTCCCAGGTATAAGGTAATTTACGTTTCTTATTATCTGATGTGGAATACCAAACTGGCTTGCCAGGGATATGACATCCCTGCATCGAACCCGTATTAGGACAATGCAGCGTAATAATAGTACCATCGGCTAACTGAACATCGGCAAAGAAGCGCTTATAACGTTTGATTAAAGTTCCGGATTGCAGTGTTTTAGGAAACTTCACTAACTGCCTTGTTGCCTTTCGCGAATTTCATCCAATGTTTTACAATCAATGCAGAGCACCGCCGTCGGCCTGGCTTCTAAACGACGAATACCAATATCAACGCCACAGGATTCGCAATACCCATACTCGCCCTGATCAAGACTATCAAGACTGTCTTCTACCTTCTTGAGCAATTTACCTTCGCGATCACGCGTTCTGAGCATGATGCTTAAGGTTTCTTCTTTAGTCGCCCTATCCGTGAAGTCAGATAAGTTTTTATCGTCGTCTCGCATGCTGCTTACGGTAGTATCAACGTCTTCCATTAGTTGACGCTTCATGGTGTTTAATATGGTACGAAAATGCTCTTTTTGAGCATCGCACATGTATTCTTCACCTTTTTTAGGCTTGTATGGCACGACGCCTTCTAAACCCATGGCTAACCCACCTATTGCAGTTGTTTTCTTGGTTTTGGCTGTTGTGGCCATTGCTAACTCCTAGCTGTCTCAATTGTACAAGTATAATACAAAAAATCAGTCCCTATTGATTTCAGGCATTTTTTTTACCTTAACGAATTATGAAGCACCGCCACTTGGCGTTTGATTTGTGCTAATAATCGAATGTTTATTGCCAAATCAGGCAATATTTTATCCCTGAAATAAAAGCACATAGCATACCAATTGTTATCAAGAAGCACTATCTTTTTTTAAAAAAATTAATGATCTTTTTATTCTTTATCGTTGCCCACGGGTAGCGCGCTCTTTGCCATTCAAATCGCAAAAAGTGCTAACAGCCGTATACCCCGCTTGATGCATCAAGCGCCGTACTGCCTCCCCTTGCTGATAGCCATGTTCGAAGAGTAACCACCCTCCAGCTGATAAATAGTTAGGTGTAGTGACAATAATCTTTTTCAATGCGGTCAAACCATCAGCACCACTGACAAGTGCGTTTTTTGGCTCAAAGTTGAGTGATTTTAAATGCTCATCCGTTGCGCTGACATAAGGAGGATTACTAACAATTAAATCGAATGTTGCACCTTCAGGGATTGCGCTAAACCAATCACTTTGCAAAAACTGAATGTCTAATTGTAGTGTTTGTGCATTTTGCGTTGCAATTTTCAAAGCTGCTGGGCATGCATCGACGGCTAGTATTTGCCACGCTGGTTTCTCGCTTGCTAATGAACAAGCAATCGCGCCACTACCAACGCCCAACTCGAGCACGCGAATAGCACCCTCATTATTGGCAAAAAATTTGAGGCTTTGTTCCACCAGTAATTCTGTTTCTGGTCTCGGAATTAACACTGCACGAGACACGGCTAAATCAATTGTCCAAAATGCTTTATGACCGGTAATGTAGGCAATAGGCTCCCCACAGGCACGTGCTGCTAAACCAGAAATAAAACGCTGAAAATTAGCGTCACTTAACCGATGATTAGGGTTCGCATAAATAAAGGCTCTGTCTTTTTGTAATATGTCTGTTAATAGAATTTCCCCATCCAGCTGCGCCGTTTCAGAGGAATGAAGATATTGCTTCGCCATTGCGATGCACGTTGTAACATTACACTCACTCACTATCATCGCTCAAACTTGCCATTTGTTCTGCTTGATGCTCTCTGATTAAGGGATCAACCACTTGTGCTAATTCACCTTCCATAATGTCAGATAATTTGTATAAAGTTAAATTAATACGGTGCTCGGTAACGCGACCTTGCGGATAATTATAAGTACGAATGCGCTCGGATCGATCGCCACTACCCACTAAACTTTTTCGAGTTTGCGCTTGCTCTTGTTGCTGCACGGCTTGCTCGTGAGCGAGTATTTTTGCCTGCAACAAGGTCATCGCTTTGGCGCGGTTTTTATGTTGTGAACGTTCATCTTGACACTCAACAACAATACCGCTGGGTAAGTGAGTAATACGTATGGCTGAGTCTGTCGTATTCACATGCTGACCACCAGCGCCAGAGGCTCTATAAGTATCGACCTTTAAATCACTAGGATTGATATCAATTTCATCAATGGCTTCAACTTCTGGCATAATAGCCACGGTGCACGCTGAGGTATGGACTCTGCCTTGTGACTCGGTTACCGGTACTCGCTGTACCCGATGCGCGCCTGATTCAAATTTTAATTTTGAATACACGCCTTGGCCTGTGATCCTGGCAATAATTTCTTTAAAGCCGCCGTGTTCACCGTGACTTTGGCTCACGACTTCAGTACGCCATCCCATTTTCTCCGCATAGCGATTGTACATTCTGAATAAGTCACCGACAAAAATCGCCGCTTCATCACCACCCGTGCCTGCACGAATTTCTAAGAAAATATTACGGTTATCATTAGGATCTTGAGGCAATAATAGAACATGTAATTGTTCTTCTAAGGCTTGTAATTTATCTTTACTCTCAGCTATTTCTTGGCGCGCCATTTCTCGCATGTCTGCATCATCTTCTTGCAATAATTGCTCTGATGTTTCCATGTCTTGCATCAATTGCTCATAGTGATGATAAGTTTTTACCAAAGGTTCGAGTTGCGCATACTCTTTGGATAATTCACGAAACTTACTCTGTTGCCCAATAACGTCTGGATCACTTAGCAGCGCCGCAATTTCTTCATAACGCTCTACCATGGTTTGTAATTTTGTTTGAATTGAAGATTTCATCGTTTGGTCCTGGTTAATCGTCCTTGGCAAGCTCTACGTCAAATAATTGTTTCGCCACGTTTAACAAATCCGTTTTACCGGTTTGGCTAGCACGGCGTAATTGTATCGTGGGATAGTGCATCATTTTATTGGTGATGGCTTTTGCCATCGTTGATAAAACCTCTTCTGGTGAATTGCCGGCTTGTAATAAACTTAATGCTTTATCGACTTCTACTTGCTTCATATCATCTACACGTTGGCGAAAGTGTTTGATGGTATCAATAAATGCTTTGCCATGTAATTGTTGCTGGTATTGCTGCAACCAAGCATCGATAATAAGCTCTGCTTTTTCTGCAGCGAGTCGGCGCTCTTGCAAGCCTTCGGCGGCGATCGTTTGTAAATCATCGATATTATAAAGATAAACATCATCCAGCTCGGCCACCTCTGGCTCCACATCGCGCGGCATGGCAATGTCAATGATATACGTGGGACGCTGACGCGCAGACTTTAAAACCCGCTGCACCATATCTTTACTTAAGATAGGCTGTGGACTCGCTGTGGTAGAAATGACAATATCAACCTTTGGCAGATAATCAGGAATATCACCAAGGGCAATGCTTTGTCCTGAAAATTTATCCACTAAACGGGTCGCACGATGCAGACTGCGATTCGCAGTAATAATATGTTTAACACCTTGTTCAAAAAAATGATGAGCAGCTAATTCAGCCGTTTCCCCAGCGCCGATTAATAATACTGACAAAGGCGTAAAGTCTGAAAAAATAGATTTTGCTAAATTCACAGCCGTGGAAGCAATAGAGGTCGTATGACTGTTAATCTCTGTTTGTTGGCGAATCTTTTTCGCGGTTGCTAAGACATTCTCGATTAAATGCCCAAGACATGGCCCTATGGCACTGTATTGCTTGGCTTCAACAAAGGCATTTTTGAGCTGGCCTAGGATTTGTGACTCGCCCAAGGCCATAGAGTCTAATCCACAGGCAACTCGCAATAAATGCCGCATCGCCTCTTCGTCGCAATGCTCATAACTAACCTTAGCGATAGCTTTTTCGGGTAATATATGCTTGATATCAATCCAGTTTTTAATGGAAATAGGCGTTTGTGTGATGGTATAGAGTTCACAACGATTACAAGTGGCTAATATCATTGCTTCTGACACACCAGGCTGAGTGAGTAAATTCGCCAAGGGCTCGGCTAATTTTTCATGAGCGAGCGCCATATGCTCCCGCAACTCAATGGGCGCCGTTCGATAGTTAATACCGTAAACGTGTAATGGCATAGCTTATCTTCTTGATTAATCAGGCGCTATTGTACTATTTTGTGGGAAAAATTTAAACTACTATTTTTTATACGACGCCAGCATCCCTTTAAGAAACTGTCCGGTGTAAGATTGTTTACACTTAGCTATCGTTTCTGGGGTACCGGCGGTAACGAGTGTGCCGCCTTTGTCGCCGCCTTCTGGGCCTAAGTCGATGACCCAGTCCGCGGTTTTGATGACGTCTAGGTTGTGTTCAATGACGATAACCGTGTTGCCTCTATCCCGTAGACGGTGTAAGACTTCTAGTAATTGAGCGATATCATGAAAGTGCAAGCCAGTGGTGGGTTCGTCTAAAATATAAAGCGTATTACCGGTGTCACGTTTTGATAATTCTTTGGCTAGTTTGATGCGTTGCGCTTCGCCGCCGGATAAGGTCGTCGCACTTTGGCCTAAATGAATGTAAGATAAACCAACGTCGATTAAGGTTTGGCATTTGCGGGCAATCACTGGGATGGGATCGAAAAATTCTCTGGCTTCTTCTATCGTCATTTCTAGGACGTGATGAATAGTCTTGCCTTTATATAAGACTTCTAAGGTTTCACGGTTATAACGTTTACCGTGACAGACATCACAGACAACATAGATGTCTGGTAAAAAATGCATTTCCACTTTGATTAAACCATCGCCCTGACACGCTTCACAACGACCGCCTTTGACATTAAAACTAAAGCGTCCAACTTTATAACCCCGTGAGCGGGCTTCTTGGGTGCCGGCAAATAATTCGCGGATGTGGGTGAACATGCCAGTGTAGGTGGCTGGGTTTGAACGAGGCGTTCTGCCAATAGGACTTTGATCGATGTCGATGACTTTATCGAAGTGGCCTAAGCCAGTAATTTTTTTGTGCTCTGCGGGGAATAATTGTGTCGCACCATTTAATTCTCTTGCCGCTAAAGGATATAAGGTTTCATTGATTAAGGTTGATTTACCAGAGCCTGAAACACCGGTAACACAGGTCATTAAGCCCACAGGAATATCAACGTCTAAAGCTTTTAAATTATGGCTACTAGCACCGCGTACACGGATAATACGCTTAGCATCATAGGTTTCACGCTTCTTAGGAATAGCAATCGATTTTTTATGGGATAAATACTGCCCGGTGATAGAGTCTTTGTGTTTAATGATTTTTTCCGGGGGGCCTGCCACTACAATACGACCACCATGGATCCCGGCACCGGGACCAATGTCTACTACGTGATCGGCGCTGCGGATAGCGTCTTCATCATGCTCGACGACAATAACCGTGTTTCCTAAATCTCGTAGACGGGTTAACGTTTTTAATAAGCGTTCATTATCTCGCTGATGCAAACCGATGGATGGTTCGTCGAGAATATACATAACCCCCACTAAGCCTGCACCAATTTGGCTGGCGAGTCGAATGCGTTGCGCTTCACCGCCGGATAAAGTATCGGCGCCGCGTTCTAGTGTTATATAGTCTAACCCTACATTGACTAAGAATCCTAAGCGCGAACTTAATTCTTTTTGGATTTTTTCGGCAATTTCACCGCGATAACCTGGCAAATGCAATGTTTCAAAAAATTCATAGGATTTATCAATGGCTAAGTGAGTGATATCAGAAATCGTCATATTATCGATAAAGACATTACGCGCCTCGATGCGCAGACGGGTGCCCTCACACTGATTGCACTTACTGACACTTAAATATTTACTTAACTCTTCACGCACCGTATTGGAATCTGATTCACGATAACGGCGTTCCATGGAGGGTAAGACCCCTTCGAAAGGGCGCACTCTGCGAAAAACGCGGCCTTTGGCCGTGATATAACGCATTTCTATTTTTTCTTTCTTGGAGCCGTATAAAATAATCTCTTGGATTTTCTTTGATAATTTCTCAAAGGGCTTATCCATATCAAAGTCATAATGTTTCGCCAAGGATTGCAACATACTAAAAAAGAAACCATTACGTCTGTCCCAACCGCGAATAGCGCCTTCAGCTAAACTCACTTCAGGATCATGAACGACGCGGTCCACATCAAAAAATTGTTGTACCCCTAAGCCATCACAGGTTTGGCAAGCGCCGGCAGGGTTGTTGAATGAAAATAAGCGCGGCTCTAATTCCGTTAAACCGTAACCACACTCGGGGCAGGAAAATTTTGCGGAAAACAAAATAGCTTGTTTATCCGTCTCATCCATAAAATCAACGGTGACAATGCCTTCAGCTAATTGCAGTGCCGTTTCTAAGGATTCTGATAAACGTAATTTATTATCTTCTTTAACTTTTAATCTATCCACCACCACTTCAATGGTATGTTTTTTACGAAGGGCTAATTTAGGCGGCTCGTCCAATTCATAAATTTCACCATTAATACGTGCACGTAAAAAGCCTTGTGCGCGTAAGGATTCAATTAAGCCGACATGTTCCCCTTTTCTATCTTTAACCACCGGTGCTAACACCATGATTTTCGTGTTTTCAGGTAAGAAGAGGATTTGATCCACCATTTGACTCACGGTTTGTGCTTCTAATACTGTTGCATGTTTTGGACAACGAGGTTGCCCAACTCTGGCAAACAATAAACGTAAGTAGTCATAAATTTCTGTAATGGTACCCACGGTGGAGCGAGGATTATGTGACGTGGCTTTTTGCTCGATAGAAATGGCAGGTGATAAGCCTTCAATATGATCCACATCCGGCTTTTCCATCATTGATAAAAACTGGCGCGCGTAAGACGATAATGACTCCACATAACGCCGCTGCCCTTCAGCGTAGAGCGTATCAAAGGCAAGCGAGGATTTACCCGAGCCTGATAAGCCCGTAATAACAATTAACTTATCCCGAGGTAAATCAATATCGATATGCTTTAAATTATGGGTCCTAGCGCCGCGTATTTGTATGGTCTTCATGTAACACTCAATCGGGTTTATCGCAGAGCGGTCAATGGTAACTCAGAGCTGCCTGCAAGTAAATGATTGTTCCATTTTCTACCAAAGTGCGTTGCACTATGTTACAATCGCGACACATTGGTTTTACAAAGTGGCGTTAAGCTTTCTTTTTTTAGTTTACTCACTGTGATAAATCAGTACGATAAGCACAGGTTGACAGGTACATGAGGCGTAACTCTATGAAATATAGAGAATTATTTGATATTGCGATTACAACAGATCAAAAATCTTACACTAAGGCATTGCAACTGGTGTTGCGCGCTGAACAAAGCAATGTGGATGCCGATAAGTCCATTTCCGATAATCACCGGCGCTTGTTGTTATTTGCCGTGCACTTAGATGAGCGCTTGGGCATTGGTGATGATGCCGCTTTTCAGGGTATTTTAAAAATTAAAACCCAACTGCATGAAAAGCGCTTGATAAGCAGTATCCCGGAATTAATCAAGATTAGCGACGGCCGTAATTTTAAGGTTTCTAATAAACGTAATCGTCGCTGGTTTAATGATCTTGTCAAAGCTCTTGAGCAGGCACTTAACTCCACTGGGCGTTTCATTTACGCAGAGCTCTACGCGCTGCAGGGAAACCGTGTCATGTATTTTCATGCAGAAAAGTATAATACCATTGATGGTAGACGACGCGCCTTGCATCGCTTGCGTGATGCCATCATTTCCACCTGGAATTACGCAGTTGAACACGGGCAGTTGAAAGATTTCATTGGTTTAATTGGACCTGGCCCCTGTATTGAAGGCGCTTCTCGCACTGCCTTAGAAGAATTTATGATTAAAAGTACGGCCACTGGTTATGGTCGGTCACTGGATAAACTCATTGCAGAATATTACTTTTCCAGCGTGCGCTATTTGGCGGCTTTACACATTCCTGATGCTTGGAATAATGTCCGAGACTTATTGATGCAAGCTTTAACGGGCGAAAATATTGAAGACGCACCCATAGCGGCCAGTTCATCTTCATCTACTCCAGTTGCCTGTTCTAGCACAACGCCCACCAACATGAGCTTGATTGAACAAGTTGACGCTTACTTTAAGTCCTTGGATGATTATGATCAGCATTATGTAATGACTGATGATAAGTTTTTAGAAAGTTCAGAGCCCCTTATAAAATTTATCGGCAGCTTACCCCATTTAAGCGTACAACTTTATGTCATTCGAATGGTATGGCCCTTCATAGATGAAAAAACTAAATTCACCCTGAGAGAAAAAAATACCAACCTCAAACAACTGCTAAGCTACCTTAAGACCACTAAACATTTTAAGGATAACTTTCGTCTTATTATTGCGATTGCTAAAAAATATGGGTGGTTCGATGCGTTGCTTGCTAATGATAAACCCTTAATTCAACACATACTAGAAGAGGCAACGCCAGAACAACTTTTTTATTTTTATACGCGACAAAACTCGAAATTTTACGAACCCGTATTGGAGTGCAAGAATAGTTTTGAATGGCTGGTTAAACATCATCGTTTTGTCGTACTACTGCATTTCTACCCGAAAATTAAAGATCTTTCACAGCCACGCTACTTTAGCGCGCTTGCCTTAGCTTACGCCGCTCACGCTGGGAAATTTGACATCGTTCTTACATTATTGAAGTGGGGGGTATCTTGCCAAAAATGCCTATCTTGCCAACAATGCCACCCCGAAGCGCCATATACCCCCCTTGGCTACGCACTGCTGCACAATGAAATTGGTATTGCAGAACGGTTAGTAAAAGCGACTGGCACTATTAATCATACTCCTGAAAATACACTACATCCTTTGACCATTGCGCTTAGCCAGCCCGAGGTCAATCTGGGAACCCTTCAATGGTTACTTGCCCACAATGATCTTTCTCCTAACATCATTGATTGCGAAAAGCCGCCCTTGCATTGGGCCTTGCTAGCCAATAAGAAGAGTAAATTAGCCGCATTAATCGAGAGATTTCCTACCATAGAGATTAATTGGATTAAAGATCTTCGCAGTCTTATGCAACAACTTGTGTTTATTAATGGTATCGCACCTCATATTGATCCTGATCTGCTGCTAGAATTACAGAGCATAAAAACAGATATTGAAACACTACAACGCTATACGGCATCACCCGAAAAATTACATAAAAACATTGGCTATGTTCTAACACTATTAGAGACACACCATTGGTATAGCCATACCTTTCAAAATGGCACGCCCATCATGGTAAGCCTATTAACCCAGCTTAATGATGATGTGATCCTCCACTTATATGAATCAAAAAAGATAGACTTTCACGCACCACTCATCGATGGCAATAATATCTTTCATTGGATGGCAACAACACAAATAGAGCAATATGGACGCTTAGTACGATTGTATGAAAGTGCGAAGGATCTTACAAACCCCTTGCTCTATGCCGATCATTTGTTCGTATTTGCAGTCATTCACGGACAGTTTGATATAGCCAATCGTTTGTTAGCTTTGGGAGTTGCTTGTACCCGTAGCTACCCTCTCACAAGCTATACAGCGGCAGGCTACGCGCTGATGCATAATAACATTGATATGGTCATCAAGCTGATAGAACGCATTGGTCTTAACTATTGCCTGCCACACGCTAGACATCTGTTAACTGTCGCCATTGAAGAGGAGAACTATGTCAACATGGATACCTTCAATTGGCTGATTTCCCTAGAGGGTGTCGATCCTAATATTATCGATGATGGCAAAACGGCGTTGTGGCGTGCAGTACAAGCCAATGCAACAGAGAAAGTGGCACGTTTATTGGAAGTTTTTCCTAAGATAGATCTAACCTTTATTTGTCGCAAAAACAGTGATCCCAACAAAGGTCAAACGCTGATTGAAATCGCCACGGCCAATGAGAATGCTGATATGCTTGAGTTACTCACCTCACGCAAAATCCAAGAACGTTTAGCATTACAACACTTAGAACAAGGTAACGCTGAAGAAGCAGCAAACGTTGCTTTAGCGCGACTGCGTAATTTCCCTAATGAAAGTTTTATGCCCTTGTTTGAGCGAATGGCGGGTGTTTATGAGTATCATTTTTTGAAATTTTGTGAATGTTTATACGCAACCGGCATTGATACGATTCTAACATCACCACTTGATGAAGCGAGTAATGCCTTATTTGAGCATATCCTTAATACGACTGATATCAATGTTAATGCGATCCCATTAGCCTTAAAAATTCCATTGGTCCTAAGGGTTGTTGAATTAGGTTCACTACAAAAATTTCAATTTTTACTGGATAAGTACGAAACGCTGATTATTAATCCTGTTTGTGAAGATGATACTAATAAGTATCATGGTTCGAGTGCTTATGATATTGCAAGATCAGAAGGTCATGACGATATTAAAGCGTTTATTGAAACTTGTCCGCTACAGCAGCGCATCATTCGAGAAAGCGTTAGAGCGGGTAATATTAAAGAAGCAACGAGATTGATACTCGCCTTTATTTATCATTTCCCTGAAGAAAATTTAGTTGGATTTATTGCTAGCTTAGAAGCAATTTCTCCAACACACTATCATTCATTATGCAAAAGGCTTTACACCAAGGGATTAACAACATTAATCTCGACCTTATCGACTAACCAGGGCGCGACCTTATTGAAGCATATCGTTGTCATGGCAGAGATCGATCTTAATCAAACCATCGAACATCATGGCACACCAATAACACCACTTATGATGGTGGTAAAAACCATGGATATCGTGATGTTAGGTCGGTTATTAAGTTTAGGGAATCTTACTTTTAACGCCACATTGCTAAAGAATGTGAACCATGCAGAGTTAGAATTTCTTGTTACCTCACTGCCATTACTAGCCCGCATCGATGATGCCATTGTCGCTTTAGGCTTCGTCAATCAGCGCCAAGAAGCGACAATTAGGCTGTTGCATACTATTATATCTAACCCTACACTATCGTCGACAGATAGATATAACCAACTTTTTTGCGTGCTCGTCAATGCTGGCGTTGATACGACACTATTAGGCGCAATGTCGCCTTTATTAAAAAAGAGTGTTTTTATTAAATATAAACCGTTGCAAGAAACCCTCTTACGAGTCATTTTCTTAAATCAAGCAGCGCTTGCAAAAACCGCCGAACTCTCGACACTGATCCCGAAAGTCAATGCACTCTTAGACGAGATAGATGACGTCTTATCACTTGCCCCCTTAAGCGTAAAAACAAGCTTATTGCAACAGGCCGTAACCTGGCCCATGATCATGGCTATGCCTAAGCAAAAAGTAGGCATGTTTAGCAAAGCTAAAGACACTGCTATGACAAAACTCGCTGTAATGGCACAAAAATATGACGTTGTCTTAGTACCAAACATTCAACCCTCTGAATCTCTTTTAGTCGCCGCAAGCAGTGACTCTCATCCCACAGGAAGTGACTCGGACTCTAGCTCCGATGATGAGACACCATCGATTTAAATACTCGTACTTCAAAATGCGGGCTCAAGATACAAGGGGCGCGTCCGAAGCGCCCTCTCAACTACCCGATGATCTTCCTATTTTACACATGTCTTTATCTGGCACGGTGTGAGTGAAAGAACGTCACATCAAGCCAACAATGGTGCAGTTCCGACAGGGCGGTTCTCGAACCGCCCCTACATTATTTATCACAGTTTCTAGCGTAAATAGAATTTTGGGGTAGAATAAGTAGATATTTTACAACGTGAGAGAAACTAAACATGAAGCGATGCGATTGGGCCACTCAATATGACATTTACCTGCCTTACCATGACGAAGAATGGGGCGTGCCTGTGTATGATGAACAGCGATTATTTGAATTTTTAATCTTAGAATCCATGCAGGCTGGACTCAGTTGGCGTTTAATCCTCGAGCGTCGCCCGTTTTTAATGAAACATTTCGATAATTTTCAACCAGAAAAAATTGCTCGCTATAGCGAAACGAAATACCAACGCTTACTCAACACCCCCGAAATCATTCGCAACCGCGCTAAAATCAAAGCCACCATTCATAATGCTAAACGGTTATTAAACCTGCGTGATAATGGCCAGTCTTTTAGCCAGTTACTCTGGTCCATCGTCGATGGCCAACCAATCGTTAATCACTATAAACAACAAAGCCAAGTCCCCGCTAGTAACCACTTATCCGACGCCATGACTAAATTGTTAAAACAACACGGCTTTAAATTTGTCGGCACCACCATTTGCTACTCCTTCATGCAAGCCGTGGGGATGGTCAATGATCATTTGATTTCCTGCTTTCGTCATAAAGAGGTATAATCCTAGATACGGCCGTTTCTAGGATAATGCCTATCGTGCTTCAATGAGCAAAGGACATGCTATGGCTAGCAAGAAAAACACATTTATTACCATCAACCCCAGTCTTTCTTTTTATATCTTCGTTACTAGCATCTTGCTTTTAACCCTCGGTGCTTTTCTAGTCTATGATATCCCCCGGCTCGCCATGTGGTTTGGTTTTTGTGTTGCTGGTTATAGCGCCATTGCCAATGACAGTATCCAAACCTTAGGTACCTTTCTCTCAAGTAATAGAAAATTATCCTGGTATGTGTTATGGCTTTTTGTGGGTGGCATACTCTTATTGACACTCGCAGCAGGATGGTATGTCGGCCATGGTGATATTGCCTTTGGGCGGTTACAGAGTATCCCACAACCCACACACTACACGTTTCTTGAATTATCATGTCCCATTTTATTGGTGATCATGACTTATTTTCGCATGCCTGTGTCAACAACGTTTTTACTGTTAAGTGTCTTTAGCAACCCCACCGTCATTAAGAATATGCTCTTCAAAACCCTAGGCGGTTACTCACTAGCAATGGTGTGCGGTTTAGTGATTTTCTTGCTCTTAGCTTATTTATTTAAACGTTTTCATATTAAGAAAAAGGATTTTAATCAACGCTTGTGGTTAGTGCTGCAATTTCTAAGTACTGCTTATTTATGGGTTGCATGGATTATGCATGACATGGCTAATATCGCCGTTTTTCTACCACGGCAACTCTCATTCAATCAGTTAATCCTCATCCTTATTTACCTGGCCATCGTTGTGGGTTGTTTAATGTATTTTCGTGGAGGGCGCATTCAAAAAATCGTTACTAATAAATCATCGGTGAAGGATACTCGCTCTGCGACGATCATTGATTTTATCCTCGCCTGCTTACTTATCTTTTTTAAACATTACAGTCATACTCCCATGAGCACGACTTGGGTTTTTCTCGGCTTATTGGCTGGCCGTGAAATTGCTTATAGCGCCATGGGAACGTCTCACCGCAGTAGTAAGAAAGTTGCAAAATTAGTCCTTAACGATATTGCACGAGCAGGAGTAGGTCTAGTCATTTCATTGTTATTCTATTTGGCAACTTTATGACCGTGTAAAATTATGTTAAACTGTGGCCCATTTTAAATAGCAGCCAATGAGCCAATAACATGCAATATGACAAAATGACCCCTTTTGAGAAGCGCTCCGCTATGAGCCTTGCCAGCATTTTCGCCTTTCGTATGCTGGGATTATTCATGATTTTGCCAGTCTTTGTGTTTTACGCCAAAGATTTGGCAGGCGCCACCCCCAAATTAATGGGCTTAGCCATGGGGATTTATGGCTTGACTCAAGCACTGCTGCAAATTCCTTTTGGCATGTTATCCGATCGCTTTGGGCGCAAACCCATTATTGCCATGGGTTTGTGCCTGTTCGCGCTGGGCAGTATCATTGCAGCATTGTCCCATAGCATTGAAGGCGTCATCATTGGTCGTGCTATTCAAGGCGCCGGCGCTGTGGGCAGTACCATCATCGCCTTGGTGGCTGATTTAACCCGTGAAGAACATCGCACCAAAGCCATGGCCATGATTGGTATGGTGATTGGTTTATCCTTTACGCTATCCATCATATTAGGCCCTATCTTGAATCGCATGATTGGCGTACCGGGGATTTTTTGGTTAACGGCTCTTTTGGCCGGCATTGGGATTTTAATGCTCTACACCGCCGTGCCCCATCCTAAGCAAAGTCTGTTTCACAGAGATGCCCTACCCGAGCCTGGGCAATTTAAAAAAGTCTTATCCAACCCTGAATTACTGCGCTTGGATTTTGGCATCATGAGTTTACACGGTATTTTAACCGCCAGCTTTATTGCCATCCCCTTTGCCCTGCAACAAGTCGCAGGCTTACCAGAAGCGCAACAATGGCATCTGTATTTACCCGTATTAGTGCTTTCTTTTATTAGCATGGTACCTTTCATCATCATCGCTGAAAAAAAGCGCAAAATGAAAGGCGTCTTCCTCGCAGCGATTGCCGTCATTGCACTATCACAATTAAGTCTGGTAGGCTTTTCCAGCTCCATCATTGGTATTGGCATCAGCATGTATCTTTTCTTTACAGCCTTTACGCTATTAGAAGCCAGCTTGCCTTCTTTAATTTCAAAAATTGCGCCTCCTGGTAGCAAAGGTACAGCCATGGGGGTATACTCATGCTCACAATTTTTAGGAATATTCCTCGGCGGCACGCTGGGTGGCTGGTTGTTTGGTGCTCACCACATCAAGGGTGTTTATGCATTATGCGCAGTCGTAGCTCTGTTGTGGTTGCTCATCGCCTTTGGCATGAAAAAGCCACGTCATGTGGGTACATTCCTATTAAAAGTCGGCGTCAATAACGCTAAAGAAGCGAAAGCGCTGCAACAACGTTTATTACAAATAGTCGGTGTGGTGGAAGCCATGGTAGCTGTGGATGATAAAACCGCGTACTTAAAAATCGATAACAGTGTGATCAACAAAGAAGAGCTCAAACCTTTTTCAATCTAATTAGGAGAATCATAATGGCAAGAGGTGTTAATAAAGTAATTTTAATCGGCAACCTAGGCGCTGATCCCGATATGCGTTATACCCCTAACGGTGTTGCAGTGGTGAACTTATCCATCGCCACCTCCGAATCATGGCGCGATAAGAATACCAATGAAATGGTAGAACAAACTGAATGGCATCGCGTGGTGTGCTTTCGCCGTTTAGCGGAAATTGCCGGTGAGTATTTGCGTAAAGGGAGTAAAGTCTACATCGAAGGCAAACTGCGTACGCGCAAATGGCAAGATCAATCCGGTAACGATCGTTATACCACAGAAATCACAGCGGACTCATTGCAAATGTTAGATTCACGTGGCGCCGGTGGCGCACAAGGTGATTTTGCTAATGCGCCAGCTAAACAAGCAGCCCCAAATCAAGCGGCTCCTATGGAATCAGCAGCACCTGCCGGTGGCGCTGGTGACTTTGATGATGACATTCCATTCTAAAGACTCACCCTAAAATTTAAGGGCGGTTCGAGGCCGCCCTCTCATTTACAGCAATAAATCTCACTGATCTTGATCCAATTTATTAGAGACCTATACCCGTCACACCTCAAAATGCGAAACTTAGGCGACTTGATTTTTGTGCTCCATCCACTGGTGTAACTAGATTGAACCAAAAATCGAAGCTATCCAACAAAGAAAATAATTCGATTAATTTATCTTCATTTCCAGTAAATTTAATTTCTCCAGACTTCACTTCCTCAGCAACTGTTGATTGCTTTAATATAATTTTATCCAAACTGTTACGACTTAGTGTCACAGTGACATCTGGATTATCCGCCAGCTTAATAGACGAGTAATTTAATACTGAGTTTTTTAAGTAGAGTGTATATTTTTCCTGATTATCAGTAAAATTCCAATTAATGGTAATGACTTTGCCCTCAGCCTTTGGCCCGTTTAATTTAATACTCAAATAATCAAACAAACTACTCATAGGCATGGCTTTAATTGTATCAGGACTAACAATATCAGGTATCCCCACTTTCTTTACGCCTTGCATTAATTCTTTTGCCGCAGTCAAATAAAAATTACGCCAAGGCCCACTTTCCGCTTGGTAGCCTAGTTGTGTTAATGCCTTAGCTTGTAAGGTTTTAGCGTGTTGATTATTGGGATCGGCATAAATCAAATGGTTAACAACTTGTGCTACCCAACGATATTCACCTTTGTCATAAGACTTTTGTGCTTGCTTCAACAAATTATCAGCACCACCCATAAATTCTACATATTTTTTACCGGCTGCTATTCTGGGCAATGGATTTAAAGTAGCCGGATTTCCATTAAAGTATCCCAAATAAAATACATACACGGCTTTCACATCATGGCTGACACTACCGTAATACCCACGGACATGCCAAGTATTAGCAAGGGATTTTGGTAATTTTATTTTTTCAGCAATTTCATTCATGTCATATCCCTCATTGGCGAGGCGTAAGGTTTGATCGTGAATATATTTATAAACATCGCGTTGCTTTTCCAAATAATCCACTACTGTGGTTTGTCCCCACACTGGCCAATGGTGCATACCAAATAAAACGTTAACTTTATCTCCCCACCTATCAATCGCTTCATTTAAATAACCGGACCAGGCTTTCCCATCCCGTATTTTTGCTCCGCGTAAGGAATATAAATTATGTAGGGTTTGAGAGGCATCTTCCGCGGCCGTCATCGCTTTATATTTAGGGATGAAAAAAAACATTTCTGAGGGTGCTTCTGTGTCCGGAGCAAAGATAAATTCAACATCCAAACCTGCAATCTTACGTTTTTCACCTGATTTCCCTATCGAATCTGTTGGTGCTAATAGTGTCACAGTACCATTAGACGTCGTTAAACCTAACCCTGATCCAACTTGCCCTGTTGTGGAAGCTGGTAATAAATTTCCATACATATAGCTCGATCGTCTTGCCATCACGTTCCCGGCCAACACGTTTTCAGACACAGCATTTTCTAAAAAGCCCTTGGGTGCATAGATTTTAATCTTACCTGCCTTGATATCTTTCTCATCAACAATACCACGTACACCACCATAAAGATCCACGTGAGAATGTGTAAAAATGATGGCTTTAATAGGTTTTTTAGGGCGGTGTTGGTAATACAGTTTTAAGCCTGCTGCTGCTGTTTCAGCGGATAATAAAGGATCCACCACAATTAGACCATCAGGCGCTTCTATGAAGGTAATATTTGATAAATCTAAGTTACGGATTTGATAAATCCCATCGGTAACTTTGAATAAGCCAGCGTACATTAATAGTTTAGCTTGTCGCCATAGGCTAGGATTAACTGTATCGGGCGTTTGCTTGGTCTTATTAATAAAATCATACTGGCTTAAATCCCAAATTACTTTGTCACCCTCTTTAAGTACACCCTGATTGGGCAAAGGAGCAATAAAACCTTTTTGCGCATCGGCAAATGATTGTGTGTTTTCAAAGGGTAAGGCTTTTATTACTGCTTGCTGTGCTGCTAGGGTCTTGGATGTTGGCTCAAAACCTGTGTTAGTCTCGGCGTAAACGCTAGTCACTAATAGTATCATGACAATGGTCATCAATCGCTTAATCATTTATCACTCTCCCCTGAAATTGTAGATATTGTTTCTAATAAGGCTGCCAGGCAACTTTTTGCTTCCCGGCTTCTGATGAGCCATCGCTGCCACAATGTCCCCATCGTACCAATATAATAAGGCTAAGTAAAAAGGGAATCGTCGCTTTCAGAATTAAAATCATCATCAAGCTAAAATAACCAAAGTCATTCAACGTATCTTTATACAAAAATCCTGGCACTTATATCAAATCATCACCTATACCCATCGTACTTCAAAATGCGAGATTTATGCCGCGGTGATTTTTGTTCCCAGGAGCCGTTTGAAACGCAGGTAATAGCCATTCTATTGGCAAGTTTCAAACGGCTCCTGGGAACAAAAAGCGCCCGGCAGAAAATCGCATTTTGAGGTACG
>JAJFKI010000023.1 GCA_021773295.1 Gammaproteobacteria bacterium | reverse complement strand
GCAAAGTCTTAGGCATCAATACCTATGATTATTTAAAAAGTACCTTAGAGCGATTACCAACGACGCTCTACAAGGATATCCATAGCTTATTTCCTGTTAATTGGAAACCCTAAATCTGGGGTGATTCGCCGGACGCTTACGAAAACATAAGAAATGATCATTATGATCATAAGGTGATATCTTTGACTCCCTGTTAGGAATTAGTTGAAGTAAATGTCGCTTTCCGATTATTTATCGCGGAACCACCTTAGCTTTACAATGTGACACACAAAGTAAACTAATCTGAATTAAAAGCAGTGTCCAATGTCGAGGAAATACGATAAGTCGGGCAGGATGGGTAATTATGAACGGTTACCATAAGTGCGCCGATAATAGTCTTTTATTCTAGTGCTGTTTCTTGATAAAGTATTTTCTTTTTGGATCATTAATGCCTTTGCCCACTTCGACAACTAAATCTTTATTAATTAACTCAACTAAGCGATTACGCACAGTGCGCTCAGCTTTGTTAATACGGACAGCAAGTTCTTTTGTCGACAAGCCATTAGCATTTTCTAAGTTTTCAATAATCAGTTGCTCAGTGTCATCTAAAATAGGCTCAGCAGCTTTTTCAGTATAAATGGTAACTCTAAAATGAGTGCCAATTTCCTCAAAGGTGGGCTCAGGAAATCCAGCCTCGTGGCAATTATCAATAATACGTTTTATACCACTACCCCATCTTTCAATCAGTCCCAAACGAAAAAAGAGTTGTCCAATGACACGATTACGAAGTTTGGAAACGCCACGCTTTACTTCTTCAATGGTCAGACCAAATAGCAACAAACCTGGATTTTCAATTTCGATTCGATCATCAAATATAGCTAATCTAATCGGTGATCCTTGCTGAGAGTAGTCAGTATGAACGACTGCGTTGATAATTGCTTCTCTAACAGCTGTGAGAGGAACACTCCATTTTTTTGTATGTTTAGCTGCTTTTATTTCAATGCCGCGCATAGCATGTTTTTCTATAAATTGTAGAGCTTCTTCAACCGCGTTAACAGGATAGGAGGTGATCTCCCATGTATCCAATATGTTTGTTTTTGATTTTCCCTGGAATCGACCGGCCTGGATCCACGCATCGTGAAAGTGGTTTAAACGGTTTTTGCCAAATAAAATCATCCCGCCATTGGTAGGTACCTTTTTTTGTTGATAAGTGGTAATGAGTTCTAATGATTCAAGATCTTTTGCCTTTATAGCTTTAAGATCAGAAAAAGCCTCAGAAATAGCATCGAAATCAATTGCGTCGGAGCTTAGCTCGGGCATAGGCTGTTTATCAAAAGAGTCAATAATATTGACTCTTTGTAATTCATTAAGCATGATGTGATCAACATGGCGATTAGTTGAGCCAACCCGTATAAGAGTTCCTTTTTCAATACCATATTTTTTCAAGTAATGCGGCCTGGATGCGCTGGGAAAGATTTGAATGCTTAAAAGATAAGTATTTCTAATAAATAATACTTCAATTTCAGGGAGTAGTTGGGGTTGAATATTGTCGTTAATTAAATTAGCAATTTTCTCTTCTAATTTGTGTGGTTCCTTAACGCCTACTATTGTCTTAGAACCATCTTCAACACCAATAATGACTCGTCCTCCAGCAGTATTAGCGAATGCGACGATGGATCGTAAAACTCCTGTGGGGGACGACAGATCGCGTTTAAACTCCAAGGTTTTGCTTTCTGGTGATGTGAGTATATCAATAATATCCATAGCTCTGCATTTTACTCTGAAATTGCTAGCAGGTCTAGTCTGCAGAGTTGGTTTTAGAATATGCTATCAGCGCTCATATGAGTATAAGCCCTGAAATAAACTACGAAATACCCCGAAGTTAAAATTTTCTGAGTTGCATCAATGGGGTAATAGCAATGGCTTTTCCAGTTAGTCTTAAAGCGACGCATTTGGGTTTGTGTCAGATTTGTGTCAAAAGGGCAGCTAAAACCAGCCAAATTGACACAATATTACATGAACGCACACCTGAAAAATTATTTAAAAACAATGAGTTAATTTTTCAAGTAGTGGTAGATTCTACGAGCAGAGCAGTCGGGAGTTCGGAGAAATCGGCAGGATAGCTGGGCACATCACATTCTTTTTCTTGCATTATCACAAGAAGAATTATATTTTAAGATATAATTAATAAATGCTTAAAAGAAGTTATCCCTTTGTATTTTTTAGCTAATGAATAAGGTAAACCGTGGGTTATGATAAAAAATGTCCTTGACAACATATGTTCTGTAGCACATACTTCAGGCAAGCGTTGGAAAGTTGTTTTTCAAAAAGAATTCGAGCGTGAGTTTGATGAGCTGTATATGAATGTACAGGACGAGCTATTGGCACACGCAAAGGTATTAGAGCAATTTGGCCCATCTTTAGGGCGGCCTCATGTGGATACACTAAAGGGTTCAAAATATCATAACATGAAAGAACTTCGTTTTAAGGCTGAAAATGGAGTATGGCGGGTAGCCTTTGCTTTTGATCCTGAGCAACAAGCGGTGTTATTGGTTGCTGGTAATAAAGCAGGAACTGGCGAGAAGCGGTTTTACAGGCAACTCATTAAAAAGGCCGATGAACGGTTTTTTGAACATTTAGATAGTTTAGCGAGGAATACCTCATGAGTACCAAATTAAGTGATAAGTTAAAGCAGCTCCCAAAAGAACGGCAGAAAAAAATTGATGAACGCGCAAAACAGCTAGCATTGGAAGAAATGTCCCTTCGAGATCTGCGTAATGCCCTAGAATTAACACAGGAAGCAATTGCAAGAGAATTACATATTCGCCAAGATGGTGTTTCCAGACTAGAGCAGAGAACAGATTTACTTTTATCGACATTGCAGCACTACGTGGCAGCAATGGGGGGCGATCTGAGCTTGGTTGTTGAGTTTCCTAATCGTCCTCCCGTGAAGTTGCATGGATTGGGTGATATGAATATTGCTACTTGAATATTAATATCATAGGGGTCAGGTATGAATTACCCGTAGTTAATGAATAGATCGGGTAATTCATACCTGACCCCTCTATCTCGAAATAGAGCAGCTGGAACACTCACACCAATTGTGATAAAAAAGTCTTTGCAGGCACAATCAAAGGGCCAGTTTCCTGGAAACAATTACGCTGGACAAATTCCATATCGAACACAACTTGAAAAGCATAGCTTGGTTTCAACATATTGGTAAAGTGTTTAAGATAGGCGGAAATATTCCTGTTGTTCCTTAGCTTGACCTCAACCAACATCCAAGGCTCATTCGCTTTAGTCACAACAAAATCAACTTCACGTTTTTCTTTGTCTCTAACAAAGTACAAGCCATAATCTTCTAAACCAATATCATTCCAAAAATGCACGGCTTTTAACAAATGCAATGCAACCATATTTTCTGCTCTAGTGCCTTCATCTGAACACAGGGACCAATCCCATAAGTAATATTTAGGTTCTTTTAATACAGCGCGATTAACATTCTTTGACCACGGGCGAAGCTCAAAGCAATAATAAAGTGATTTCAACACACCTAGCCAATTTCTAATGGTGTTATCGGTAACTCTTAATTGTCTTGCCATGCTTTGATATGATGTCAATGAACCACTTTGTGTTTTTAATTTTTCTGCAAGTAATTCGAGGCGATCAATATCTTGTATTCTGGTCAAATCTCGAATATCTTCATCAAATAACTGTTGGTGTCTGAGCTTTTTCCAACGACGACTAAAGGCATCACTTTGCTTGAGAAAAGGATTGGGGTATCCTCCAAATTTCCAGAGGGCTTCATATTGTGAGTTATCAAGTGCTTGAGGCTCTTGCCAAATTTCCTGAGTGACATTGACATTCTGCTGAGCGAGTTCTGCCACAGACAGCGGGTGAAAATGGAAAGGAAAATATCTTCCCATCAAACTATCACCACCACGACTGAAAACATCGAGTTTTGCACTCCCAGTTACTAGGATGGCGGCTTTATTAGGAAAACTATCATAAAATCCTTTAAGAAAATCTCGCCACTCTTTAAATTTATGGATTTCATCAAAAGTTATTAAGGGTTTTTCTGATCTTAAGGCATCAAGATTAATCGATTCTGCGATGGCATTGGGACCTTGAATAATTTTTTCCCGATCACTGACATTATCCCAACTGAAATAAAAACCATCTGCATAAGTATCTACTAGTGTTTGGGCTACCGTTGTTTTACCCGCTTGCCGAGGGCCCATGACAAATATCATTTGACGATGCTGTGCTAGATGCTCTTTGAAAATGTGTTGATATAGGCGTTCCATAAGTGATACCAGATAAAAAAATCATATGACTAATTATAGATACTTCTTCGAAATGGTCAAGACTATTTCGAAGTGTACATAGGAAATAGTCGGGTTAATAGCAATAAATTAGGTATCTCTATATGTGTCAGATTTGTGTCAAAAGGGCAGCTAAAACCACCCAAATTGACACAAAATTACACGGACGCGTACCTGAAAAGTTATTTAAAAACAATAAGTTAACATTTCGAGTAGGTTTCTACGAACCGAGCTGTCTGGAGTTCGAATCTCTCCGGTATCAGGTGTTACCTATGTGTCAGGTAGCACAAATAAAATCAAAAAGTTATGGTGTACCTATCTGATACATGTGGTGTGCCAACAAAATATATTAAGATTCAAATATGGACAGGTGGAGAGGCAAAAGTACAACCGGATATGAGCAT
>JAJFKI010000022.1 GCA_021773295.1 Gammaproteobacteria bacterium | reverse complement strand
ATGAGCTCTCTCTGGTGTGAGAACACCCTAAAGGTTTGTTGAAGACGACAACGTAGATAGGCGGGATGTAGAAGTGCAGTAATGTATGAAGCTAACCCGTACTAATTGACCGTGAGTCTTGGTTATATAACGCTTAAGCTTGCTAGAATCTAGCATTGAGTTAAGGTTATAGTGACAAACATACTAAATTTAGATAAAAATTGTCGAAAACGCGTTTTCCCTAGCAATAAGTGTATGGCTTAGAGTGGTTGAATCACTCATGAGGCATGAATCACTTATTACTAGCTATAAGTTTCTTGCTTGGTGATAATAGCGAGTGGGTACCACCTGAATCCATTTCGAACTCAGAAGTGAAACTGCTCAGCGCCGATGATAGTGTGGGGTTACCCATGTGTAAGTAGGTCGTTGCCAAGTGTTTAATTCCTAAAAGGGCCATCAGATCACTGATGGCCCTTTTTTTATATTGGACGTTAGGAAATTTAGATTTTTAAACGGCTAACCACCATAACTTCTGATTAAAATTTTGCTATTTGTTGTCTTTTGTGATAGATTATTACCCATCTTAAAGTTGCTCAATAAGCAATTTTGGGATTGAGGTTGTGATTATTAATAAATTTTTGCTTGTGCTAAAGCCACTTAGCGCCTATTCGTAGCTTAGATTTTCAAATAAATCCCCCTCATTTGTTGCGTAACTTTTTAAATAGCATAAGGTATAAAAAGTGCTTCAATCTTTAAGAAATATGGCAGTACTTTGACAATAACTCTTTGTTAAGAGGGTACAAGTTGAAAAAAAATAGCATTACATTACGGCAGTTTTCTTACTTACTCGTGGTTGGTTTTGTGGCGATGTGTGGTGGCTTAGGTATCGATCTGCATTTAGCTTCCATGCCATTTATCGCAGAGGCGTTACACACTAACCAGCAAAGCGTGCAGCAATCTATTGCAATTTATCTCTTAGGTATGGGCGTCGGACAGCTCTTTTATGGTCCACTCTCCGATCAGTATGGGCGTAAGCCTATTGTTTTAATAGGTTTATCAATCGCTGTCATTACAAGCTTAGCCGCAGCGTTTGTGACGGATATTTCAAGTTTTCTGATATTACGTGTATTACAGGGAATAGGGGCCGGTGTGTGCTTTGGTTTAGGCAGAACGATAGTGGCTGACATGTTAGAGCCAGAGGCCTTAGCTATTTATGGTTCATATTTCGCCTTAGTGATTAGTTTGTCACCCTTATTGGCACCTGCTATTGGGGGATATATTCAACATTATTTTAGTTGGCAAGTGAATTTTATAGTACTGGGAGCCGTATTATTCATAGCGGGGCTATTATATGCAAAAATCCTTCCGGAAACGAATTTGCATAAAACCCCAAATTCATTTTCATTTAGCGTAATCCTTGAAAATACAAAAACGCTTTTGGCTCACCGAGTTTTTGTTGGGGCAGTATTATGCTCTGGCCTTGCCATGGGAGCGGCGGTTGCTTATACCACTGTGAGCTCTTTCATGTTTCAAGAGCAATTTCATGTTTCACCCGTTGTTTATGGTTGGATAGTGGCTGCTACAGCAACCGGAGGTGTTGTCGGTAAATTCATTGCGCCATTTGTTATTAAACGAATAGGCATGTTTAAGGGATTGTATCTCGGCATTTTGTTGATCTGTTTTGCGGGTATCACATTGTTGACATTCGCGACGCTGAACTATCTTTCAGTAATGATCATTGTCGTCATCGTTTTTATTGCCATACTAGGAATTCCTTTTATTATGAGCACAGCAGTACCCTTTGCATTGTCACCTTTTCATAAAATAAGAGGGATGGCTGGTGCTATTTATGGATTTTTTCAGACAATGACAGCATTTGCTGTTAGCGCCATTGTCGGAGCGGTTCAATTTAATGAAACCTTTGTGTTAGCGATTAGTTATTTCTCCTTAGGGCTAATTGGAATCGTGATTTTTTATAAGCTTATTTATAGAGGAGGGAAAGCATATAATGTCCGTGCTTAAGCTTTTATTAAAGAGCCTAAGCAAGGTTACAACAAGAATAAAGTTGCTCTCATGTTTAAATTGAAAAAGGCATGTGTCGTGATCTTGTTTTTAAATTACTGAGTTTTTTGTTACGAAAGAACTTTTTAAAATAGACAAGTTTTGTGTAGTAAGAAACTTAGAAGAGTGCTGGATGTTTACTGCTGATATTTTAAAGATCATTGGTAAACAATATCAGGAGTCATAACGATTTATTATAAAACGAAACTGGTATAAAACAATTAATTTTTGTAAAATCCGTGAGAAAACAAGCAAATAGTTTGGAGTTAAAAATTTGAAAAGAATAGATGAGGTTATACAGTTACTCGCTGATGGTCAATTCCACTCGGGTGAAGACATTGGGAAAACGCTAGGAATTAGTCGTAGCGCAATTTGGAAAATCACCAAGCAATTGGATGATGTGGGAATTGAAATTCATCGGGTACAAGGCCGAGGTTACTGCATTCCTGGTGGCATTCAATTTTATTCTGAAGATAAGTTAAAACAGTTTTTGTCCCAAGATGCTTTTGAGCGATTAAAGAATATAGCGATTTTAAATCGAGTGAATTCAACCAATGCATTTTTACAAGAAAAAATTAAGGAAGATTGGACATCTGCAAGTTTGTGCTTAGCAGAATATCAAAGTGAAGGAAAAGGTCGCCGCGATCGCAGTTGGCTTTCACCTTACGGCAAAAATATTTATATGTCTTTAGTCTGGGAATTTGTTGCAGGCCCTGGTGCTCTCAATGGTTTGACCTTACTAGTTGGCCTAGCAATTATTAAAGCCTTATCAAAATTCAACATTACAGGCCTAAGTTTAAAATGGCCTAATGACGTCATGTGGAATGGTAATAAACTTGCAGGCGTTTTAACAGAAATTAATGTTGATGATATTAATGGTTGTCAGGCAATCATTGGTATTGGCCTCAACTTACATTTACCCAGCAAAATCCGCAATCAACTTCACAATCAAATTACTGATATGCAAACAATTCTTGGTGCTTATCCTGATAAGAACTATATTACAGCACTGATACTAGAAGAACTCTTGACGCTATTACCAGAGTTCGAGAGCAAAGGGTTCGAACACTTCGTAGATCAATGGCGTGGTTATGATCATTTGTTAAATAAACAGATCATCTTACACACCATTCAAGATAAAGTTGAAGGCGTGGCTCAAGGCGTTGATCATACAGGTGCACTAGAAATTAAAGTAGATGGCAACATCAAAAAGTTTTATTCTGGCGAAGCCAGCATTGGAAGTGTTGCAAAGCCACCCTTTGAGTAATTGCTTTGAGTTACTACAATTACGGCATTTAGCTAGCATCATGGTCGCTAATGGCTTGCGTATTCCATTGTTTTAGCATAGAATCCCCCCCTCATGCTGGCGTAGCTCAGTTGGTAGAGCAGCTGATTTGTAATCAGCCGGTCGTAAGTTCGAATCTTATCGCCAGCTCCAATTTTTTCTTTTTAAATCATAGGGTTATAGATAGAAAACTTTCTTTTATAACCCTTGAATTTTAAATATTTACCCCTTCTTTAAATATTATTAGATAATTTAGTCCAACCCCTTTACTGGTTGGTAACCACTGATGTAGATGCCAGTTGTTTTTTGATCAGCATGACCAAGTAATTTTCTTGCATGTTCACGATCATAAAGCTGCTCAAGATCAGTTGCCGTCTTTCTGCGAATATCATGGAAAGTAAATTTATTACTCAGACGTATTTCATCATTATTATCAGGGCTAGTCGCTTTGGCTATTAATTTGTACCAAATAGTCCTGAATCCATCTGAGGTATAGGGTTTTCCTTTGGTATTGCAAAATAGGTAGCTACTGTTGCGGGCAGTAGAATACTCTTTAGCCTTATTCACAATCCTTTTTAAGCGCGCTGACCACTCAATAAGAATTTTGACAGTGTTCCCACTTTTGCTTGTTTCTACACGCACACCCGCTGGCGTAATAGCGTCATGCTTAATTTGCAATATGTCTGCTTGTCTCAAACCAGTCACATAAGCAAACTCAATTAAATTAGCTAGACTAAGATTTGCAATACTAATAACGGAATTGTTAGCCCCAAATAGAAATGTCCCCTTTTTAACATAGATGCTATTTTGGCGCTACAAATCTGAGAGCACATGTGTCAGTAGCACGCCAAGATGTCCGGTTTAGGTAGCACGCTATCTGTCCGGATTTAAGTAGTCTAAAGTTAGCCCCATGTTTATCAAAACGCCAACTAAAAGAAAAAGTTTATACAGCTTGCCTGTTGAGCCGGTGGGGCTTGTGGTCGAGAAGCCAGCGAGTGTGGTCAAGGTGTGGGTAACGCGAAAGTGTTATCCATGGCTTGTCCACACGTCCCGAAGGGCGCTGGCTGGTCCGAAGGACTCGTCCACAAATCCACGGGCTTTTAAGAGGCCGCTCGATGTTGAATGGGCACTTCATTGTCTTCGATAATGTTGCCATTGAGAGCATATCGTCCTAAACACCTCGGGGCATAAAATAGCGCGACACTTCCATCGATATATTGTATCGTTGCCGTAACACTTCTTTAATTTCTCTCATTCCTAAACGCTCCTTTGGCACAATCGTTATCTCCTTCATCGGTGATGTTAAAGAAGCTAACACTAGTGAAATTGTTCAACCTTTGCATCACTTACTATGCATAACATTAATAATGAACAAGTAATATTCTTGGCGGATTACTCTGGAATCCATTGGCGGAAAACCGTGGAATCAATGGGCGGAATAAAATGGAATCGCTTGGCGGATTAAAATGGAATCAGTGGGCGGTATCTCGTGGAATATGCAGGCGGCTTTGATGGGCTTTAACGTGCGTTTACGGTAAGCGTGCGTGACTAAGCATTTCGGCTGATTTATCGTCTATCCTCGACATAAACCGAAATATAGAGGACAAGCATGACAGCATTAACCCCCAATCAACCAGAATCATCATTAACGCTAGCATCAGTGA
>JAJFKI010000021.1 GCA_021773295.1 Gammaproteobacteria bacterium | reverse complement strand
AACGTTTGGGAAAAGAAATGGTTAGAAACCCTATCATTGGAAGAGAACTACATCATTATCTTAAAACATTTAACTTTAAAGAAGTAACCACAGAGCCCCACGTTTATTTAGTCGATGATTTTGAGCTACTAACACAAATGTTCAACATACCAAGGATTCTTAATGACATGGTCCATTGCAATGAGTATACAGAACAGGAAAAACAAATGATCTTGAATGGGTTTTATACTGCAAGTAAGGAAAAGAACTTTATATATGGTTTGACGCTCTTTACTGCATTTGCGACCAAGTAATTCATTTATATGAAACACGAACACAGTTTCTAACAAAGGCGCCTGCATACGGCCACTCATACCCTTCGTTAAGATGTGCATGAAGCGCCATGTGTTCATCTGTTTTTGGAATTTCCTTTGAAGAAAGAATGTCGCCTGAACCCAAGGTATCACTTGAGTCCATATGAAAAAAAGTAAACTCAGTATTCTCGCACAACTTATCTAGGAAGGTACCTTCCATCTGGTAGTGCCCTTTGCTCACTTCTTTCACAAACTCCCTAATAATAGACATTATTCCAGGTATAGCTGAAATTTTTCCTTGGGAGCTAATAGTTTTTGGGTTATCACACACCCATGAGATTATTCCAAGTGATAAATATACACTACTTCCAGGTTGGTGCTGAAAATAAGCTGGTTGAACCATCGAAGGATAATAATTACCTTTAGAAGCTTTATTAAAATAGTCCAGTAAAATAGTTTGCAACTGAGTAAAGGGTCCACCTCCACTGTTTTCATCAACTTGTTTAAATCCAGGGAATACTCCTAATGCGACTAAGATTAAGTGTTTTGCAATATTATACGAATAGTCATTGTACTTAATATTTTTGCGCCTTAAGTTTGCTGTAAAAATATCCCAAACCGTATCAAAAGTGATTTTATTACGCCAATATTTTATTTGATCCCAACATGATTCTAATAACATTATTTTTAAGTTGCGCCAATCAGGATCATATAGAATCAAATCAACCCATTTTTTCGGAAAATAAAGTATTTGACTATACCACTCTTTGTCGAAATCAGCGCAATTAGCAATTTCGCGAAGCATATGCCATTGCAACGCAGGCTCTCTTGGCACAGGATAATTAATATTAAGATGTCGCATTATAGGAACATGAACCGTTCGAACACCAAATTTTTTCAAGAAGAAAACAGAACGTGCGCCTGATGAAATATTCCAAATACTTTTAATATAGTATGTATCTGCTGAATCAAAGACTTCCCATAATCCGAAGAAATTACCTGTCTCAATATTGTTAACGCAAAATAGCATATCTGATTCATCAGAAAAGATTTCAATGTTCTGATTCATTACCAATGCCATCGGCACAAACTTATAACTTAAATCTTCAATAGCATCTTCTTCAGAAAAACTTGATCCTGCTTCAGGTTTCGGGATGTTAATATTCCCTCTGTCTAAGATTATGTCTCCATATCTATACTTTGCTAAATACAGCGGTAAATCATCACTTGGGTTTATTTTATCAATTTCTGTAGCCAATCTAGGATTTATTTCATGAACCCGTTCACGGACATCATTCCAGCTGACCGACGTAATCGTCGATTTATGCTCCATCTTTTACTCCTCCCCTACCTGGGTTCTAACCAGATTAATAGCTAGCAATTTATCCTGTAAGTTTAGTATATATATGCTTTTTAAGGAGAATTTATATAACAATCAGTCAATTGGCCAATTGCCTAAGAGATGGTTATAAAAAATGCGCCCATCTTGGGCGCGGTAGCTTATCCATAAGAAGATTACGTTAGTATATATGAGGATTTTATTGCCATGCCAGTCATTAAAAGTCTGGGTGTCCTTACCAAAGCTCGTCCGTGAGCCCATTTCCTTTAGGCATGCTATGTTAGTGAAAACAGCTAGATAGATTACGTGAATTTAGCCAGCGCTCATAAAGCTCTTTAGCTTGTTGAAATTGATCGTGAAGCAGCAATTGCTTGATATCTACCTGAATCCTTTCAGGCAAGGAGTTAAAGTTCCGTTGTTTAGTGTCATAGTCCATAATAAATCTCCGTAATATGTTTCTCAAATCATTTGCAACGAGGGTCAATTATTGCACAATTTGAAAACAAATGCAACACTTTCTGTCCTAAAAACAGGTATGAATTTAGGAGGCTTTTTTAAATCCCTATTAACTCACTGATTTACATAAATATTTATAAATAATAAATATTATTATTTTTTGCATAAAATCGTACGTATCTACTGAAATGTGTTCATATGGTAGCAAGCACAATTATATAAATAACTAAACACAGTCATGAAAAACCCATTTCGAAACCAATATTGATATATTGTTTCGTTATGTTATCATCCTTACTGTGCTTCGCGATTATTGTATTTAAATTCTAATTAAATTATGGTGAAAAAGTCGCATGTTTCTTAGTGAAAATGAAATTAAGGCCTTGACCGGCTACAAATATGCTAAAAAGCAAATTGAATGGCTTACGAGCCGAGGATATAAGTATGATATTACCGCCGACGGAAAGCCTAAAGTCTTGGTTAGCTACCTGGAGATCATGCTTGGCGCAAAACCTAGCTCTAAAAATGCCAACACCCAACCTGATTTTTCTGTAATTTAGTGGTTGACCACTATGGCTCCCAGAAGAAAAGTTAAAAACCGCCACCTTCCTGAACGGGTCTATTTCAAACACTCTGCATATTATTTTGTAAATAAACAAAGTCAATGGATTCGTCTGGGAAAATCTCTTCATGAAGCTATGGCAGAGTGGTCAAAAATAATAGAAAAACCAAAATCAATAGTTACCATGAATGAGTTGTTTGATCGCTATATGCATGAAGTTGCTCCTAAAAAAGCAAAACGTTCATATGAAAACAACATTCAACAAATTAAGCCATTAAGGCAAGTTTTCGGAAATACAAAGCCAAGCTCAATTAGAGCTGTCCATATCTATAAATACTTAGATCAAAGGGGAACATCAGCGCCTGTTGCAGCGAATCGAGAAAAAGAATTACTTTCTCATATTTTTACTACAGCTATAAGGTGGGGTATTGTTGAAAATAATCCCTGCAAAGATGTGCGAGGCCACAGCGAAAAAGGACGTGATAGATATATTGAAAATTGGGAGTTTACTGCTGTCAAAAACATTGCTTCACCACTTTTTAAATCACTCATGGATTTAGCATATGTTACTGCTATGCGAAGAGGGGATCTATTATCTTTAAAACTATCCGATCTCACTGACTCTGGCATAAGAAATAATACAAACAAGGATAGCAAAAAAATATTAATAAAGTGGACTGCCGAGCTTAGACAAATTATAAATTATGCTGTTGAAAATCAGGCAAATAAATCCAGTGAGTTTTTATTCTGTACTCGCAAAGGAACGATGTATACAGATAAGGGAATTCGCTCAATGTGGCAGCGACTAATAATTAAGGCATTAAGAACTAATGCCATCTCTAAGCGCTTTACGTTTCACGATATTAGAAGAAAAGCCGCAACTGATGCAGAAAACAAAAATGGCCGCGAGTACGCTAGAAGACTCTTAGGCCATACGACACAAAAAATGACAGAGAAATATATAAGCGGGGAACTGCGAGTTAGTCCTCTTTCATTAAAAGATAGTGGAAAATGATCTCCCTCTTAACCACTAAAAATAAATAAGCATTCCATCGCCAAAGCCAGCAATCAAGATGTACATAAAAAAGACATAATCGTCTGTTTTTATAGCAAAACTGGAGTACACAAAAGTTTTTATTAGACAATCCCGTTTATATTAGACAGAGGATATTTTTTGACCAAGAGAGATCACTTGTAACCCATTGTTTTTAAAGGGGTTTTTGGCGCGCCCGGAGAGATTCGAACTCCCGACCACCTGGTTCGAAGCCAGATATCAAAACCCTTTGTTTTCCTTGTATTTCAACAAGTTACGAAGACTAGCTGTCTAATAAAAATGGCTACAATCGCCTAAAAACCCTTGAAATCACGTACATTCTCTTAAAATATTAGACAAATATCTTTCTGGGTTCCTTATGTTGAAAAAATAATTAATCAACACCTACAGCTTAACTATCCAGATCTTTCATTGTAAGATAACTCTTTAAAATCGAGCAGGAATAACATACTTAATGTCAGAAGTTATTATTTACAAAGCTAAGGATGGACATATTGAGCTAACAGTTAATTTGGCTGACGAAACAGTTTGGCTCACCCAGAAGCAACTATCTGATCTATTTGATAAAAATATTAGAACTATTTCAGAGCATATCAATAATATTTTTGATGATGGTGAACTGGACAAAAAATCAGTTATCCGGAAATTCCGGATAACTGCTGCGGACGGTAAATCTTATGATACACAACATTACAATTTGGACGTTATTATTTCTGTCGGATACCGTGTTCACTCTAAGCTAGGTACTGAATTCAGACAATGGGCAACTACCATATTAAAAGAGCATTTAATTCGTGGTTACACAACGAATGAACAGCGCCTGGCAGAACGGGGCATAAAAGAACTTCAACAATCAATCCAATTACTGCAAAAAACATTGACTCGAAATGAATTGGTTAATGACATAGGCGTAGAAACAATCCAATTAATAATGAGCTATGCGAAAACCTGGGATTTACTCTTAGCTTATGATGAAGACGAATTAAAATTACCTAAATATGGAAAATCATCTATTGCAGAACTTGATTATGAATCTGCATGTCGCGCAATTGAAGCTTTGAAAGCTGATCTTGCTTCAAGAAATAATGCCACTGCCCTATTCGGGAATGAGCGTGATCAAGGACTTCAGGGTATCTTAGGTAATGTTGAACAAACCTTTGATGGGAAATCGCTTTATAAAACAATAGAAGAACGTGCAGCGCATATACTTTACTTTATTATTAAAGACCATCCTTTCAGCGATGGTAATAAACGCATTGGTTGCCTAATTTTTCTAATCTATCTAAAACTTCAAAACAAACCCATTAAGTTAAATGATAATGGTCTAGCTGCCTTGGCTTTATTAGTCGCTGAGAGTGATCCAAAACAAAAAGACTTGATGATCCGACTGATTGTTAATTTGCTCATATAATGGAGACCCACTATGAACAATAAATCTAAACAATCAGATGAAAAAATTTCAAAAGTTTTTCGCGACCCAACTAAATTAACAAAAATACTACAAGCAGGCATTCACGCTGCCCTACTAAAACATAAACAAGCAGGTAATCCAGTATGTGAATCGCGTGACAATAAAGTCGTCTGGATTCCTCCTGAAAAAATCCCTGTAGCTCCATCTAACAAATCAAATGGTGAATAAACGAATGACACATGAGCAATTAATAAAGCAAGCTTTATCTGATCCAGCGGTGCGTGCTGAATATGATGCGCTGGAAGAAGAATTTACTTTGCTATCAGAAAAACCTAGAGTGAAACCAATCTCTTCTCTCGGCTGTCAAATTAATGATATTGGCGATCGTAACTATGAATAAAAAAGTTATTGTTAGGCTAGGCATTGCTGTAATTGTGGCAAGTATAGCAACGTTAACCCTACACATTTACCTGCTACAAGTTATAACACCAATTATTAACAAAATTGGCCCTGCTTTGACGTTACAAAAACCACCCTATCCATTATCGACAAACTTAGCCGCCTATATAACTATGTTAGTGCCAATCCTTGTCATCGCTATCATTTATAGAATGCTAGGACACCACTTACCTGGGAACAATGTTTTTATAAAAGGTATAGTGCTCGGGTGCTTACTACTATTAATTAAGGGAGAGCTGCTGCGACAACCACTAATGAACGTACTGGTTGGAAATCCTGTTTGGCTAGCATTATTGCAGCAAAGCCATGTTTGGCTATCCAATCTTGTCCTGGGTTTAATCGTTGTATTGACTGTTCCACTAAAACAGCCAGCTCAGACCACATAGTTTTGCCTACAGGTAATTTTAACAATAATCACCGGTTAGACTCTGCCTGCCTGCCCCGCCTCAAACTTCTCTAAACTTTTTAGCTAAAAAATCAATGAGGGTCCTTGTTTTTTGCGGAAGGGATGCTCTTTGCGGATAAAGTAAATAAAGGCTATATTTTGGACTTGGAATGTCACCGAAAAGTTGTTTTAACTCCCCGCTCTCAATATATTTTCTTACTAGGTTATAAGGAACTCTTGCGATCCCAGCCCCAGCTAAAGCTAGTCTAATCTGAACCTCGATATTATTAGTCGAACAAATACTATTGACAGGCGCATAAATTTCTTTGTTGTTATGAATAAATTCCCAGCGTGGACTTATCGCGGCTGGTTCTCTATTAATTGTAGTTATGCATCGGTGATATTTTAATTCTTGAGGTGACTTAGGGTTTACATCATCATTTAGATATTCTGGTGAAGCACAAACAACATAGTGATACGTTAACAATGCGCGCATTTGTAGATTTGAATCTGGTAAACTTTTGGCAACCCTTAGCGCTATATCAAAATCTTCATCTACCAAATTTTCACATTTATCAGATAAAGAATAAATTAATTTAATATTAGGATTTTCCCTCATAAACTCATTAAGAAGAGGCAGCACTATTTCGCTTCCCCAAGTAATAGGAGCAGTGATACGCACAGTCCCTGCAAGTGCTTTATAATTGTTTTCCAAATTATTAATGGCATGTAAAAACTCTTCATGAATATATGCACACTTCTCAAAAAACTTCGCGCCAGATTCCGTTAGTTTAAATGTGCGTGTGGTGCGATGAATTAACTGTATGCCGAGTTCGTCCTCAAGCTTTCTGACGTGACGGCTTAACTGCGCTTTTGATATGCCACTATTCACTGCTGCTTTTGAAAAGCTGGAAGCTTTGACAACTTCAATGAAGGATAAAATATAACGAATCATAGCCTGTTCTTTTGTCTCAAAATCGGAACAATAGTGTTTCATACTAGGCCATTGTTGTCAATAAAAAGCTATGTATAATGCCGTAATTATAAATTATTTTGTGGAGTTCATTATGATGAAACGTTATGTAATTACTATTATTATCTGTATGATGGTCTGCTCTTATGGATGGGCATTTCAAGAAAATTTTAATACGACTGGCACCATATCGACCGAGCATCATCAGCTAACTGGATTTCTAGACACCTCTCTATGGTCTAAAATTAAACTTATCAATCAAACTAGTGCAATCTCGCTTACTCAGCTTGGCGCATTCTCTAATGTATATAAGTACTCGTTAACCTTAGATAGGAAAGAGCCGACAACGTTAATTTTTGATATTAAATATGATGATGGGGTATTTCAAGAAATTGCAACCTGCACTTTCACGTTTATACCTGTAAAGGGCAAAAAAAATAAGCACAGCTTTACTGTTAGCAATACAACAACTCACCCTAAATTAGCCTGTGGTATTAGTGATCGCAATCGTATTGCTGTTGGTTGGTAAAAAAATTTAATGAGGATTGATTAATGATTAAAAATATTGTTGTTATGAAAGAAACGCGACATGGCGAATCTCGTGTTGCACTAATCCCAAACGATGTTTTATTACTAGTTGAAAATGGCTACCATGTCAATGTAGAACATAATGCCGGTTTAACTGCAGGGTACGATAACGAAGAATACAAATTAGCAGGTGCTCATATTATTAATTTTAATGTTGGCAATAAACATTCACATGATACAGAGTTAAAACATTTATTATCTAATGCTTTAATTCTACGTGTAAAACGTGCTAACAGACAACGAGAGCAGTGGGAAAACGATTACTTTTCAAATAAAACAATCATGATGGGTTTCTTAGATCCGTTTGATAAAGATCATAAACACATTAGCGAATGGCTAGATTCAGGAATTACAACATTTTCACTAGATCAACTCCAATTACCTAGAAACGATCCTAAAAACACTTTAGCAGCTATGAGCAAAATTGCGGGTAATTTAGCTTTTAAAGATGCTTTAGAACACTATAGCAATAACGAAAAACCAGAAGTCATAATTATCGGAACTGGAGCAGCAGCCTTCTCTGCCGCAAAATCAGCGGAGAGTAAAGGCTTCTCTGTATGCATGTTCGGACGAAGTGAAAAGTATCGTAAGCAAATTGTTTCCAGCAATATTGCTTACAAGCTGCTACCAAAAACTGATAATACCAATGCTCAAGTGGAATATATACGATCTTATTTAGAAGCACCTGGTATTGTTATTACTGCAGCTCGTGCTGCCGGACAGAAAGCCCCAATTTTGATTGATCGGAAATCCCTATCAATAATGCATCCAAGTTCAATAATTGTTGATCTTTCAGCAGATGGTGGCAATGTAGAAGGAAGTGTCCCAGATCATATAATTAGGACTGAGCAAGGAGTTACAATAATTAATATTTCTGGCTATCCTAAAAAAAATCCTAAACTAGCCAGCGAGCTATACTCCAATGCTGTACGTCTCGAATTCCTAATCCAGCAAACTAAAAGCCATTGCTAAAGCTGGAATCACTTGAAAAAGCCCAATTAATCGCCATCTGAGTCAGCATGAAGAAGATTGTCATCATACTATTTCACGTTTTACGACCATGGTTAATTTTGCTTAAGCCTGGTGGTGCAAAGGCTCTTATGGCAGAGAATATCATGTTGCGTCAGCTATTAATGATAATCAAACAACCTCGCAAAAGAGCACCGAACATGAGCGTATGGCATCGTATCTGCTTTGCCTTTTTAACAGCGATCATTCATCCAAAACGATTAGCTAGAACGGCAATTATTATCCAGCCATCCACACTGATTAAGCTCCATAAGGCACTGATAAAAAGAAAATATCGCTTATTATTTTCTCGGAAATCACAGCGGAAACCAGGACCTACCGGGCCATCTCAAGCATTAATTAATGCTGTCCTGGAAATGAAAAAGCGTAATCCTCGTTTTGGGTGTCGGCGAATTGCAATGCAAATAAGTGACACCTTTGGGATTTATATTAATAAAGATGTTGTCTGGCGGATTCTATCTCAATATTATCAACCAGACTCCGGTGGTGATGGGCCTTCATGGCTAACCTTCATTGGTCACACGAAAGATAGTTTGTGGTCGGTTGACTTCCTTCGGGTTGAGTCTATCTTACTAAAATCTCACTGGGTTATGGTCGTTATGGATCAATTTACGCGACGCATTATTGGATTTTCTATTCATCAAGGTGATTTGAATGGCATTGCCATTTGCTGTATGTTCAACAAAATGATTGCGAAACAAGCGTTACCAAGGCATCTATATTCAGATAATGATCCGCTTTTTAACTTTCATCGATGGAAAGCGAATTTAAGAATTTCAGACATCAAAGAAGTAAAGTCCATTCCCTATCAACCTCGATCACATCCCTTCATTGAGCGACTGATTCGAAGTTGCCGAAATGAGCTATTGGACCGTACACTATTTTGGACTGAATCAGACTTACAGCACAAACTCGACCAATTTAAGCAATATTTTAACGAGCAGCGTACCCACATGGGCTTGCAGGGTAGCGTACCCAACAACATTGCTGAAAATAAGCAAAGCAACGTTATTAATATTAATGATTTTCAATGGAAAACCCATTGCCGCGGCCTTTTTCAACTACCTATTGCTGCTTGATTAACAATTAAAGACCTACATGACAGTCACTACTGAAAAACCGGGAACTGTACGATTAAGTCTGAGCTACTACAACTTAAGGTATCACTAATACATGAAACCTAACACCCAAAGGGGAAGCTTGTTGCCTATACCAGCAGTGATATCATCACAAGCAAGATATGCATTTTCTGCATTTTTAATTTGATTAAAGTTTTTCTTTTTACCGCCTACTTCAAAGGTGTACGTATCATCAATCATAAAGTCACCATCTGCTGGTAACTCAACGTTGTGTTGCGTGCATAGCATGCTCAGAAAAAACGTTTCCCTGATACTCCCTTTATTAGCATGTCCTAGTGAAAAAGCTTGCATTTGATTTGTATTATGTATGAAGATTTTTTCCGTGTGTGATAGTTTTTTCATAGTGGTGGAATACTTACTAACAATGCGGATTAAGTTGGCATCTTCTAGATATTTAAAATAGGTTTTCACTGTTCTGTCGTCGGCAACATTGATAATAGACTTTATCCTGTTCCAATTCGGTGTGAAAGGTACCGCTTTGGCGATGAATCGGACTAATTCTTTTAATTTTTTAATAGAGTTTCCGGTTAAGTGAGGATAAATGGCGACGAGATCAGATTCGATAGTTACATGCATGTTTTGTTCCAGCGTCAGCCAGTATGATTCTAGTGGTTTTACACTTAAGAAATATGGGTAGAAACCGCCACAGATGTATTCTTTAAATAGTGCTAAAATTTTTAAATCATACTCGTCAAGTGTTTGGTTAATCTCAAGCGCAATGCTTTTATGATCGGATAACAGTGTTGCTAGCGGATATGATTCAAGCTTGATCTCGCAACGTAGCTCTATATATTCACGAAATGAAAGACCATGCATGACATAAATCAAAGCACGTCGGCTTAAATCATGACTACCTTTATGAATTTCCAAGGCAGAGCTACCTGAGGCTAAAATTTTTAGTTTAGGAAAAGTATCATAGATGCTTTTTAATTCTTTTGACCAGTTAGGGTATTTGTGAATTTCGTCAAAGGCGATGACTTCTCCGCCGTGATTATAAAAATATTCGGCCACTTTGTAGAGGGCAACATTGCCCATTAAGAAGTGATCGGTTTGGATATAAAGGATACGCGAATCTAATAAATCCCCGTTAACATGATCGAGTAAGTGCTGCACTAAGGTAGTTGTTTTACCCACGCCACGCTGACCGAGAAGAATGATGCAGCGGTGTTCTAGCGGTGTGGTTTTTAAGAAGTACCGCCGGTAGGCTTGGTTGTGAATTGTTAAAAATTGCTGGCTTAGTGCTAAGATTTCTTCCATTATCGTCCCTTCAATCATGTAATGCATTACGGTAAATATAGCATAAATCATGGAGCGTATTCCATGATTTATGGGTAAAATCATGGAATGCACTACATGATCAATATCACGGATTCTATTTAGCAGTAGAATCAAGTGCTTATCTTACAGCGCTCGAGACTGTTGCACTGCTAAATAGAATCCATCCGGCACTGATCTGCTCCCAATATTTTAGACACCATTCCTTAGCTAGCTTGTGTTGAACCTCATCCGGTTTGACACAAATCTGACACAGACTAAAAAGAAAGCTGATTTAAATTCGGCAGCAAGCGTCATAACCTACTGATTTTAGAGGGTTTTAGTGGCGCGCCCGGAGAGACTCGAACTCCCGACCACCTGGTTCGAAGTCAGGTACTAACATGCTCAATTTTCCTTATATTTCAAGTAGTTACGAAGATTGCTTGTCTAATATAAACGCCTAGAATCGCCTAAAAAGCCTTGAAATAGCGTACATTCACTTAAAATATTAGACAAAGTTTCGCAATTCTATATTTGCCCTGCACTTTGACAAATAGTTGCTATAATATAGCATATATGCTATAAGCTCTGGATGAAATGGGAAATTGAATACTATAGCGAAAAAGTAGCAAGCGACACCTTAGCTTTGCCGAAAAAGCTTCTAGCCCGCTATTTACGAATGACCGATGTCATGTGTGAACATGGGCCAGACTTGGGCATGCCACATACTCGCAGCATGGGCAAAGGCTTAATGGAGTTACGTGTTAAAGCACAAGAAGGCATCGCTTGAGTATTCTACTGTACGGTGGTCAACAATAAAATCGTGATGCTACATTGCTTCATTAAAAAAACACAAAAGACTCCCGCTAAAGAATTGAAAATTGCTAGGACGCGCTTACAAGGGGTAATGAGAAATGACTAAACGAATGACACACGAGCAATTAAAAAAGCGGGCTTTATCTGATCCCGCAGTACGTGCTGAGTATGATGCGCTGGAAGAAGAATTCGCTTTACTAAATGAACTCGTCAAAGCGAGAAATAAAGCCCATATGACTCAAAAAGACATCGCAGAACAAATGGGGACAACCACTTCTGTTATCGGGCGACTGGAGTCTGGAGGCGGTAAGCGGCAGCACTCCCCTACCCTCGCAACGTTGAGGCGTTATGCCAGAGCTGTTGGGTGTGAACTTAAGATTAAGCTCGTTCGCAAAAAAGCTAATTCATAATCACTTCATTGAACTATGCTTTTTTTAAACTGTTGCAAATTTTGCAACAGTTTGACTATTCAGCTTTAGGTAAAATTTTTATCTGTTTAGATCATGTTTGTACTAACAAATTTGCTTTAGTTATCCGGTAATTCCGGATAACTGGCTACTGAGAAGCGCCACTCAGTACCAATCAAATGAGCCTTACCTAAGATCAACTCTGCATTCAAAACCAAGCAATCGTTGCAGACTAATGCACGTTAATTAAGAAGCGTATTAAAAAGTGGTAAATACGCTATCTGTATCTTATATTTCATTCTATTCTGCTGGCATCATAGTGGGCTGTCTGCTGGTTCTTTTTGCTTTCTGTTTTTGTTCCGATGAACTAACAGCAACATGCAACAAGTAACTACGTCTCTCCCGGTGGTGGTGGTTGTTTTCGACAGCTCCTCCCCAGTTCAACCATAAGAAGCTGTCCACATTAAAGGGCCGACATGAAAGTGTACTATAGCTCTGAAGCTCAGCCAGTGTTTTCTTAAATGCTCCTAAACTTTCCTCATCACCTTTTAAAATATATTCAGATAACGTAATAAATGTGTCATCAGAAATAACACCCTGCTTTTCTTTTGGCATAGTTAATCTCCCGGTAAGAATCTGTAATCATCTGTGCTCTGTCTTATAAAAGCCGTTTTAGCTGGTAGAGCAAGAGGGTGGAGTTGTGTAATATTTTAACAAATAAGTCAATGGGCGTACTACTGACAACAACCAATCTATTTTGGCATAATAATGTCTAATAATTGCTTGACTTTGTTTTTTTTTTTGCTTACTATGGCAGGAAAATATACTGCTAATGAAATTATTCTGCAGTAATGTATTCTGATTGAGGTGATATATGTATGAAATGATCTGTAGTACTAGCCAAGCAGCTAATGCTTGTCGAGAAGGAAATTATCGCGAGGCGTTACACGAAGATGCTAAAAACTGTCTGCCTGCGGTACGTGCGGTAGATGGTACGGATTTTCACAGTTGCTCCTCTACCCTTGTTTGCAGCCAGGTTACTGAAACTGCTGCAGGCGCTACGGGTGTAGGTGCTCTTTTTGCTTATTATAGCCTGCCACTTCAACTGGGTTTAGGAATCACAAGTGGGGTTTGTGGTATCAGTGGAATAGCATGTTGTTTACTTTATTATTATGGTAAGAGATACACTCCGGATAACTCTCAGCAAACCCTACTACAGCAAAATGCTACCCCCCCTACAGACTATCATTCAACAACACTTTTTTCCTATCAGCCTACTCAACAGGAAGATCTTTATGAAACCTACAATATTCATGAAGCATCACCTGATGCGGTGAATAGCTCTCAAGTTGAGATATCCTCTGAGGAAGACTCTGAGGAGGAATATTCTAGTGAAGAGATCAGCACGGTTGTTGAAGTAAAACTGACTCATGCCGAAAGGCTAAGTAATATTGGGTATCAAGGAGAGATCCCCGACAAACTCATTTGTACAATTAGTCAAGAAATCATGGATGATCCAGTTATTACTGAACATGGCAACACCTATGAGAGAAGTTCGATTCAACAGTGGATTTCTTCTCAGGCTAGCAACGGGAAAGTGCCTAACGATCCGAATAGCAATATGCCACTTACTTCAACAGTTCTCTATGAAAATAGCGCCCTCAGATCGCTCATCATTGAATTTGTTGAAAAGAAGGAAGCGGAAGCTAAAGAGCAAAATTCAAAAGCCAGTGCCTCACAGAGCCCCACAATGAGCAAGCATCCTTAAGAATGCACGTTCATTTTGTGTGACTTAGTGCCTTTTGAATTTTAGGGGCTACTGTTCTTTGAACTGTTGCAAATTTTGCAATAGCATGAGTGTTCAGGTTTAGGTAAAATTTTTATCCGTTTAGATCATGTTTGTACTAGCAAACAAGCTTCGCTTAATGCCGACAAACGAAAGCAAAGTGAGCCAAAATCCCTGATGACTTATGGCACCAACTCTTTTCGTGAGCGCTTAACAAACCTCACCTAGGCATCCCTAAAAAAATTATCCATACTATTTTTCCGTAAGCGTCCGGCGAATCACCCCAGATTTAGGGTTTCCAATTAACAGGAAATAAGCTATGGATATCCTTGTAGAGCGTCGTTGGTAATCGCTCTAAGGTACTTTTTAAATAATCATAGGTATTGATGCCTAAGACTTTGC
>JAJFKI010000003.1 GCA_021773295.1 Gammaproteobacteria bacterium | reverse complement strand
AGATTTAGGCAATTTGATTTTTGTTCCCTTTGAGCGTTCGAAATGCAGGTAATAGCCAGTCTATTGGCAAATTTCGAACGTTCAAAGGGGGCAAAAAGCAATAGCATTAATCTCGCATTTTGGAGTGTGGCGGGTATATACTGATATACCTTGCGTTTTCTGACTTAGCGGGTAGCCAATTAACCTGCTAAGCATTACATATCCCAAGTTTATAAGTAATTTTTGAACAATAAGGACATTCTCATGCAGCAACAAAGAGTCTCTCATTTTCGCTGGGTCATCATCTTACTCTTATTTTCCATTACCGTTATTAATTATATCGATAGAGAATCGATTTCCTATGCTATCGATGTCATGGGAAAAACCTTCCACTTTAGTACCACTGAACAAGGCTTTATTTTAGGTTCTTTTGGGGTTGGTTATGTTGTAACGACCCTACTCGGTGGTATTGCTGCCGACAGAATAGGCCCACGCATGACTATGGGGGTTGCGGTAATTTTTTGGTGTATTGCCATGACGATGACTGGTTTTGCTATGGGTTTTGTCATGATCTTTTTATCTAGGATCTTATTAGGCTTAGCAGAGGGGCCAAACTTTCCCTCCATGACTAGGGCTATTGGTGATTGGTTACCTAAAAATGAGCGTGCTGTGGCATTATCCTCATCCTTGATTGCCGTGCCGATTGCGCTAGCTGTCGGCGGACCGTTGGTGACACAATTAATGAGTCATGTTTCCTGGCGTGGTATGTTTTTCGTGCTAGCCTTTGTGGCTTTACTGTGGCTGCCCTTTTGGTGGCGTTACTTTCGCAACTTTCCTGAAGCCTCCAAGCATGTGAGTCCTGAAGAATTAGCTCACATTAAAGAAAACCAAGCTGTTGCAGGTTTCGATGAAACGGAGAAACTCAAACAACGACAATCCATTAAAAATTTATGGAAATTTTTAATATCGCACCCGACCTTGTTAGCCAATTACTGGGCCTTTTTTGTGTTTGGTTATTACTTGTTTTTCTTTATGTCATGGTTACCAACTTATTTAGAAAAGCATTACCATTTGCACTTAACGACTGCGGGGTTATTTACGGTTTTACCGTGGGCATTCGCGGCAATTATGATGTGGTTAGTGGGGTATTTATCTGACTACATTCAAAGGAAAACCAATAATTATCGTTGGTCTCGAAGTTATCCTATTATTATTTCGCAATTCTTGGCTGCTATTTGTGTGATTCCTATCATCTTTATCAATGACGTAAACAAGGCTATGTTTTTTATTTCATTAGCCGTGGGATTTAGTATGTGTACCAATGCGGCGTATTATGCAGTGAATATTGATATTGTGAAAGAACGTGTCGGCACCGCATTGGGTATTATGGAAGTTATGTTTGCACTGGCTGGTGTATTGGCACCTGTCATAACTGGGTGGCTTATATCTGTCACGGGACATTTCAAAGCTGGTTTTGTATTATTAACCGTGCTGGCTTTGTCTTCCGTTATCGTCATGATCATCTTCCACCAGCCACATAAAGCTGAGCAATTAAACCTGTAACCCAGTTTAGGCAATGATTAACAGTGCCACATAAGGAATCAAACTTAAAAAGAGAAAAGCAACTTTAAACATGCCTAAATATGCGTAAGCAATCCTATTAAAATCTTCTCTTGATATGTTGAACCAATTGCCGTGTAGACTATAGAGGAAATCACCTAATTTCCAGACTGTTAATGTTGAGATCAGTAACAGTGTGAAACCGATGATTGTCATCCACATAAAAAACTCTGTTAGGGTTTGGATATCCATGATTTCTTCCCTCCTTTTACTGCCCTTCTATTATAAGTTTAGTTGTTATTTAAAATATTATCCTCACCGCTGTCATCCTCGGACTTGATCCCAAGGATGACTATAGTGAGCTTCATGATCTGACCTAAGGCATTTTGGCTATTTTGAATCTATCGAGTTTACCACTGGCGTTGTGAGGTAGTTCTTCTACAATGATTAGCTTTTCTGGGAGTTTATAGTCCGATAGTTTATTTTTACAAAAACTTCTTATTTCATCTAAACTAAGCACTGCATACTTATCTTTTAATACGATGCAAACACAGACAATATTATTGAAAGTTTTATCCGGGTAAGCCGTTGCCGCCACTTCAGAAATTTGAGGATGCTGTATTAGGACAGCTTCTACTTCTTGTGGTGCAATGTTAGATCCTCCGCGGATAATTAATTGTTTTTTACGACCTACGAACCAATAAAAATCATCCTTATCACAATAAGCTAAATCACCACTGTAGACCCAGCCATCATTTATTGTCTTAACAGTTTCTTGAGGGTTATTCCAGTAGCCGATGGTATTAGCATCGGTTTGGATGCATACTTCGCCTGCCAGATTAGGCTGTGTAATGATCCTACCCACATCATCGATTAATTTCAGCTTAACATTTTGTGCAGGCTTACCAACTGAACCCATTTTCTCAGCTTGATGGGACACGTTAATGCAATATGAAAATGATTCTGTCATTCCCATGACTTCCGTAATATAACATTGACTTATCTTGAAGAACACTTGTTGCAAACTCTCAGGTACTTTATCACCACCGACCATGACGGATTGCAAGCTTGTAAACTCATCATCCACATGCTCTACAAGTTCTGCCAAATTAACAGGGACTAACTGTAAGTGAGTAATTTTATGGGTTTTAATTGCGTCTATGAGATCTTGTGCCTCAAAACATTTGAATAACACCATAGTGCCACCAGTTAAAAGGGTTGCAATGACTTGTCCCAACAATCCTGCCACATGGCAAATGGGTAATGTAACGCCGTTAATACAGGTATGATCTTGAGCGATTGTTTGTGTGACATTAGTTGCAGCTGCGACTGCCGATTGGTGAGTATGCATTACACCTTTTGGTTTTGCTGTTGAACCGGAGGTATATAAAATCATAGCTAAGTCTGTTTCTTTTATCTCAGGTATTGGATGTGGTGGCGTTGTTTCATTTAATAACGCTGCGTAGTTTTTCCAGGACTCGTTGTTATTCTCAGAGATTGAAAATATTTTTTTATGCTCTAGTTGCAGGTCATCAAGATAGGGTTCTTTCGATGCTTCAGTAATTAACATATCCGCTTGACTATCATTTAAAACATACGCTAATTCTTCAGGTTTATAACGGTAATTGATAGGCACGATTACAACACCAAGCTTAAACGCTGCAAAATACAAATAAATTAATTCCGGCCGATTATCCATGAATAGCGCCAGCCTGGAACCTTTTCTTAATCCAGCCTGGTAAAGATTATTAGCAATAATTGAAGCAGTACCCAATAACTCAGCATAACCTATTTCAACAGAATCGAAAATAATGGCTACTTTTTCTTTGGTGGCTTGGGGTTTGGTTAACAATTTAATTAGCACTGTAATAATCCCTAATAATTCTCTAACGACTAATTTAGCCCTATTAAGTAATTGCTATGAACAGACTAGCATCTAAGCTGCGACTAGAGAAGCCCTTAACGCATTGTTTTTAATATAAACTCTCTGTTAACGCATAAAAAACTAACACTAATAATAAAAATAGCGCCATATACGTTGGAGCAATAAGCTAACCCTGTCTATAGTTAACAAATAACGTGTTGACCATGATGGAGATTTACAGTGAAATTAAATACTTGCCAATATATCATCGATCACCTGGCACAAATCGGTGTGAAACATATTTTTGGAATTACGGGTGACGCCTTAAATGCTTTCACGGCCGCCATTCGCATCAATAAAAAGATAAAATGGATTACAGTGCGGCATGAAGAGTGTGCTGCTTTTGCCGCAAGTGCTCAAGCTGAATTAACGAGCGAACTTGCAGTATGTGTCGGGACGATTGGACCGGGTGCCATTCATTTGATTAATGGTTTATATAATGCAAAGCGTGACAAGGCACCGGTATTAGTCATCACGGGCCAGGTTCCTAGAAACGAATATGCTAGCCGTTACTTTCAAGAAACCAATCAGCAAAAATTATTTGATGACGTTTGCGTCTTTAGTGAGTCAATCAATAGCAAAAATCAATTACCAAGAATCTTGCATCAAGCCATCAATGCTGCCATTACACAAAAAGGCGTTGCACATTTGGCTATACCGACAGATATTACATTAGAAACAATTGATGTCAACAAGAGCAAGACTTATATTTACCCCAGCACAGCGAACATTAGTCCAAAGGAAAATGAATTACAGCAAGTGGCTAAATTAATTAATCGAGCAAAGCGCGTGTCATTACTCGTCGGTTGTGGTTGTCGTGGTGCACGTAGTGAAGTCATTAAACTGGCTACAACGTTACAAGCACCGGTTGCACATACGCTGAAAGGCACCGACGTATTACCCTTTTCCAACCCCTATTCCATTGGTGGTGTTGGTCATGTGGGGACACCTCATGGCATGGCAGTGCTGGATAATTGTGATTTGTTATTAATGTTGGGGACGGACTTTCCTTATACGGCATTTTTGCCAAAACATGGTAATATTATTCAAATTAATATTGATTCAACTCACATCGGCACGCGTAATCCTATTAAGATGGGCCTACATGGCGATGTAAAAACAACAATACCGCAACTATTAGGCTATTTAACGCCCAAGCAAGATTCAAGTCACTTAACAATACTGCAGGAAAAACGAGACAAATGGGTGCAACGCGTCAATCAAAAATTTGATCCGGAAAAATCAAAAAAAGTAATACATCCGCAATCTGTCGTATTAACCATGAGCGAGTTAGTAAATGATGATGCTATTTTTGTGGGTGAAGTGGGTGAAGTCACCGTGTGGGCGGCAAGGCATTTGAGAATGAAAGACAAGCAGCGATTGATTGGCTCCTATAATCACGGCTCACTTGGTGTGGGTTTGCCTGCTGCCATTGGCGCAAAGTTAGCTTTCCCCAAGCGACAAGTGATCGGCTTGTGTGGTGATGGAGCTTTTAGCATGTTGATGGGTGATTTTGTAACGGCTGTGCACTATGATATCCCTATACTAATTATTGTTTTAAATAACAGTAAATACGGTTTTGTTGAATTAGAAATGGAAGCAGCTGGCTATCCGCGTTATGCAACTGAACTCGTAAATCCTGATTTTGCTAAAGTTGCCCAAGCTTGTGGTGGCGTTGGTATAACCATTAAAAATCCAAAGCATTTAAGGCAAGGATTAGAGCAAGCCTTAGCTACTAATAAACCAACGATTGTGGATGTGTTTGTGAATCCATCTGAGTTAATCATCCCACCACAAATCGACATCAAAAATGCATGGCTCTTTACCCAAGGTAAAATCAAAGAAATGTTAATTGAGAAAGATATTAAAGTATTATTTGAACGCTAGTCCTTGAAAGCGTCGCTCAACGGAGTATAAACAATTATGACAACAAGCAATAAGGAATAAATATGCCTAAATTTTTAGATCAATATGTTCGTAAAATTCATGACTTCCCAAAGCCTGGGATTATTTTTAAAGATTTGTCTCCCATTCTAGAATCCCCTGAAGCAATGGATAGGATGCTCCAATGCCTTATTGAAAAAGCTAGCGAACATAGCTTTGACGGCATTGTCGGCATCGAGAGTCGAGGTTTTTTATTCGCAACGCTGCTTGCTCATCACTTTAAAGTGCCCTTTTATATGGTCAGAAAAAAGGGGAAGCTGCCTGCTAAAACGATTTCTAAAAAATACACTTTAGAATATGGCGTCGCCGAATTAGAAGTGCATAAAGATAGCATTAAGCCTGGTATGAATATTTTGATCCATGATGATTTATTGGCAACAGGCGGATCAGCCGTCGCTACAGCTAGCTTATTACAACAACTGGAGGCAACAATAGTTGGTTTTGTGTTTATGATGGAGCTCGATCATTTAAAGGGTAGAGGTAAGCTTGAGCCTTACTGTCAAGCTATCTCTTCCGTATTGCATTATTAAAAGTTGATCTTGCCCCTGAAAAATGGACATATTCCTAGACCACGTTCTCTTCTTCAAACGGCTCCTGGGAACAAAAATCACCGCGGCATAAATCTCGCATTTTGAAGTGCGATGGGTATATACCCATCTTACTCCAGATGGCGAGATACTGTACAACATTTGTCCTGAAAATGCAATATAAACAGCCAAAATT
>JAJFKI010000020.1 GCA_021773295.1 Gammaproteobacteria bacterium | reverse complement strand
TTCAAGGCGCTTGTACCAAAAGCAATAACCATTTCTATCCCAGTAAAAAATTTTCAACTTATCGCCACGGCGATTAGTGAATACAAATAACTGGCCACTGTAAACATCTTTTTTAAGGCCTTCGCTGATGATAGCGGCAAGGCCATCAAAGGATTTACGCTTATGTGGAGCTCCACATAAGAGAAATTATGTGCAGTGTCCTGTTATGTGAAGTAGCCCTTATAGACTGACAAATAACCTTGTTAATTCAATTAATTGATATGATTTCTGGAAAATTTACTCTACATAATTATTCTTAGTATTGAGTCTGTCTCAACCAACAGGAGAATAGTTATGAAAAATAGATTAAAAACGCAAGAAAGCAATCGCTGCTTTTTGTCAGCAGGACATTTGCAACCATATTTAGATAGTTTTACTGGCGAACTTTCTAATAAAGGATACAAGGTATTAACCATAAATTCTTATTACAATTCCGTTGCGCACCTTGCTATTTGGCTCAAGAAAAAGCATGTTGCCATAGAGAACATTGACAATACTGTGCTTGACAAATTTGAAAAACATAAATGCCATTGTCCGGGTGGGCGTAAAGGGTGCAGCATATCAAGTAAGTATGCAGATCGCGCACGACGCTTTGTTGAATATCTTTTTCATCAGGGGATAATCTCTTCTGAAATTAATTTATCGGACACTGAAAAAAAAGAATTACACATTGTTGAAAAATTCAAAACATCACTTCAAAATCGCGGGTTATCAGATAGAACCATTGCAACGTATGAGTATTCAATTTGCAAATTATTACCAATCTTAGGTAATGACACCAGAAACTATAGTGCGAAGAAAATCCGACAAACGATTTGTGATATTGCGAAGAAAAGTAGTTGTTGTGAACTTAAAAAGTTAACGACTGCACTGAGAGTTTATTTGCGCTTCTTAACGGTCGAGAATCTCTGCCATCCTGATCTCGATGCGGCTGTACCAACAGTGGCAGAATGGAAACTGTCGTCACTACCAAAATATATTACCGAAGAGGAAGTCAACAAGGTGATTGCTTCTTGTAATATTCACTCTCCACAAGGCATGCGAGACCGCGCAATTATTTTATTACTTAGTTGTCTAGGGTTGCGTGCTGGCGATGTCAGCAATATGAAAATTGATGACATTAATTGGTCTGAAAGCACTATTCGTGTCTGTGGAAAGGGGCGAAGGGAATCACGATTACCATTACTTCAAGAGGTAGGAGATGCCCTACTGACTTACCTAGAGAAAGGGCGGCCGCCTGCTACCATTGATAAACTTTTTCTTTGCTTAAATGCGCCTTATCGCGCCTTTCTTAATTCAAGTAGTATTTCTAGTGTTGTGAGACTGGCACTCACTCGTGCTGACATTCAGCACCCACCGTTCCGTGGCGCAAACCTATTGCGGCATTCCGCTGCAACTAATATGTTGCGCAAAGGAGCTACTCTAGAAACCATTTCTGCTATGTTGCGTCATCGCTCTCTCGATATGACAGGGTATTACGCGAAAGTCGATGTTCCTCGACTAATACAAATTGCTCAACCTTGGCCGGAGGGTGCGCCATGTTAACTAAAATAATTAAATGTTACGTAGAATCACACCGCGCGATGGGATTTAAATATCGAAATCAAAATTGCTTGCTACAACACTTTGCTGTTTTTTCAAAACAAAATGGTGATGATTATGTCCGGTCTAAAACCGTACTTGAGTGGGCTAGTCAGGCGCCTTCAGCAGCACAAAGACGGAATCGATTACTTACTGTCCGTCGTTTTTCTATCATGATGAAAGCTGAAGATAAGCGCTTTGAAATACCTCCAGCTGATGCTTTTGGCCATGAGACCTTTAAACGAAAAATACGTAGAATTTTATCATCTGAAGAATTAAAATGTTTACTCGCTGCTGCATCCAAACTTAAGCCTGATAATAGTCTTCGGCCAAAAACCTATACGACATTATTTGCTCTTCTAGCTGCTACAGGGCTTCGTATTAGCGAAGCTCTGGCATTGAATGTAGGGGATATCACTAATGATGGAGTGATTATCCATGCAACAAAATTTCGCAAAGACCGGCTTATCCCTATTCATGAATCAACACGGCAAGGCCTTCAGCTTTATCTGCGCGATCGCAGACGATATGCTGGTATCGAACCTGCTTTATTTATATCAAATAAAGGGACAAGACCATGTTACTCTACCGTAAATAGCATCTTCCTCCAGTTAGTTCGCTCTATTGGTTTGCGTGATGGTGTGGGATATCCGGGTATTTGTATTCATGATTTACGACATCGTTTTGCTGTTATATCTCTAGAGCAATGTGCTGGTGGTGATCGTAACGCTATATCACAGCACATGACGATGTTAAGCACTTACCTCGGGCATGCTCATATCTCCGATACCTACTGGTATTTACAGGCAACTTCAAAGTTAATGAAGCAAATTTCGACGGCACAAGAGCTATTTTATGGGAGTAACAACAATGACTAATCTTGCTAATTACTTGAGTACCTTTCTGCGTGAATATCTTCCTTGTGAGCGACGGGCAAGCCAACATACTTGTGACACATATGCTTACACCTATCAATTGCTTGTCAGCTTTGCTGCGATTCAGTTGAAAAAACGTCCCTGCAAATTAACATTGGAAAACTTAGATGTTTCACTGATATTAGCCTTTTTAAATCAGCTGGAAAAGTCGCGTGGAAACTCGCCTCGCACACGAAATGCAAGGTTGGCTGCAATTAAAGCTTTCTTTCGTTTCTTAGAGTATCGTGTTCCTTCCGTTCTAGATCAAGCGCGCCGCATCCATGCTATTCCAATGAAAAAAACGGACGAAAAGCTAGTAGATTATTTGACTCAACAGGAAATGCAAGCATTGCTTGATGCACCTGATCCCAAAACAATTTCAGGTATACGTGATAGAGCAATGCTTTATTTAGCTTTTGCTGCTGGGCTTCGTGTATCTGAGCTCGTAACAGTACAGCTTGAGCAATTGATCTTGAGCCCTGAACCATTAATTCACGTTTGGGGTAAAGGGCGAAAAGAAAGAATCATTCCCCTATGGAAAGAAACCGTTATTGCGCTGCGTGCCTGGCTTGGTGTGCGTGATAAATCGGTAGCTGTGTCCACGCTTTTTCTTAATATGCAGGGCAACTCAATGACTCGGTCAGGATTTAAGTATACTTTATCAAAACATGTTAATACAGCCATCTTGAAGCAACCTACACTTGCTAAAAAGCGAATCTCTCCTCATGTGCTGCGTCATACCTGTGCGATGCTGACACTACAAGCCACGCAAGATATACGGAAAGTGTCTCTCTGGCTAGGGCATGCTGATATAAAGAGTACTGAGATTTACTTGCGAGCCGATCCTGGTGAAAAACTAGCAACATTAATAGCAGGAAGCCCGCTATTGCTTCGACGAGGAAAATTTACGGCTCCTGACAAGTTGATAGCCATGTTAAAGTCTGCAAGCAAAGACGAGAATTATGTGCTGTAAAATCGATACTAAACCCCATTATTCTGCGCGCGGACCGCCAGCACTGTACATAACAGGACACTGCACATAATTACGCATATCCACGGGCTTACTAGCAACAAAAATTCGGGTACTTGAGGGAAGATTTAACATGAGGCCTGCTCCAGTTGGCGAAGCAGTAGAATAGCCATGCTGGGTGAATCAACTTCAATGCGATAACCACAAGGCGTGCTTATGGTTAACTTTTCGGGTGCTGAGATGGCGGCTAACGGGCGTTGTTGAGTCTCACTCGGCGATTTTAGTTCAACGAAGGGCATGGTTGGGGAGCTGCCTTTCGGTATTCGCTTGGTTTCTGGCGCAAGTTGATATTGCCAATATTTGAATTGCGAGGGCGCTATGGATGCCTGTTGGCAATATTTCTTCACGCTTAAACCACTTTTGCGCCATGCTGATATCTGATTTTTCCAATACACTAAACGTTTTTCTCGCGATAGGCGTTGTTGAACACTCATTACCATTACTTTTTCTCCTGTTCTTTAATAACACCTGAAGAGAATAAGCTTTTTTCAGAACTTTAATAGTGGGGGATTCGTCGGACGGTTACTAATATTGTATTAGCCACAAATGTAATACACGCAACCTCAGATATTAAAAAAAGTGTTCAACACCTATATGAACTTCTAAGTAATGATGGCATCTTACTCCTTAATGAAATTACCGCCAGAAGTGATTTTGCCACATTAACCTTTGGTCTTACCGATGGCTGGTGGCTTAGCCAGGATTCTTCACGAATCCCCTACAGCCCATTAATTGACTTAACTAACTGGGAGAATATTTTATCTCAAACAGGCTTTGAGGCATGTTTTAATCATGGCAATTACGGCCAACATGTCGTCGAGGCACATAAAACCACAAAGACCACGGTAGCGAATACTCATCGTAGCGAACCTGTGCAACAAGTTGATTATAACGAAAGTCCAATTTTTCAGACACAAGACTGCTCTCCAATCGAAAACTGGCTAAGAACGATCATTGCAGAAAAAATGCATATGCAAAAAGATGAGATCGATGCCGATACCCCTTTCAGTGAATATGGTGTTGACTCGTTAATTTCCCTAGAAATCTTAAAACCAATAAATGATATGGTAGGTTATGTCCCAGCAACATTATTATTCGAACACCCAAACCTATCTGTGTTAGCTAAATACTTCAATAAAAATTTTAGTGCTAAGTTTGATAGTTTACAAACTATACCTGAGGTGAAATCAGTACAAGAGCTAGACTCAATCAAAATAGAAGCAAGAAAAATTATTAGTACTATTTTACACTGTAATAAAGAAGAAATAAAAGATACGACTATTTTTAGTGACCTAGGTATTGACTCATTAATTTCATTGGAAGTTGTCACTGAGCTACAAAAAATATTTGGCTATCTGCCAGCAACTATTTTATTTGAAAACCCAACGCTGCATGATCTAACACTCTACATAAAACAAAATTCCAGCATCCATGAACAGATTAAATCAGAAGTTCCTCTTGCTTCAGCTACTCAGCCAAATACGGCTGAAGAGAATGACAACACAATTGCTATCGTTGGCATAGCGGCTAAATTGCCTGGAGCAGAAGATTATGAGCGTTTCTGGGAATTACTTTGCCAGGGCAAAGACGCTTTTGTTCAAATTCCTGAGCAACGCTTCAAAGTCAACACCGATAAATCCTATACTAAGATTGCTGCATTGATTGAAGATGTCGACTGCTTTGATCACGATTTTTTCAACATTACGCCTATTGAGGCTGAACGTATGGATCCTCAAGAACGTCTGTTTTTACAAACAACATATCATGCTATCGAAGATGCAGGACTAAATATAGATGAGCTTCAAGGTGAAAATATTGGTTGCTATGTTGGCGTGATGAATCATGGCTATTCCTGGCTTAGCTTAAAGGATCACAATCAAAGCGAACCAAACTCACTTTATTGGTCTATCGCTAACAGAGCGTCTTATCAATTTGACTGGCGCGGGCCTAGCTTTGCTATCGATAGCGCATGTTCTTCCTCATTGACCGCATTGCATACCGCAACCACCGCTTTACTTTATGGTGATTGTGATATGGCTATCGTTGGTGGCGTGAATATAATTGCTCATCCTAGACAAATAGACGTCTTGAGTCAATTACACATGCTGTCACCTACAGACTCATGCAAGCCGTTTGGAAAAGGAGCCGATGGATTTATTGATGGTGAAGGTGTTGTTAGTATCATGCTTATGCCATACAAGGAAGCTCGAGCAAAAGGACTTAATGTTTATGCTAAAATCCGTGGAACTTCTGTGAATGCCGGAGGAAAAGCAAATGGTTATACAGCTCCGAACCCTAATGCCCAAGCTATCCTTATTAAAAAAGCGCTACAGAGAGCCAAATTAAAACCCAGTGATATTCATGTCATTGAAGCCCATGGCACAGGCACTGCGTTAGGTGATCCCATTGAAATTAGAGCACTAACCGAAGCTTTTAAAGAAACACCTTTACAAACTATCCCAATAGGATCGGTTAAAGGGAACATTGGTCACTTAGAGTCTGCTGCCGGACTCGCTTCGCTTGTAAAAATGCTGTTGCAAATGAAACATAAACAGTTAGTCCCAAGTTTACACAGTGAAATAGAAAATGTTCATCTAAAGCTTGAACAATCACCTTTTTATATTAATAAACAGTTAACATCCTTGCACAATGAATCACCGATATACACGGCAATAAGCTCATTTGGAGCTGGCGGCGCGAATGCACATGTTATTTTAGAATCATGTGAGCCTATATCTTCATTCAATTCACAACAAAATCATTACCTCTTCCCTATATCAGCTCATTCTGAAGCTGCATTACAAAATACATTGCTTCAACTCAGTAGACAGATTATTGATAAGAAAAATGATTTGGCTGCTTTGAGTTATGCTTATTGCTGCATCAAAAAGCAACATCAACATCGCTTAGGATTTGTAGTTGAATCCGTAGAGCAGCTACTGAGCTATTGCAAAACTCCGTTATCACAATTAAAATCCATCGTAATTCAAAATAAAAAGCAAGTATCACTGAGCGCATCCAATCTGATCAATACCTACATTTCAAATAATATGCAACAAATAGACATAGCGCACGATATACTTCATTTGTTCAATCAAGGAAAAGAGATAAGCTTCAAAGAATTGTTTGTCAAAAAACCAGTAATTGCCGTGCCAGCATACTCCTTTGATAAACATAAGCACTGGGTAGATGCTATTGAGTCAAATTTTCTTTCCCAATCAGAATTGGTAAAACAGCATGTTATTCTCGGACAAACAATAGCACCTGCTGCACTTAGCCTCTCAATGTTCTATGCTAAACGTCGATTTGAATCAATCGTTAATGTGATATGGAAAAAAGTAGCGAAAGATATTGAAAATTTAAGAGTAAGCATAGATGAAAATGGATATAAATTAACTGATATTTCCAAGCAGGTTATTTACTGTGAAGCCAAGACTAATATTGGTTCACACAAAACACAAAATAACTTGCTCCAAAATAAATTACACATTGAGAATGCCAAGGTATTAAACGAAGAGCAAATTTATCAAATGTTTGCCCAAAAAGGTTATGCTTATGGCCATGATTTGCGTGGCATCAAGCAAGCCCATGTATCTAAACAAACTGTGAGCTCAATTCTATATATTGCAGCTGACTATGGATTGGAACTATCTCCCTGTGTCATTGACTGTGCACTGCAAACTGCGATTTTGACGGAAATTGAAACACCTAATGAAAATATAAAAGCACCGTTTTTAATTGAGGAAGTGGTTATTCATAAGCTTCCAAACTTATGCCAAGCAATATATTGTTTCTGTGAATCGCGCCAAGTGCAAAGCGATAACAGTAGTCATTATGATATTGTTTTATGTGATAGTAGTAGCTCCCCCCTGATAGAGTTAAATGGTGTTGTATCAGTATCTACTATTAATAAAGAACTTCTTTCACAAACGGACTCGACAGCTTCAGAAGATTATTCACTCAAAATAATCGAATTAAATTAAGAGGAAAATATGCAAGCTTATATGTTTCCTGGACAAGGTTCGCAGCATTTAGGTATGGGCAAGGAATTATTTGCTCTGTATCCCCAGCAAGTACAAAGTGCCAATAAAATACTTGGCTACGATGTTATCGAGGCATGCTTAACCGACAGCGAAAATAAAATCAATCAAACACGCTACACGCAACCATTATTATACCTAGTTTGTTGTTTAAGTTATCTACATAAACAAACTCAACCAGATTCATTAATTGGGCATAGCCTAGGCTTATATCCAGCTTTATTTGCTGCTGGCGTTGTGAATTTTGAACAAGGATTAGAAATTGTTAATCAGCGTGCAAAGTTAATGGCGCAGGTAAAAAATGGCGCCATGCTAGCTGTAATTGGTGACAAGGTAACTAACATTGATGATCTCTTAGTTACAAATGGCATTATAGACGTAGACTTAGCTAATGATAATTCACCAAGTCAACGTGTGCTAAGTGGTAACGCCGACAGACTTAAACAAGTCGCGCATTTATTAAATGATTATGGCTTACGTACCATTCCACTGGCTGTCAGTGGAGCCTTTCATTCCCGCTATATGAATGATGCTACAAACTCTTTTTTTACTTTTCTGCTTAGTTATTCCTTCTCCCCTGCACAGCTCCCTATTATATCTTCAACTCATGGAGGCATCATACTAAACTCCCACCTTTTAGAAGAGCTCGTTTATCAATTGACACAGCCGGTACGTTGGCGACAAACGATTATGTCTGTGTTGCAACAAAACCCATCAATTCAGTTTACTGAAGTTGGGCCAGGCGCCATTTTAACCCGATTAAATCAACAAATTTTAGAATCAACTAGGGAAATAGCATGAAAAAGATCATAATTATAGGCGGTGGTGTTGCTGGCATAAGTGCGTTATGGGCGTTACATCAATACCATGATGTAATACTGCTTGAGGCAAATAGAGAAATTGGTGGACATGCCTACACCCACCATGTAACTGAAGATGGTAATACTATCTCAGTTGATATGGGTGTTGAATATTTGCATGAACGTTTATCACCTAACCTTTTTGCCTTGATGAAACAGTTAAAAATCCCTAGTTATATCGCACCACTTTCCTTTATAGCGTTTGAGCCCAAGCAAAATAGAGACATGCGTTATTGGAGCAATCAACGTTTGAGTGGCGAATTACATAAGCAATTACTTAATGAGATGGATCGTTTTCAAAGTGAGTTACATGAACTAGCTTTGCATAATAAAGACCAACTAAAATCATTATCAGTCAGAGATTTTCTAACTAAAGGTAATTACTCACATGACTTCGCTCAAAAAGCATTATTGCCACTTTTAACCACATTTTCAGGATGCAATGCACCCTCGCTAGACTACTCTCTACTTTATGTTATGTTATCATTCAATATGAATCTATTATCATTTTTTACTTCATGCCACTGGCGTAAATTACGTGGTGGAATTACTCAATACTTAAATGTGCTACAGCGGACTCTAGAGGATAATATTCACGTCAATAGTACAGTTAGTGCTGTAGAGAAAGTTGGAAATAAACACCGAGTACACTTAAATAATGAAAAAATCCATGATGCCGATGTGATTGTTTTTGCATGCCAAGCTGATATTGCTTTACGTCTATTGTCAAAGCCAACTGTCGAACAACAAAAAATTCTCGGTACTTTTGATTATGTCGACGTTCAATCCTGTTTGCATAGTGATACACAGTCATTAAATTTACCAAAGAATTCTTCGGAATACTTTCAATTTGAACTAGCAGTAGAACCTACTGATAGTTCTCCTGGCTATTTAACTCGTGTCGTCGACAAGTTATCACCCTATAATGGTTTAAAAACACCATTGTTTGTTAGCTTTGACCGAACTAGCCATATTGATCCTATGAAGATAATTAGTTTGAAGAAATGGCGTTTACCAAAATTACGCCCTCGCGATCTGTGGAATAAATTACAAGTCAGACAAATACAGGGTATTAATGATTTATGGTTTTGTGGTACTGATTATTCATTATCAGGGCATGAGGGCGCAATGGTATCCGGCTTGGTAATTGCTAATCGTCTGGGAGCTCCTTATCCTTTCAAGGATAACTGGTTGGCAAATGCACAATTCAATACTGTCAAACAATTTATGGGTGTTTATTCACCACTACAAAAATTAACGCAACCGATAAGTCAAAAAGCATATATTATTGGAAAAAAATTGAAACTTCATAAACATTTTGCTCATCACATCATGAGCGATTTATTATTTTAAAAGCTTAAGGATTCTATATGAAAGTAAACGTAAATGATTGCAACTTAGTACTATTCAATATGCAGATAGAGATGATCCCTTTATTAGAGAATAGTGTATTGTTAACTCATAATTGTGTGTGGTTGGCAGATTTGTTTACATCACTCAACCTGCCAATAAATTTGGTAGAACACAAAAAATTAGGTTCGCTAGCTCCACCTATTTTAGAGGCTGCTCCTGATGCTCAAATACTACAGAAACACCATTTTTCTATCGCTGAAGAAACTGAAGCACTTAAAGAGATTAATCAGCAAAATAAAAAGCAAATTATTGTAGCCGGGGCAGAATCTCATGTATGTATTTTCCAATCAACTATTGATTTATTAATACAAGGCTTTGAAGTTTTTGTGCTTGCTGATAGTATTTCTGCTCGAAGTCGACAAGACCACAATATTGCGATTGAGCGCTTAAAGAAAACAGCTTGTCAGTTAATTTCCAAAGAGATGTTGTTTTTTGAGCTAATTAAGCATTCTGAACGTCCAGATTACTTAGACTTAGCTTTGAAATTTTTAGATGGTCGTTATATTAGATAGGATGTTAGCAATGAAAAAATCGTCTACCTGGTTGCACACTAGCCAAACTTTAGCCTTACTGCTAATCATGTTTATTGATGGCGTAGGAATATCTTTAGTATTGCCATTGATTGGAGACTTGTTCTCTAAGGGTAGTCATTCGTTGCTAAGTGAACAAGCACCACACTGGTTAAATCAATTTTATTATGGGGCCAGCCTTGCAAGCTTTTCAATTGCTATGATTTTTGGAGCAGGCATTCTAGGCCAGTTATCGGATAAACATGGCCGGAAACTAGTATTAAATTTATCATTATTGGGCTCCTTCATTGGGTATGTTATCTGTGCTTTTGCGGTGATCTTAAAATTACCTCTTTTCTTTATTCTTGGACGAGTAATTGACGGTTTAACTGCTGGCAGCATTCCTGTTGCCCAGGCAACTCTAAGCGATATGGATCATCGTACTAACAAAATGACGAGTATAGGCCGTGTTATGTTTGCCGTTACTTCTGGTTACATGCTTGGGCCAGTAATCGCGAGTACAGCATTCATAGGACAAGCTGAAATGCTTTATTTACCCTTTTTCCTGGTTGGTTTGTCATGTCTATTGAGCATAGGATTACTTAGCTTAATTCCTGAGAACAAACCTACTGCATCAGATCCCGGAAAATTTCAACTATTTAACGCATTCAAACAAATATACGTTCTATTCCAAATTGGCACACTGAGAAGCGCATTATTCAGCTTCTTTTTGTTTCAATGTGCTTGGACTTTATTTTATCAATATATCCCTAAATTTCAGCTGGCGGGACACAGTATAAATGCTTCAAATATTAACTTACTAATGGCTTTAGTTGGTGCAGCAATGTGTTTTGCTTTTTGTCTTGCTGTTCCTAAAGTACAAAATAAACTATCTCCTATAAAATTAATTAATGCTTGTTTTATTGCTTTTTGCTTATTAGCTTTAAGCTTGCTCAGTTCTACTTATAATTTTGCTGGTTTAACCGGAATAGCCATAGGCATGGCGCTGTTTTATGCCGTTGGCTATTCAGCAATGTTAGGCTTTTTAATGAGTATTGCCAATGATTCAGAAAAGGGGCTAATATTGGGTTCCGTTGCGTCAATATGTGCAATCTCAGCTACAGTCACAGCAGCATTAGGTGGCTATCTAAACGCTATCAACCAACTTCTATTCTTATCAGTCTTGTTGGTATTAGGTATTGGAGCAACATTGCTGTTTGTTAATGCGTCATACAAACATGCAACCCAGGCTGTTTAGTGAACAAAAGTATTATTGAAGCAAAGGACCTTAGTTTCCACCCTGCACAAAAACCTTTGCCGCTATACAGCAACTTAAATATTACCTTATTGAGTAATACTACTTATTTTCTAATAGGTGATAATGGCTGTGGTAAATCTACTTTAGGCAAAGAACTTGCCACAATTTCTATTAATGTCCATCACCACGGTATAGTTGGATATCTTTCCCAAGAACTCACCCCATTCGTTGGTACTGTCGCTGAAAAATTAAATATTGCACATTTGCTCCAAGCTTTGGAGCGTATGGAAAACGGGGAGGTTCTAACAAATGATTTTGAGTTGTTAGAGAATAATTGGGATTTTAAAAGCATCATTAAAAAACAACTAGTGGCTTATAACTTGCCTAGCTTAATCCTAGGTGAGCCTTACACTTCGTTAAGTGGAGGCATGCGCACGCGTATCAACTTACTAGCTTTAGAGCGCCAGGCATGCGACTTTTACATTCTCGATGAACCCTCAAATCATTTAGATACTAAAGGGCGCTTATGGCTGATGGATTGGGTAAGGACCCACTCCAGTTGTTTTATAATTACGCATGACTTGATGCTACTAGAAAAAAGTAAAAATATTTTTGAACTAGACTCACAAGGGTTACATTTCTACGGGGGGAGTTGGCAAGATTATTTATCATCTAAGAAACAACATGAAACCGCCGTTGAGCGTAAAGTCCTCCAGGCTGAGCAGATATTACGTGAACAACACAGAGCGAAACAAACAAGCCAAGAAGCATTGCAATCAAAGCAAAATAAAGCTCAAAAAAAACGTGGAAAAGCGAATCAATCAAAGCTAATTCTTAATAAGAAAAAAGCTACTAGCGAGGCCGCAAGCGGCCGACTTTCCAACTTGCATAACAAGCGTATCAACGATGCTAAAGCTTCCTTATCGCATGCTCAGCAAGAATTGCATGATATTAAACCTCAAGCTTTTCGAGTTTCCAAAGTTGAATCTCAGAATAAACGGAGCTTAATATTAAGTGAAATTGTGCTGCCCTATGTAAACCGCCCTACTATTAGCTTGCAACTTGCCTTTGGAGAACACCTGTGGTTATCCGGTGATAATGGTAGCGGAAAATCGACCTTGCTCAAAGTAATTCAAGGCGAGCTTGAACCACAATCTGGGAAACTTATTAAACCAAATAAAGTCACATTACTAGATCAACATTTTTGTTTTTTAAATCATGATGAAAGTGTGTTAGATAATTTTACTCGCCTTTCTCCCGGTTTGGGTGAATCTGAGTACCGAACTATTTTGGCACAACTACGTATGCGTCGTGAATCAGCATTACAAAAGGTGTCAACTCTTAGTGGTGGAGAGTGTTTAAAATTGGCTTTAGCTTGTGTGTTTAGTGGTATTAGCTCCCCTCCATTACTACTGCTTGATGAACCTGATAACCACCTAGATCTATCTTCAAAAAAACTGCTAGCTCATGCTTTAAAACAGTATGAAGGCTCAATCATTATAGTTTCTCATGATACGAGCTTTATTAACGCCATTGGGGTTAGTCGCAAATTTAGCTTAAATTAAAATCTATAAAAAACTATAAATTTAATATAACTCTGACACAAATCTGACACAGAGCAAAAAATCAACACAGAGCGAAACGTGGTTGTTGTAGCTGTAACTCATTGATTGTACTGGTATTTTGTGGCGCGCCCGGAGAGATTCGAACTCCCGACCGCTCGGTTCGTAGAAAGCTGCTTAAAATACTAACTTATTGTTTTTAAATAACTTTTTAGGTGCGCGTTCGTGTAATATTGTGTCAATTTGAGTGGTTTTAGCTGCCCTTATGACACAAATCTGACACAAGCGTATCTCACCCTAGCATTGATAATTCAAAAAATATTCATAATATTTTGCTAATTTTTTGGCAGAAATTTTGACACATCCCTTGGTATCACATATACTACCACTATGAAAAAGATAGTTATTGATACAAATGTCATTATCTCAGCTTTTAGATCTTCCCGAGGAGCATCTAACAAGCTAATGACATATATTGGAACAAATAAATTCCTAACATGCATATCCGTTACTCTAATTCTTGAGTACGAAGATGTCATGCTTCGTCACTTTCCAAAAATGTCGAAACAAAAGATTAATGACTTCTTAGACTATTTTTGTGCTATCAGTGAACAGGTGAAGATCAACTATCTTTGGAGACCTCACCTGAAAGATCCTGGCGATGATATGTTACTTGAGTTAGCGTTCGGCTCAAATTCTAGGTATATCATCACTTATAATAAAAAAGACTTTGCTGGCATTGAGAAATTTAACATTGAGATTCTTACACCAAAAGAGTTTCTAATAATATTAGGAGTTTTATCATGAGCACCTTAAGCGTACGGTTACCTGAATCACTACATAAAGCAGCTAAAATGCTTGCTCATAAAGAGCATATCTCTATTAACCAGCTCATTACTCTAGCTATCGCTGAAAAAATATCAGCTTTAGAAACTGAAGGCTATTTGACAAAACGCGCAAAACAAGGAGACCGAAAGAAATATCTTGATACTTTAAAAAGCGCACCTAATGTCGAGCCTGATGATCAAGATAAATTGTAAATATTGTTACTCACAAAAGACATGAAGCAGGTATAAAGCCATGATGAATTACAAAGGCTATATTGGTCACGTCAATTACGATGATGAATCGAAAATATTTTCTGGCGAGGTGATTAACACTCGCGATGTCATTACCTTTCAAGGAACCTCAGTAGATGAACTAGAAGAAGCGTTTCATGATTCTATAGATGATTATCTTGAGTTTTGCAGTTCCAGAGGTGAAGAGCCAGAAAAGCCCTACTCAGGCAAATTCAACTTAAGACTTGATCCAGAACTACACCGCCAGGTAGCTATTGAAGCCAGCTTGGCCCATAAAAGTTTGAATGCATGGGTTCGAGAGGCTATTACTAAGGCGGTAGCTCGCCATTATTAGTAATTGTAGGGAAGAGAATAACATAATAGACCCATTAAGCTAATATACATTTTAAACGATTCGTAACGTTAATTGAATTATTAGAGGCGAAGAACCATGGACTTAATTGAAAACTATCCCTTTACCATTCGCCATCTAAGCAAAGATGATGGTGGTGGATTTCTCATTGAATTTCCAGATTTACCCTGGTAGTTCAGAAAACAGGATCTGATTTTTATGGTATTTGGATGATTCAAAATGGCATGATGGAAGTTAATGTGGCGCTAAATTGGAAAACTGATAGTCAAGGTATTACTACATTCGGCTTTGGCTCAGGAGGATTGGGTCACATTTCATGCTCTCCTAACACATGGAACGGTGCGGGTGATTTTACAACGACTTGTACTGTTACAAAGTAATGGTTTACTAACTTAAACAAACATCTTGTTTATATTGGGCAGTTTGCGAACTGCCCAAGCTTATTAAGATAACAGAGTCAGGTAAGAGTCAGCTCAAATTGCTGTGACAGCACTATAAGCTAAGCAAAATAAATAAGGGCATGACGAAATGCCACGATATTTTTAATCATTTGAATTAATAAGGTAAAGTATATGAGTGAAATAAATCTTCCAAAATTAAAAGCCCGCATCAAACTTTTTCAAATTATTTATCTCGTGCTATTTATAGCGAGTATCGTTGAAATTGTATTACAATCTCCCGTACTACTATGGGGTGTAACCTTAGGTGCTGCTGTTGCTCTTCGCATCTTCGTTACTGCACCAATGACGACTAAATATCAAGAAGCAAAAGATTTACAAGCTAAAAATGAGCTTAGTGCTGAACGTGAATTGATGCTGAAAAAAATAGAAGAAAGCGTTAAGATAGCAAAAGCAGAATCGTAACTCTTAAGCACTGCAAATTTTTGCTGGTCTGACGATACTTTAACCTGTGTTGCAATAGGCTTGCTGTTTGCTATATCACTCTGAGTACCACCTTGTCTTTCTGAAACCCCTCTACCGTTTTTTCTTGCCGGGAGGTATGGAGACTGGTGTACTTAAGGCACGTTTATTTCCTTCAGGCATGAATCGGTCGTTTACCGGCTCTCTTTTGAAAAATGAAAATTCGTTTAGTTCATCAATAAGTGAATTTAAATTTTCTTCACCATGATGTGGCTCTTCAGGAATTGACGTCATGCTTGATGACGCTATGGGAGGGTTAATGCTGAACTCATATTCTTGTATTATTTTCTTCGCAGCTTTGAGTAATTCACGAAAACAAGGAATGTGACTGGCATTGGCAAGTACTGCTGTTCTTCTTACAGTGCTGTAACTTGTAAAGAGTTTTTGTGCCAAATCCTCGGGCAATCCTTGCTTTTTTAAAATCATCGTAGCTTCTTTCAGAGAATAGTCTGGTAATACAATTTTCATCGTGCGATTTTCCACGACTTGGCTGAATTTCTGGCGTCCACTCATGGAAATCGCGTTTTGAGTGGCAAGGATCATAAAACCTGGACGTGCAGGTAGCCCACCTTCTGGGGTTTTACCCGTTAATAAGGTATTAAGTAACCACTCTAAGGAAGGTCCTGTGTTAATTTCATCAACGAAAACTAGAGCACCTTCATTAAAGGCTTTACGTAACAGAGTTTCCTTTTGTGCGATAGGGAGACTCATAGGCAAATGATAATAATAATGACCTTTCTCAAGCTGCTCCGCAGATATTTTATCAGCAATATCTATTTTCACATAACCGTGAGAAGCTAAGTGTCGCAATGCTAGTTGACTTTTACCAATACCAGGTTCTCCCTCAATGATTAGTCCGCCTAATCCAGGACAATATTGGACACCTCCTTTAACATTAGTATGATGATTACGATTGGACCTCAGGGAAAGAAAATCATCAATAGCTCTAATGACAAGATGTCTTGAATCCGTAATGATATAAGAAATATTTTTACCTTCACTGGGATACGCTTTTGGAATGTCTCGTATTGGCTTAATGGGAGAAAGGCTCGATCTAAAATGTTGATCAAAGACAGCTTGTAATGATTCTGGTACTGTTGCTAGCATATACGAATAGTATCGAGCAACATTGATAATATCTTCAAAAAGATTTTGTTTCTCATAACTGCACGTTAATAAAGCCATCATTTGTAATTGACGTGCGGTAATTAAAACACGGTCAACAGAGTAGTTTGAAAGAAAATGATAGACTTTGAGAAATTCAATGCATATTGCAGCAGTTTTCGATGCTAAACGACTATCTCTGAAAATCGGTCTTAAGATATGCTGGTATAAAAAAGTTATCGGCAGCTGTTCAAAGATCACAGTATTGCCATGACGCTCAAATAATGAAGCAATTTGTCGATTATCATTAGTGGGATTACCTGCAAAAATAACTTGATGTTGATGCGTTAAAGAATAGTACTCGCCATCAGTAATAATATGTCTCGGGTTCTGAAATAAGCCTTCAAATTCACTCCACTGTCGTGTACCAATGTTGGCTCTGTCAATAAATAATATGGCGCGTTGATTCCCTTGATGGTGTGCCCAGTGTGTAATCCTTTTTTCACTTTCATATAATTGAATATCGTTTTGCCTAGCATACTCATGAACAAAGAAAGTTTTTCCTACACCAGTGATACCACAAATAAATACGATTGGTGATCTTTCAAGGGCTTCGTTCAGTTTTTTATGACGGTTTTCCAAGAAATGGATAGCGTCTAATTCAGCATTCTGGAGTGATTGAATCAAAACTTCGTCGTGTTGTTGAATGGAAGAAATAGCTTGTAAGCCTTCCCATAATGTATTGCTATGTTTTATTTTAGTAGGACAGTTTTGATTCGGTTGTGCACTACTAGAGACCGTTGCACTGAGCAATGACTGTTGTTGAACAAGATAATTACCCCGAGTTTCGAGGTGCACTAAACCATCTAAAGGAGAAGCTTCTTTTTCAATCTGTTTAATAATAGTTATTGGCCAATTAGGGTGTTTGTCTGAGAGTATTTTCAGCCTGTGCTCAAAAGCGTAAGTCGTCTTTTTCATTGGAAACCCATGAAATGTTTCATCGCTAATACACCATAGCGTCCCTTTTGGTTCAGGGTTGCGTTGGCGTTGCATCCAATATTGGATTAAAGTATCTTTTAACGTAACAGAAGGTTTGCCTACGAGGATAACTACTTTATTCTTTTGTAAAGCACGTTCAACGACTTTTATTTCTTTATCAAATTGAAAGTGAGCCTGATCTTTTTTGATTCTTGGTACTAATTTTGTGAAAAGATTAGAGGAATTTAGTTCATCTATATTTATAACGAGAGGGGATTCAATATATTTACTAGCTAATCGCTTCAGCAACTGATAAACCAAAGCATCAGAATCATTGGTTTTAAGAAAAAAGAAAGCCGAGGTATGATTTGAGACAGCAGCATTAACAACATGCTTCGAGTCATTTGAGATAGCTTTTAATAAAGTAAGAGGTAATTTGATCCCTGGTGCGAGCATGACGGTGACATTAGCAGCACCATGTGAAGATAAAATTCTTGCCCATTGATGCTCGTTGAGCTCACGGGTAACGTAGAAGAAATAAGGATTATCATTAACTAAATAACCAGCTTTTACTATTAAATAATGATGTTGCTCATCATACTCATACCGACTAAAAAGTTGTTGAAAGGTACTTGGATTTAGAACAAAAACATTGTTTGGCACAGTTAAGGCTTCAACATCTTGATACAACTTAATTGTATGCGCTAAACTCTCCCACAAATAACCAGATTCATTACGAATAGAAATATTGACAGGCCAAGGATAACCGTTGGAAGTGATGTATCCCAAGCTAACGGCTTGTCGCCAAAAATAAACAAAATCAGGATCATGCCATGGGGCATTACGCAAAATGATTTCCTGCGGTGATTTTTTTAATGCTGTAATTAATTCACCTTCCACAAATTGTAAATGATCACCATGGATTTCCCAATGACCCAATAATTGTGAGCGCCAATAGGGATCGTGATACAACTCAATGGCAATAGCTGTGTTCTTGCTGCTAGAGCCTTGTGGGTCATGAGTCTGGCTCCATGGAAGAGAAGGAAGATTTAAATCATTTGAAAAAAATGGACTGCTCTCAATACTATCAAATCGGGAGGTGAAATCAGAGCCATGGTAACTGCTAGGTGTGTCAGGAACTCGTAATCCAATGATTTGTGTATTAGGTGCTAACGGGATGCCATGAATGTTTCGACCCTCATCATCGATAAGTTGATTATAACGCGCAATGTCATTAGCACTAAAGTTATTATAATTGACGATAATCAGAGGAGGCATTTTATGTTCTTGAGTTAAAAATTCGTACAAAGGACCACCTGGGCCCGTAGTGAAAACACCTCTATCCCCTTCACGCCGAATGTGGGGATTTGGACAACAGAGATCTTTGGGACTGTGGATATAGATATAAGGGCGATGATGATTATTTGCTGATACTTGTAATGCAAGGCTGAAGTTTAGTAGCGCTTCTGTCGTACGGGTTTCTATTAAATGTCGCGGTTTTTGTAATGTTGCCATGAACGCGTCAAAAGAGTGGTAATCAGTGCTGCGTTTGGGGTGATAGTATTTTAAGAAGTTAGTATCATCAATGGAATACTTTATTTCTAAAAAATTAGTAACATTGTCTGTTTGAGCTTGGGATTTCAAATCAGTGTTTGTTTCGATTTTAGCTGCCTCCTGCAGGTCAACATTCTTTTCGAGCTTAAGGAGCTCACTTTTCTCAGGATACCCCCCCAGATTATGTATAACCCAAGTGTTGTCATGCAGAGTTTCAACAAAAGCATGTCCGTCATTTCCGACAATACGTACGGATACATTTGGGTGGTCGATGTGAATATTATTCATGAATGCCACAGCCCGGTGTCGGCATGCGCCAGTTCTACTTTCATTGATGGCTTTAAGATAATTACGACCAGTAGGTTCAGCCACCTTTAATGGCTGATTAGCTACACCAAATTTTCGATATTTCCGTATGATTAAATCAATTTCAGTAGGAGGCTCTGTGAGGTCATGAGGTACGCTAATAATATAATCTATAATGATTGCCTTACCAAGATCAGCCTTATCGGCAGACTTAATATAATATAAATCAGTTTGCTTTGAATAGGACAGGTTAACATGAGTATTATGAGAAACTTGATAAGCAAGCAGTGTTTCGTTTGCAGATAAAGAAGGAAGCTCTTGCCAGGTATCAGATAAAGTTAAAGCATAATGTCCACAATACACTTCAGCATCACTGCTTTTTTCAAAAGCTTCATTAAATAATTCATTTAAGTTGTCACTAGCTGACAATTCAATGACTTCATGTTTAATATTAGGCGCTGAAAGAATAAATGCGTTCTTTTCAGAGCAAATAGATTCATGGAACTTGAGTTGAGTATAGCAACAGAGACGATAAAACATTGGAACAGGAGGTTCCACATGACTCTTTGGATGTGACTCAAAGATTGTGCGCAGCTTACAGATAGAAGCATTTTTTTTTGGCATGACACTAGCATCAACATTAGTAGCGCGTGAACTTATCATGCTAATAGGCGTTAAGCTATGGCTGTTTGGGAGTGGCTCAAAAATTTCGCGTAGCTCATGGATGAAAGCATTTTTTTTTGGCATGACATTAGCATCAACATAGGGTGAACATGTCGTAAGAGGTTTGCCATGCTTGTATTCAGGTACTCGTAATTCTTTCAGCCCAGGAGAAATATGAATTAACCGATCGATGATATCAGTTTCAAATGGCTGAATATCATAAAAACTGATACTTTCCAAACTGCTATGATTTAATAAGGTGCTTTTAGAGTCAACTTTATCTTCACTGAAGATAATGTTATTTCCTTCCAGTATTCTTAACGTCGGTGATGCAACTAAAAAATCGTAAAAAACAGTTTTTTCAATCTCAAAGCCTTGCAAACACAGATATTCTAGCTTTGGAAATGACATGGCCGAGAGAGCGTCAGCGACGGCTTCTTCAGTGTCTGCCAAAATTGGAAATATTTTAAAAGCTTTAGAATTTTTTATAGTCATACATTTTAATTCAGTTTTACCTTTTAGAGCGATGAGTAAATCATAAAAGTCTAACCAAACATTCTCAAGATTCAGTTTCCTAAGATTGCTTGTAGTTGCTTCAAGCAAACGGAAAATGGTAGAAGATGTTACAAAGCTTTTCGTGATACAGAGCACTTCAAGCTGCTCCAGTAACTTAAAGCTCCTGGTATCAGTTTCAAATCTCATACAATCGTTGATCGTTAATGTGTTTAGATTATTTGTTTTGCTGTGTATGTATTCTAATTCATGAGAGCTTAACTCTATATTTGTAAAGTTAAGATGTTTAGTGCATGAAAGTAAATTATCAAATTCCTTCCTATAAGTTTGGATAATGAAATTAACGTTTACATCACGAATAACCAATTCATTCCCAATCCAGCGGCTAGCAAAGTTTATCGTTTTACTGTTGATAACGGTAGTTATATTACTATGCTCTTCGCACTTCACAACGCAAGATTTATGGCAAAGCGATTTCTGGAGTACGGTGGGTATAGAACTTAGTTTCACGGAATAAGCATTTTCTTTAATAAAGCTCAGGGCATTTAGCGTTTTTTCGTCTATCTGATCATAGATTACTTCGACAACCTTTTGCTTCTTTAGTCTTTCCATGACGTTTTCAAGTTCCCGGTTGCTATGTGCTATCTCACTAAGATAGACCTTTTTTTCCAGCACCTTATCTGCCAGTAAACAATTAATAGCGTGATTATCTAATTGATACCATTGATCGCGTGTGTATCCTCTCTCTTGCATGATTTTGCTTAAAGAGGTTTCTGAAATACCTGTAAAAGCACGTCGAAATTTAAAATGATACAGAAAAAATGTGTTTAGTCTCCCTAAATCAATTCTAACTAGCTCAAGATTAGGATTAATAAAATAGATTTCAAACCCTTTCTCTAGCAGAGTTTCTGTTTTCTCAACAAATAATCGACATTTTGCCTCATTCCATCCGGAGAGGAGCCAATCATTTAGCATTAGCACTTTGGGTTTTATAACACTGGGAATCGATCGTTTAAATAATTGATTCGTTTTTAAGAATTGCTCGATATCTAAAGGCCCATCATTAGGATTATCACTGGGTTCAGTACGAAAGGCATATCCATTGGTATAAAGATAGGTGTCAATATAATTTTCTTTTTTTTCGACGACAGAGAAAGGGAGTGAACTGGCTGCAACTGGTTTCTTTTTATTTGTAGATATTTCTTCATTTGATAACGCCATGTATTATATCATTCCTAAGCTGCTTTGCTGTTAGTGCATATTATACACAAACCCTTCAAGGGGTAGAACACTTTTGCCGGATCCGAGGGTATATTTCTTCGGCGAAAAAGCAAGGCACGTCTATTCTTGAGGCCCTACAAAATGCTATTGAAAATCAACCAGTTATGTTTGATGCGTGAGCTGGCACCTGAATAGTTACAAAAACAGCGTTAAGCGCTATAACTTCTTGATTTTATTGATATTTTGGCGCGCCCGGAGAGATTCGAACTCCCGACCGCTCGGTTCGTAGCCGAGTACTCTATCCAGCTGAGCTACGGGCGCACTATATATATGAAGGTATTTCTCTGACTTGGCGGAGAGAGAGGGATTCGAACCCTCGATGGAGCTATAAACCCCATACTCCCTTAGCAGGGGAGCGCCTTCAGCCGCTCGGCCATCTCTCCGCTATTGCAGAGGCGGAGAGTATAGCCGATTGGAAGGGTAAATAAAAGTGGAAAAATAAGCCTAATTGGCTTCTTCTTCGGTGGGGTGATCGCTTGTGGATTGCTTCGCTTCTTTTTCTTGCTGGATACGCAAGTAAATTTCCTCACGATGGACGGAAACTTCTTTTGGCGCGTTAACGCCGATGCGTACTTGGTTACCTTTAACCCCTAAAACGGTTACGGTGACGTCGTCACCAATGATTAAAGTCTCACCAATACGTCTGGTTAAAATTAGCATTCTAAAACCTCCTTATCCCGGTTCATCCACACTCTGTGACGATTCCATCACCCTGTGCAAATGTCGGCTTCACAACTGTTTGGTTAGTAAACATTCTACGGGGCTCATTATAGAGTCCCAAGATTAACAAAAAATTAAGCATTTCAGATTAATTTTTCATCCGTTGCAGTACTAGCGGCATTTTTAGACGCTACATTAGGCTTAATCGGGTCAAATTCCTCCTTTGGCTCAACGCCAAGCTCAAACCCTGCATGTAGCGCTCTTACACCGAGCTCCATGTACTTTTCATCAATCACCACGGTGACTTTAATTTCAGAAGTGGAAACCAATTGAATATTGATATTTTCCGCACCTAAAATAGTGAACATCTTCTGCGCAACACCAGAATTTGTACGCATACCGACACCGACCAGTGATATTTTGGCAATCTTTTGGTTGCCACGAACACCCTTCGCACCTATCTCTTTAGCCACAGCCTTTAAGATATCATGTGCTTGTTGATACTCTTCCCGTCCAACGGTAAAAGTAAAATCTGTGCCCCCATCAGCCGATACATTCTGGATAATCATATCCACATCAATGTTCGCTAGGCCTATTGGAGCGAGAATTTTTGAGGCTATTCCAGGTTTGTCAGGAACGCCCACCACGGTAAGCTTAGCCTCATTTCGGTTAAATGCAATGCCAGAAACGACAGGTTTTTCCATAGGACTTTCCTCGAATGTAATTAAGGTGCCTGGACCTTCTTCAAAACTAGATAAGACGCGTAGGGGGGCTTTTAATTTGCCCGCCACTTCGACCGCACGCTTTTGCAATACTTTTGCCCCAACGCCGGCCATTTCCAGCATTTCTTCGAAGGTGATTTGGGGTAAGCGGCGTGCTTCAGGGACGACCCGTGGATCTGCTGTATAGACGCCATCCACATCTGTGTATATTTGGCACTCATCTGCTTCCAGGCTTGCTGCCAATGCTACCGCCGTAGTATCCGAGCCTCCGCGCCCTAAGGTGGTAATATTACCTTGTTCATCAATGCCTTGGAAACCGGCTACAATCACAATATTGCCATTTGCAAGCTGTTTATTTACATTACTATTATCAACATCGGTAATACGCGCTTTGCGAGAGAGTTCATCGGTGAAAATACCGGCTTGCCATCCCGTCATAGAAACGGCTTGGTGGCCTTGCTCCACCAGGCACATGGCCAATAAGGACATGGACACTTGTTCACCCGTGGACACTAACATGGCATACTCTCGACCACAGGGTTCCACAGCAATGCCATAGGCTAAGTCAACCAGCCTGTCGGTATCACCACTCATGGCAGACACAACTACCACAACATCATGCCCCGCTTCTTTCGCAGCAATGACTTTATCAGCCACATGGCGAATGCGGGCCAAACTACCTACTGACGTTCCACCATATTTTTGAACAATTAATGACATTTACTGCCCTACCTTATCTTTAACCCACGCCTGTACTGATTCCAGTGCCATTGGCAAATCTTGGGGCTTGGTCCCACCCCCTTGCGCCATATCAGGGCGACCACCGCCCTTGCCTCCGACTTGGTTGGCCACATATTGTACCAACTTTCCGGCGTGAACTCTATCGGTCACATCCTTTGTGACTCCAGCAATCATACTTATTTTGCTGTCATTGACCGTTGCTAGCACCACAACTCCCGAACCCAGCTTATTTTTTAACTGATCCACCATATCGCGTAGGGCCTTAGCATCCGCAGTCACCGTTGACACGATGACCTTTAAGCCATTGATTTCTTGAGCTGTGGACACTAAGTCTTCGCTCTTTCCAGCCATCAGTTTAGCAGTTAATTGTGCATTTGCTTTCTCTAAGGCTTTATTTTTTGCCATTAATTCATTGATTTTGTCTTTTACTGTGGCAGGCTTGGCTTTTAACGTATTGGCTGCTTGGGATAAATGTGCTCCCGCAGAGCGCGCCCATTGCAACGCAACCTGGCCGGTGATAGCCTCAAGGCGACGGATCCCGGCAGAAATCCCTGCCTCACTAATGATTTTAAACAGTCCAATATCACCCGTACGTTTCACATGCGTACCACCGCAAAGTTCAACAGAGAAATCACCAATTTCCAATACCCGCACTTGGTCTTCATATTTTTCACCAAATAAAGCCACCGCACCCTCGGCAATAGCTTGGTCGGCAGACATAATTTTTGTTTCCACAGCAATATTTTCACGGATTTTAGCATTCACCATGTCTTCTATTTTAATAAGATCTGCCGGCGCGATAGCTGTGAGGTGTGAAAAGTCGAAACGTAATCTTTCAGCATCGACTAAGGAGCCTTTTTGCATAACATGATCACCTAAAACATGACGCAAAGCTGCATGCAATAAGTGAGTGGCCGTGTGGTTCAATGCAGTAGCTTGACGCTTAGACGCATCCACTTCTGCTTGCAAGTTATCACCTACTTTAAAACTACCACTGGTCATTTTCCCAATATGAGCAAATAATTTTTTTTGTTTTTGTGTATCATGCACTTCAAAGCGACGACTGCCTTGTTCTAATAAACCTTTATCACCCACTTGACCACCACTTTCAGCGTAGAAAGGTGTTTGCGCTAAAAAAATTACGCCCGTCTCACCTTCATTTAGTTCAGTAGCCTCTTTGCCCTCTTTGAGAATCGCCATGATTTGGGCTTCTTGTCGCGTCGTGGTATAACCTGAGAACTCCGTTTTACCTTCTATCGTTACCACGTCATGGTAATCCACAGAAAACTGGCTGCCCTGTTGTGATTGTTCGCGCTGTTGTTGCATACAGGCTTCGAAGCCTGTCATGTCTAAACTTAATTGTTTTTCTCTGGCAATGTCTCCCGTTAAATCCGGTGGAAAACCATAGGTGTCATAGAGTTTGAAAATCACATCACCTGGAATGATCTTATCTTTCAAGCCTTCTATGCTTTGCTCAAAGATTTTTAATCCTTGTTCAAGTGTATTTGCAAACTGTTCTTCTTCCTGGGCTAGAATATGCTTGATATGTTCTTGTGAGCGAATTAATTCAGGATAGGCATCTCCCATAACTCCGACCAGAGGCTTAACCAGAATATAAAAGAATTTTTCACGAAGCCCTAGTTTATGCCCATGACGGATGGCGCGACGAATAATGCGCCTCAACACATAACCACGTCCTTCGTTAGAAGGAATAACACCATCAAGAATCAAAAAAGCGCTAGAACGGATGTGATCGGCAATCACTCGCATCGAAGTGTTTTGCAAATCCTTCTTGCCCGCATATGCCGCCACAGCCTTAATAATTGGAATAAATAAATCGGTATCATAGTTGTTATGCACCCCTTGCAACACAGCGCATAAACGTTCTAAACCCATGCCGGTATCTACGGATGGTTTTGGCAAAGGCTGCACTTCACCATTGCTTAAGCGATCATATTGCATGAAGACTAAGTTCCAAATTTCAATATAGCGATCACCCTCTTGATCAGGAGAGCCTGGAGGACCTCCTGGAATATCTGCACCATGATCATAAAAGATTTCACTACAAGGACCACAAGGACCCGTATCACCCATAGACCAAAAATTATCAGCTTCACCACAACGAGAGAAACGCTTTTTGTCGACTTTCAATTCATCCAGCCAAATACTCGCTGCCTCATCGTCTTCATGATAAACCGTGATCCATAATTTCTCCGGTGGTAAGCCAACCACATCCGTTAAAAATTCCCAAGCAAATTGAATCGCTTCACGTTTGAAATAATCACCGAAGCTAAAGTTTCCCAGCATTTCAAAAAAGGTATGATGGCGCGCCGTATAACCTACATTTTCTAAATCATTATGCTTACCTCCTGCACGCACACAACGCTGTGATGATGTGGCGCGGGTGTAAGGCCGTTGCTCTTGCCCAAGGAATATATCTTTGAATTGCACCATACCGGCATTGGTAAATAATAAGGAGGGATCATTACTCGGAACAAGCGAACTGGACGGCACGATTTCATGTTGCCGCTTCGCAAAATAATCTAAAAATAATTGTCGTATCTCAGCACTTGTTTTCATTACTCGTTACTCTGAAAAATAAATTGATTTGCTCGGGGGAAAAACCTTTGTTTTGCAAAAAGCGCATTTGCTTTGCTTTTATCGTGTAATCACTGGGTTTATCGGGACCGAATTTCTTTTGCCAAACCATTGTTAAACTGTCAAGCCAGTCATTATAACCCGAGCTCAACAATTGCTCAATGATTTCATCACTGACGTGTTTAGTTTTTAATTCCATCTTAATGCGCAAAGGCCCAAAGCCTTTGCGGCGACGATAGCGGATATAGTTCTCCGCAAAACGGCTATCGCTTAATAATCCTTGTTGTTGCAATGCATCCAATACCATTGCTAATAAATCCCTATCTTCTACTTTTTCCCCAAGCTTTTGCATGAGTTCGCCGCGGGAATGCTCACGGCGAGCCAACAAATCCATTGCCGCTCGCCGCATCGCAGTTTTGTCTAAGAGTAGTCTCAGGCCTGAGCCTCCTCAAGTGTCTCTTCTTCTTCGGCCGCTGTTGTTTTTGGTACTAATGCTTCACGTAATTGTGTTTCAATGTCATTGGCAATCTCTGGGTTCTCTTTCAAGAAAGTACGGACATTATCTTTGCCCTGCCCCAAACGCTCACCATTATAGCTATACCAAGCACCTGATTTTTCAACAAGCTTTTGTTTAACACCTAAGTCGATCACTTCACCTAACAGTGAAATACCTTCACCATACAGGATATCAAACTCAGCAATTTTGAAAGGTGGTGACACTTTGTTTTTAACCACTTTGACCCTGGTTTCATTGCCAAGGACTTCGTCACCTTTTTTAATGGCACCCGTACGACGAATATCTAAACGTACAGAGGAATAAAATTTCAGCGCATTACCACCGGTGGTGGTTTCAGGGTTACCAAACATGACACCAATCTTCATACGAATTTGGTTAATGAAAATAACGAGCACATTGGAACGTTTAATGTTACCGGTTAACTTACGTAACGCTTGTGACATCAAACGTGCTTGTAAGCCCACATGGTGATCGCCCATATCTCCTTCAATTTCTGCTTTTGGTGTCAAAGCCGCCACGGAGTCAACAATAACTACGTCTACTGCTGCTGAACGCACCAGCATGTCAGTGATTTCTAAGGCTTGCTCACCTGTATCCGGCTGAGATACCAACAAATCATCCACATTCACGCCAAGCTTTTCAGCGTAACTTGGATCTAAAGCATGCTCCGCGTCAATAAAAGCAACCGTGCCACCTTGTTTTTGACACTCCGCCGCTACTTGTAACGTTAATGTGGTTTTACCAGAAGATTCCGGACCATAGATTTCGGCAACACGGCCTTTGGGTAAACCACCACCTAAGGCGATATCCAATCCCAATGAACCTGTTGAAATTCGCTCAATCGATACTGCCGGCTCATCACCTAAACGCATCACTGAGCCTTTACCGAATTGACGTTCAATTTGCCCTAGCGCTGCCGCTAAGGCTTTCTTTTTGTTATCATCCATTGCTGTTGCCATTCTTTTTGCCTCTTATTTATTGATTAATTAAAAACTAATAGTCCTTACCACATGACTTAAGTCAGCAAGATTATCACAATGATATCAACGTGACGAGCTCACTTAAGGCATATTCTACGGCTTGTCGTCGTACGGCTTCCCTATCGCCATCAAACACACATTTTTTAGTCACAATGTTTGCCTCTGACAATCCCCAGGCAAACCAAACCATACCGACAGGTTTGGTATCACTGCCGCCATCGGGGCCGGCAATTCCTGTTGTAGCGATGCTGACGTGAGCTTGACTGTGCTGCAATGCACCAAGGGCCATGGCCTGTGCCGTTGCTTCACTCACCGCACCTTGTTGCGACAAGATTTTAGCACTAACACCGAGCATTTCTTGTTTGGCTAAATTTGAATAAGTGACAAAACCTCGCTCAAACCAATGAGAGCTGCCGGCAACCGCAGTAACCGCTTGGGCTGCCCAGCCACCTGTGCAAGATTCTGCCGTGGTTAACATTTTATTCTGTTGCTGTAGAATAGCCCCCAATTTGGTGGCTAGCTCGACACTACTCATAGATACCTTATAGGAACTAACGAATGACCATAACTGCTCCTTCAATAGCACAACATACGCCGATGATGCAACAGTACTTAAAAATTAAGGCGGAGTTTCCCGATATTTTATTGTTTTATCGCATGGGGGATTTTTATGAATTGTTTTTTGACGATGCCAAACGTGCTGCCGAATTACTGGGTCTCACTTTAACTAAACGTGGGCAATCGGCGGGTGAACCCATTGCCATGGCCGGCGTGCCTTATCATGCGGTGGAAAATTATTTAGCGAAGTTAGTAACGCTAGGTGAGTCGGTGGCAATTTGTGAGCAAGTGGGCGATCCCGCTGCCAGCAAAGGTCCTGTTGAACGCAAAGTCATGCGCATTATCACGCCTGGCACGGTGAGTGATGAAGCCCTGCTCAGCGATAAGCAAGATAATTTACTCACAGCCATCGCCGAAGACGGTGAACATTATGGTATTGCGACCTTAGATATGAGTGCGGGTCTTATCAGCTTGCAACAAGTCACTGGCATTGAAGCTTTACACACAGAGTTAGAACGCTTGAAACCAGCAGAATTATTATTAGCTGATACATCGCCATTAGCTATCAAGCATCATGGCATTACCCGTCGCCCAGCTTGGGAATATTGTAGTGACTTAGGCACGCGCTTACTGTGCGAACAATTAAATTGCCAAGACTTAATGGCTTTTGAAGTGGATCGGGCATCCTTGGCCTTAGCAGCTAGTGGCAGTTTAATGCAGTACACGCACATGACACAGCGCACTGCCCTGCCCCACATTCAGCAATTACAAGTGGAGCAAAATGATACGCGCATTATTTTAGATGCGTCAACGCAACGTAATTTAGAAATCACACAAAACATTCGCGGTGGCCATGAACATACGCTGGTGAATGTGCTGGATAAAACCAATACGCCCATGGGGAGTCGTTTGTTAAAACGCTGGCTATTACAGCCCTTGCGCCACATCAACATTGTTTCTGCCAGGCACGCTGCTGTTAAGGACTTAATCGATAAAGAGTTATGTAATGATATTAAGTGTTTATTAAAACCCATTGGTGATTTAGAACGAATCATTGCTCGCATTGCTTTGAAATCTGCTAGACCCAGGGATTTACTGAAACTACGTGAAGGTTTAGCGGCCCTTCCAGAGGTGCAAACCTTACTTAAACCAAGCAATACTGAATTATTACAACAATTACGCCAGTGCATTAATGAGTTCCCTGAAACATTGGCGCTGTTAGAAAAAGCCATTATCGATAATCCGCCGGTGATTATTCGCGATGGTGGTGTGATTGGGGCAGGCTTTGACGCCGAGCTTGATGAATTGCGAGATATCAGCAAGCATGCCAATCAATTTTTAATTGATTTAGAAAACGATGAGAAGAAACGAACGGGCTTAGCCAACCTTAAAGTGGGTTATAACAAAGTCCATGGTTATTACATTGAAATCAGCCGCACTCAAGCGGCCAGCGCACCGGACAATTATATCCGCCGGCAAACCCTTAAAAATGCCGAGCGCTTTATCACGCCAGAGTTAAAACAATTCGAAGAAAAAGTATTATCGGCCAATGCCAAAGCCTTGGCGCGAGAAAAAGCCCTCTATGATCAATTATTAGAAACATTGATTTTAAGCTTGCAACCACTACAACGCATGTCACAAGGCTTAGCTACATTAGACGTTTTGTGTAACTTTGCCGAGCGAGCCCAAAGCTTACAACTCGTCAAACCACAATTAACCGAGCAAGCCTGCATTGACATCAAGGCTGGGCGTCACTTGGTGATTGAACACGCAGCATCGAGTGCCTTCGTACCCAATGATATTCATTTGGATACTGAGACTAAAATGCTAATTATCACGGGTCCTAATATGGGGGGTAAATCAACGTATATGCGACAAACAGCAATCATCTGTTTACTGGCTTATACGGGATGTTTTATCCCCGCCGATGCCGCAAGCATTGGGCCCATCGATCGTATCTTTACCCGCATTGGTGCCGCCGATGATTTAGCCGGAGGGCGTTCAACCTTCATGGTGGAAATGACGGAAGCGGCAAACATCATGCATTATGCCAGTGAACAAAGCTTAGTATTATTGGATGAAATCGGTCGCGGCACCAGTACTTATGATGGATTAGCCTTGGCATGGGCCTCGGCAACACGTTTAGCACAACATAATAAAGCCTTTACTTTATTTGCCACACATTATTTTGAATTAACCAAGTTGCCTGAGAGTTTTGACAATATTAGCAATGTACATTTGGATGCAACAGAGCACCATGAAGATATTGTATTTTTACACAAAGTGCAGGCAGGCCCCGCCAATAAAAGTTATGGCATTCAAGTGGCAAAACTTGCCGGACTGCCGGCAGCAGTCATTGCCACGGCGAAACAAAAGCTGTGTGAGTTAGAACATACAGTTCTTAGTGACAAACCTCAAATAAACAAAACAACAGCACCACACCCTGTGATATTACTACTAGAAGATGTTCAACCGGATGAACTCAGCCCTAAACAAGCCATGGAATATTTATACGAGTTAAAAACCTTAGTGGATGTTGAAGATGCAAGCGATTGAGTATTGTCGAAGTAAAGTATTACAAACAGGCTCGAGTTTTTATTACAGCACCTTAGCCTTACCACAAGAACAAAAAGATGCTCTAACAGCGCTTTATGCTTTATGTGAGGAAGTACAACGCATTCCATTAGAGATACAAGAAGAAAGTGTTGCTCGAATAAAATTACAATGGTGGACTCAAGAAATACAACGCATGTACCTTAGTGACGCCCAACATCCTGTGACACAAGCCCTGCATCCTGCACTGAAAGCCTATAAACTACCACAGCAATTATTCGAAGAGTTAATCCAAGGTGCTGAATTAATCCTCGACGTGGATCATTGCTGCAATGAAAAAGACTTCTCCCTCTATTGCTATCGCCAAACAGGGATCCGTACGATTTTGGCCGCACATATTGGCGGCTTCGAACATGCAAATACTATCAAATTTGCCCATCACCTCGGCGTGAGTTTAACCATTATCAATATGCTGCAACAATTAAGATCGGCAATACAACGCGGTCGTGTTTATTTTCCCTTAGAAGATTTTTCAAAATTTAACATCGACTCCAATGAATTAGCGGCAATGAAAGAATCTTCAGACTTAAAACAGTTCTTATCTCATCAGGCACAAAAAGCCAAAGATTATTATCAAAAAGCATTGAGCCTATTAACTAACTCAGACAAACTGAAACAACGCCACAATCTTATCCATGGCAAACTACAACTCGCCTTATTAAAAGAAATAGAAAAAGATGGGATGAATGTATTACAGTATCAAATCCAATTAACCCCTCTGCGCAAATGGTGGCTAGCTAGACGGCCAGGTTAAATACTTGTTATTATACCCATCGTACATCAAAACCAAGGAGGGATAACATGGGCCGGCTGAAGCTACATTGGCAAATTTTAATAGCAATAGTATTGGCGGTGATTGCCGGCACCCTCACGGGCAAAGAAGGCACGCTTTGGGGTATTCACTTCTACTCTGTTTATAATTTTCTCGGCGTTCTTTTCATGAATGCTTTAAAGATGATTATTGTACCATTGATAACAGCTTCCATTATCTGTGGGATTTCTGGTATCGGTGACTCAAAATCATTAGGTCGCCTGGGTGGCAAAACCGTTGCTTATTATCTTTTAACGAGTTTACTCGCCATCATGGTAGGATTAATCGTTGTTGATATCATCCGCCCTGGTATCATCAATGGCCATCCGGCTGGGCAAGTTTTGGGTTTTATGAACTTAAATCAACCCATTCACTTAAAAATCAAAGCTAGCGGCATTACTGAAATATTTAATATCTTTATTCGTATGATCCCTGCTAATGTCGTTAAAGCCGCCGTGGATGGCGAATTACTCGGCTTAATCTTTTTCTGCTTATTGTTTGGTTATTTCATGACGAAATTAAAGCCGCGATATTTTGAAGTGCTCAGTAACCTCTGGGAAGGTATCTTTCGTGTCATGATGCGGATCACGATGCTCGTGATGCGCTTTGCTCCCATTGGTGTTTTTGGTCTGGTGGCGCAAGCGATTGCAAATGCAGGTTTTTCTGCTTTCTTACCACTGTTATCATTTTTTTTCGCCGTATTAATTGCTTTGGCAATTCATATGTTCGCCACCATGCCATTACTGTTAAAATACATCGGCCGAGTCAGCCCTATTCGTCATTACAAAGCCATGTGGGCCGCTATCATGATGGGATTTTCTACCGCATCATCGTCAGCGACTCTGCCACTCACCATTGAATCAGTCGAAGAAAATGCAGGCGTATCTAATCGCATCGCAAGCTTTGTGCTCCCGCTGGGTGCCACGGTTAACATGGATGGCACCGCTTTGTATGAATGCGTTGCGGCTATCTTCATTGCTCAAGCCTATGGTTTGCACTTAAGCTTTGCCACACAATTTATCATTGTGTTTGTAGCTCTTTTAACATCCATCGGCGTCGCTGGCATACCTGCAGCAAGCCTAGTGGCTATTTCTATTATATTAATGACCATCGGCTTACCCGTGAGCGCTGTGGGAATCATTTTAGTAACCGATCGCTTTTTAGACATGTGCCGCACCGCGGTGAATATTTTCAGTGACTCCTGTGGGGCCGTGATTATTGCTAAAAGCGAAGGTGAAGAGCAGGTATTAACGTCTAACGTTTAAACGATTTCCCGTGATTTGATTGTTTGTTATACAATCATCAGGTTTTTCTCCCAAAATTAAGTTATCAGCTGTAAACTTTTTTCAAAAATGTGCTATAACTCTTAATTCATTTTTTCGACACTCGTTTGTACAACTAACTATCCCACGGAGGTGCACCATGTCACTTACAATCGCAATTAATGATCAAATCATTCCAAATAAACCCGTTGAACAGCCAAAATTTTCATTAAATGAAAATGCACAACAGCATAAACAAACTGAAGGCAATTGGCTGCAGATAAAAACAAATATTAATCCAATAACGCCTCCTCACATCATCCAACTACAAGATACAGTGGCTGATAAAACCATCAGTCAAGGTCTCGTTATTGAAGCAGAGCACAGCTTATTTCAACAGCTAACGAATATCGATAGCAAATTTTTAGATAAATCTGCATTCATCGAATCCATCTGGCTAAGTGATGAGGCTGATCAAACAGGAGAAATTGCTGCAGCTACACTTTACTTTACCTTGCGACGCGCGAGAATTATGGAAAGAGATAATATTATCACGCTAGTACCATCAATGGCTCATCCAATTGTGACGTTGCTACGCTTAGAGGTTTTACCAAACGTTGGAAAAGTAATCATCGATGGCAATGAGTATATCGCTGTTGCGCAACGCTTAAAATATTCAATCTATAATGCTTATCAACAGGTACATGGTGAAATTCTCGATACGATTAAAACGAATATAAAAGGTGAAGTACTAGAAATGTATCGCAAATGGGTAGAAGGATTCTTTAAAGGACCCTGGGCATCTGCCATACGTGACCATACACTATCGAAAGAACAATATATTTATTCATTATTCAATTTACATCAATATGTACGACAAACAACACAACATTTAGGACGTTGCATTGCACTAGCGCCAACGATTGAGTTGCGTAATCACTTCATCTACCACCTGCGTGGTGAAGTCAATCACGAATTAATCATCGAAAATGATTTAGAGCATCTAAGTGCTGATGTCAATTACTTGAAATATTTACATACACCTCACCATGCGACTAAAGAATTTATGGTCGTGCAGGAAAGCACCATAGGATTTTATCAAGATACGGTCTTAATGCTAGCGTGCCCATTAGCTGCAGAAGGGATGACAAGCTACATAACGCCAGATTTCTTAGATGATCTCTATGAAACCATTGCTGGCTGGGGTACTGAAAAACCCAAAAAAGCAGCCGGTTTCTTGACGTCGCATGTGAACACGGATGGCGGCGACGATGGCCATTGGATTAATGTGGTTAACATGATTGAACGTTATGTCCGAACAGAAGAAGACTTACAACGATTCTTGAGTGTTGCTCACTGTGCAATGGTAAGCTTTGAACGCGGCTTTAATGTCATTATTGATGACATGATGCTATGGTCAGCAAAGGCTTAAGAAAACTACCATACCCTCCCCTGCCTCGCGCTCAGGGGAGGGTATTAAAACAATTAAAAGAAAAATCATTTCGTGCCGCATTGCTAGCTAAAACAACCGCATAAGTAAAGGTGGTGATTAATGACTCATACAATAACAAACATAGATGCGACCATCTTGAATGAGATGAGCTGTATGTTTTTTCCCTGTAGAGGTTGGAATTGCAATCCACAATATCGCCCACTGTATGAAGATGTGTACGCACTTTGGAAAAAAACCATGGGCGATGCCTTGCGTTATGAAAGTAAGATCTCAGAGCCTGAGTTATTAAGCGACGAATTCTTTCGCCAACATGAAGTGGTTGCAATATACTATAAAGCTCAGCCCGTAGGCTTGTTTATTTTTGATTGGTTAAACTTGCAGTTCAAATCCACCCGAGAACATAGTTATTTTAGCAACTTTCCAAATAGCGTCCTTGATACACTGGTATCACGCAATATTAAAACGTTGATGTCGGCTAGTCATTTATGCGTGCATCCAGACTGGAGACGCAGAAAAATTGGCCCAGGCATATCAGAGATTTGCTATGGCATTGCGGCCAAGCGTATGTTCGACTCTAATGCTGAGGCACTCATTACCTACACAAGAAACGACAGAAGCATACATCAAATCGTTTACGATTTTGGTGGTGAGGCAATCCAGCGTAATATTTTATCTCATGGTATTCCCGCTGATATAATTATTATTCATAGGAGCAAAATAAAACCTTGTTCAAAGCCACAGATACAAGCAGCCGTTGATAGATTGTATCAATCGTATCTGGATGTAAGAATGGAACAGAATCAATATTTTTCGATGGCTGAATAGCAGAATCTATTTAAATTCTTTCAAGAAATTTGCTACCTGATCTTCAGGGAGCGGTTTGCTAAAATAATATCCTTGTATATTGTGACATCCCTGATTCGTCAAGTATGCTAACTGCTCTTCCGTTTCAATACCTTCTGCAACGACCTTGATATTTAGGCTTTTTGCTATGGCAATAATAGCATTAATTAATGTAATGGTATTCACAGAGGCAGATGAGTCAATCTCTGATACAAATGAGCGATCAATTTTAAGAGCAGACACAGGGAACAAGCGAAGATAATTTAGGCTTGAATAACCGGTACCAAAATCATCGATTACAAAGCGAATGCCTAATTTACTAATTAATTCTAAAATATTTAATGCTTTTTCTGTATCATTCACTAAGATATTCTCAGTTATTTCAAGTTCTAAATAGTGAGGATCAATTTTTGTTTTGCGAATTGCTTTTTGAACCAGGGTAATCAAATCCGTTTGAATAAGATGTTTACCGGATATATTGACAGAAATGGACAAATCATCATATCCCATTTGATGCAATTTATATAATTGCTTACAGGCTGTATTAACGACCCATTCAGTCACGGGTGTTATATGATAACTATTTTCAATGATGTCAATAAATTTGTCCGGCGCAATAAACCCTAGCTCTGGATGTTGCCAGCGAATGAGTGCTTCTAACGATATGACTTTTCTTTTACCTACATCAATAATTGGTTGGTAATGTAAAAGGAATTCATTTTTTTTCAGCGCTTTAGGGACTGAGTTTTCAATGGCCATACGGTGCTTGATATCTTTATCTAACTTTTCAGTATAAAATTGGTAAGTATCGCGACCAATGGCTTTCGCTTCATACATTGAAATATCCGCGTTCTTATAAAGCGCTTCAAAGCTATCACCATCTTTAGGATAAAAACTAATACCAATACTACCTGTGATATTTATTTCATGATCTTGTATAACAAATTTTTTATTAAAGAGTCCCAATATTTTTTCTATGATACTCTTCACATCTTCATACTTATCAATATATTGGATAATAATGACAAACTCATCACCGCCGACTCGACTAATGGTGTCGACTTCTCTCAAAACTGTTTTAATTCGATTAGCGACTTGTATGAGTAATAAATCGCCCAGTTGATGGCCCAAGGTATCGTTAATCAATTTAAATGAATCAAGATCTAAAAACAGCAGTGCAAATAACTGATTATCACGCTTCGCATGAACGATGGCTTGCTCAACCCTATCCGCCAATAACAGTCTGTTTGGCAAGTGTGTCAAGTAGTCATGGGTTGCTTGATGGCTCAATTGCGTTTCCATGTTTTTTCTCACGGTTACATCATTAATGATCCACACATAATGATTAACTTTTCCTTCACTGTTCGGAACAGGCGCAATATGAATTTCATTCCAATATGCAGTGCCATCTTTTTTATAATTACGGAATTCAATGGTTGATGAGCTATAGTGTGTCAATGCCTTCTCAAGACTCTTTTTGGGTATGTCATTATCATAAGTTGCAATGAACACATGGTAATCATTACCTAGCACTTCTTCTTCAGCATAACCTGCAATTTTTGAGAAAGCAGGATTGACATAAATTGCTTTGTGTCCACTGCTGACATCAGTGATAATGACACCATGAGAACTTGCTTCAATTGCACGTTGCCGCAATCGCAGTGCTTCGGTCATACGGTGACGTTTCGTAATGTCTCTAAAGCTCCACACTCGACCTATGATATTTCCATCAACGATATGCGGTTGTGAATAACGTTCAATAATCCGCCCATCTTTTAATGTAACATTCCCCATGTCACCTGAAATTTCTGGATGCTCATAAAGATGGGCAATTTGCTTAAATACAAAGTCTGGATCTTCAAGTTGCTCAAATACAAACTGCACGCCAGCATTGGCATCTCGCTTGTCCATTAACTCTTTAGGTATACGCCATAACTCAACAAATTTTTGGTTCCAATCGATCAATTTACCCTCATTACTTAACATCATGATGCCATCTACTGTGGACTCTAAGGTTGATCGGACTAAGGCTAAACTCTGTCTGAGTTCCTCCATGTGTTTTTGAATAATGACTTTCGCATTATCGGCTAAACGGGCGGTATCATCAGCCGCTAATTCGTCTTGTGAGGAAAATGGCAAAACCTCAAGATTAGGATTATCTAATTTCGATTGCCATTCATTTAAAAACTGTTCAATGGTTTCTAGATCAGCATGTACCACCAATTGATTTCGTACATTTTCAGCCGTCGGCAGAATGCCTTGTTTTTTTAGTGTTTCTGCTGCAAGCGAAACCTCGCCATAGGTAATTGCGTTCTTACTCATTTAATAACCTTTAATAGGGTTGTCTAAATGACATTCCTCTCGGCCGTGATAACTGTCCACATATAACTCAATTATAATCCAACTATAGCGCATAGCAACCTAATAAGCCCGTCTAAGCATGGGTAACAACCCTTTTAACGCATTAAGTTATAACTAAAATACTTAACAAAGTATACGTCATCTGTTTTAAGGCGTATTCTTCAAAATAAAGTTAACGTTTGATTCGGTATGAATCATCTGTTATAACTACTAGCCTCTATTAAGGGTAGCTTAAGTGTACCCTGTTAATTATAAAAATACTGGTTAATATTTCTGAGTTTATTGTGCCAAGGACTGTTACATACAGAGTGATCATTAATGCATCTAAAATTCTTGCTGAGACAGTGTAAGGAGTGACTACTTATGATGACTATTGCACCTTCAACCTGGTTCCATCTGTTACAGATACTTGCTGTCAGTGTCCCGTTTTTGGTTGCCCTTAAGTGTCGGCATAAGCTTAAGTCAATGTATTACAACGTACTCCCCTTGCAGCTAACCGGCGCATTAAGTCAGCATCTACCACAACTAAAAGGAATGCCATTGTTAGGCCGGGTTAAAAATGTATTGGGTAAAGATGGTCCCTTACATAATATGACTGCCGCCGTTAATCTATTACTTGAAAAGCAGCATCACGCATGTTATTTCTGGGCTGGCCCTCAGCTCGCAGTCGTTACAACTGATATAAACCTAATAAAAAGTTTACTCAAAAATATTCATCAACAAGTGTCACGCAATAAAGCCTTTCATGTTATTAGCAGTGTCTTAGGAGAAAATATTTTTTCCTGTCCCGCAGAAAAATGGCAACCTCGTCGTGATGCCTCTAAGACTGTATTCTCCAGTAATGCCATGAAAAATGATTATTCGATAATAATCACTCAATTGATCGACAAGTATTTAAATAAGATTAGCCAAGAGGATATTGATTTATTCCAATGGACAAATGATCTCATGATGGATATTACCTTGGGCACCATGTTGGGCATCAGTATCGAAAAGCTCGCAGAATTAGACGAAGAAAAAAACAAACTGACCGAGCTACTCTGCAATATTTTTCATTTTAGAAAAATTATTGTCTTTGATATGCCTAACCTAGTAGGTGCTTTGTTCTTTCGTCGAGACCAGATCAAAGCAAAATCAGCAAAACGCGAGTTTTACAATGTTTTATATAAAGTACTAGACAAAGCCCCTGAAATAAAAGAGAAACGTAGCTTACTCATTACTGAACTTACTAAGCATTTAGGTGATGATAATATTCATGGTGATGTGTTAGCATTGCTATTCGGTGGACCTGATTCTTCTGTTTCAACTTTTTTATCTGTTGTCAGATGCTTAGATGCTGATAAAGCAATTGCTAAAGAGTTAACTGAAGAAATACAGTCAAATAATGATGTTCAACTTTATCTCAGAAGTGAGAAGAACTTGTTAGCCAAAGTCCTCAAAGAAGCGTTAAGACTATACCCACCCTTTATTTTTCTTACCAGGGGTGTCGATGAGCCATACTCATTCGCAGGTACCACATTACCAGTAGGCACTATTTTGTTTTTCCCTCTGTTGCATATGCAACGCTTAGAAAGCATTTGGGGGACAGATGCACTCGAATTTAAACCAAGTCGCTGGAATAATACAACAACAGAACAATTATCTAACTACCTGCCATTTGGTTACGGTGCACAAAATTGTATTGCCAAAGGTTTTGCGCTACATGTAATTAAACAACTGGTTTACACAATGGTTAAAACCACTGGGTTACCATCATTACGACAAAACGAAGCCAATGTTTTTTCAAGAAAAACTAACAGTGATGTAACGATTGAAAATGGTGGTGCTTTAAAACCAAATCACCCTGTCAGAGGACATTTTAATGAACCACAATTAGGAGAGCATTATGAAGGCATCTAAAACATTTGACTATATCATCATTGGCGCTGGTCCTGCTGGTTTGCAGTTAGCTTATTTTTTTGAAAAAAGTAATCATTCCTATCTTATTTTAGAGCGCGAAAAAATAGCGGGTGAATTCTTCACTAAAT
>JAJFKI010000019.1 GCA_021773295.1 Gammaproteobacteria bacterium | reverse complement strand
CGGTGTTTTTTCTACTAACTCCGAGTCTACTTGAGAAGGTGTTTTTCCTTTTAAGGCTCCATGTGGACGTTGCCAATTATAATAGAATTGCCAACAGGCAAGTTCTTCACGTAAAGTATCAAAACAGCTTAAATCTACAGTAGGGTAAATTATCCATAGCTCTGCATCATAGCAAATTAATTGAAACTATGTCTATGAATCACACAAATTAGATTTCGCCTAACTCACGGTCCTGCAGGGTATCAAATGCTCGCTCAATCCGTCCCTTTCCTTGTGGAGAGTTAGCGAATATGATTTCAATGCCGAGTTCTTCGCAAGCCCGTTGTACTTGTGAAAAATGGCATCGCTTTGGGCCACCAAATATGCCAGCCCTATCAACATAGAGTATTTTGAACAAGCCATTGTTTTCAATATAACTTCGTATGACTTTCAAACATCCCAGAGTGGTTTCTGAGTTGAAAAACTCAGCATGAAGCTCGCTTGTTGCATCATCAATGATAGCAATTAAACAAGATTTGTTATCCCCAAACCAACGATGCGTGCTGCCGTCCATTTGCAAAAGCAAACCTGGTGCGGCCATACGCTCTCGCTTTTTACGTGCCAAAGAGCGCCGCCTTTTAGCACGCTTCACATGATGAATTTCATGTGCCCAAGCACGCAGTGTTTCGCGTTTTATGTCAATACCCTCATGCTTTGCTAACAGCTCAGCAAGATGCTGTAAATTGACATCATAGTATTTTTCTTTAATTAGCGATTGAACGTTTCGCTTTAAGGTATCAGAGGTTTTATTAACTGGCTGCCTGCCGGCGTTACCATGAATCACAAACGTGATCCCTTGTTTATGGTATTTCCTGAGATAACGCTCAACCGTTCGCCTAGAGCGTTTCAGTAATTTGCTAGCATTATTTATCGTTATCTTACCTTGAGCCACTTTGGTTATTATATCAACAGTTAGCTGGGACTTTGAATCCATCATAATCATCCTTAAATACCCCTAAAAATTATGATTAATTTTTAGAAAATATCTGATTAATTAGATCCGTCAATTTCCCTTGGTAATTAAACAGTACGACAAAGTCGCTTGGTAATTAACATACGACAAAATCGCTTGGTGTTAACATTCTGCCATTTAATACTCGAACGCCTTGACAGTCTTTTATCTCAACTTTTTCATTGCTTTACTGCTTGCTGATGCTTTTAATTCTTTATGTACATAAGTGCTACTCCACTTTTGGTAATCATCAAAAGCATCATATAACTCATTGGTGACTCTCATGAGAGGCTCTGGGATGCCTTTTGTGGGAACCTGATTAGATACTACAGAATGTATGCATCTATTTTTCAAAAGCCCTATTTTAGCAGATAAAAAAGTTCTATATTTATTATTTAACTGTTTCTCTTTCAAATTGGCCACATGTTTTTTATAAACAAGCCACTTTTGTATGATGGGATGCTTTAAGTTAGTATCAGAAATTACTGCTCCCCTAAGCAACAACATAATTGCTATTTTTTCTCGTTCTACCATTGAAAGAGGTGTGCCCCACACTCCATCAGGAAACTCATTATCATTAATATGATTTAACACCATATCAAGCAGTTTATGCGTTCCTAAATTAACATTAATGCCTGAGTGGCTCAATAGTAACATAATTCGATGTGTATTATTAATACGATATTGACATCTAGCATGAAGCACATCATATAAGACTGATACGCCTTCTGTATTTAAAGCATTAATATCAATTTCTGTATAGTTAAGCAAATACTTTATCGTCTGATCATGATGGTTTTTTACTGCAACATGCAACGGAGTGTTGCCTTCTTTATCACTAATAGTCACATCAGCTTTTTGTGCTATTAGAAACTTAACCATTTCTAGCATTCCATTCCTAGCAGCAAAATATAGAGGAGTTCTGCCTTCATCATTGTCTCTCACATTGACATCATGACCGGCACTGATTAATTTTATAGCCAAACTCATAAAGTCATTTGTGTGTGCAGCATGACAAAGTAATGGTAGGTCAAACAGAGACATAGGAATGTGAGCTATAGCTTCCGTTGTAAAAAATAAATCAAAAAGCTCTGGCTTATTATAACTACAAGCATAAGACAATGGCATCGTCCCCGATTTATCTTTTACATTGGGATTGGCACCAGCAGATAAAAGTTGTTTAACTATATCTATTGAGCTGTTTTCTCCAGTTTGCTCTGGGTACTCATTTCTACAAGCATAGAATAATGGCGCCATCCCCCATTTATCTTTTGCATTGGGGTTGGCGCCAGTAGATAAAAGTTGTTTAACTAAATCTACTGAGCCGTATTGCGCCGCGTAGTGGATTGGTTGAATACCTTTTTTCGCATCAGAAATATTCACATTTGGCTTAGCAGATAAAACAAATTTCAAAAGCTCTGTCTGATTATATTTGCATAACCAATGCAAAACAGTGGGGGTATCACTACTATTTTCTCTGATAATACTCGTTGAATCGGCATGATACATCATTAATTTGCCGACAAGTTCTAGATTGTTTTTCATACATGCTATAAATAGTGGCGTATTACCAAAACGACCAAGGGCGTTAACATCTGCACCATTCATTAATAATAATTCAACCAGTTCTACATTTTCTGAATAACATGCTGTAAGTAGTGGGTGTTCTCTTGTTGATTGGTCTCTATAATTTGGGTTTGCCCCATACTGTAGTAATTTCTTGACAGCTCTATACTGTTTATTTTGACAAGCACAATCAAGAGCTGATTTCTTGTTAACAATTGCAACGTGGTTGGGATCAAAACCAAATTTTAAGAGTAGTTCTACAATTTCTACAGCGCCCATTGTGCATGCCCACTGCAGTGGCGTTAAGTTGCCTCCAATCAAACCAGTTCCATCAGGGGAGAAGTAGGCAATCAAGTCATCGACTGAAATTGATGGGCTACCTTTAACGATGTACTTAAAATCGTTTTTTGGGTCTTTAACAGTATTTTCACTTAAGAGTAAGATAATTTGTTCAATATCTTTTTTATAAATAGCACTACATAACTTTTTAGCCAGATCATTATTAAATTTGCGCACAAGTTCACGATAAGTATAAAATTTATGACCTTTAGCCTTGACCTCAATTAAACCCACTTGTTTGTCTGCTGACATTGGTAAAACCTCAATAGTAATTTGTTATTGGTGATCGTATTATATACAATCATTTAGCTTTTTTAATACAGTGATTTTTACTGTATTGTTTTGGTGTATGTGATTACCGAGGGAAACTGTCGGACTAATTCACATAAACTTTTTCCTAAATAAAAAATCATAACATGGCCTCCCTGGCCTGTTAGAGTATTCAGCACTATCTACCCACTAATTTAATGGACAGCAATTTATTGACCTATCCCCTTTGTGTACAATAAGCTAATTGAAATAATGAGCTGTTACAAAAGATTGGTATTATTAACTTGTCCTAGTTGTATCTCTACAGTAAGGGGGAATTATGGTAGAAGTTTATATTTGGAAGCCGCTAGATGGTTATGGGCCTGCTACCCCTAAATTCAGCTTGGGGCGCAATTCCACGCACGTATTCTGGCACGACCCGCTATAAGCAAGAAATGATAGCTATCATTTTGGGGAAGGAGCGCTTGATGATGCGGCATTGCTTTCAGCCATCTCATCATCAGGTGAAAAAGGGTTAGTTGATACTAGGTCTTTTGAGTTAAGATAGCTTAAAAACTCTTCAATGCTAATAAAACCTGAGTTCGAGAATAACCCATACCCACCACCAATTTGGGTTTTGATAGATATTTCATTGGTATCCCAACCTAACACAGCTGGAGGCGATGACATTGCAATAGATTGAAATTTCTTTGGTAATTTACATAAATTAGTGACAAGGTTAGATTGATCAAAAAAATCAACTTCTTTAGGGGTATCAAGCAAAAATCTAATATAGGTAGCACCATACATAGTTGTTTTACTAATGATTTTCATTAATTTCCTCACTTTTAATTAACTGTTTATCTTTCAAAATCAAGAAGAATGATTTTAATCTTCTTGATTTTCGTTATTATAAATGACTTTCCAATTATTATATACCGTAATAATTACTGGGGGATCGACGCATAACTTATCAACGCGCATGATTTTGTACCTCCCTTAAAGTGTCAAGCCATGCGATTTTGGGGATTTTTATATTTTTAGCAATAATTGCATATTCCATTCTTTTCGCCAAGCCATTCCAGTCTTTTCCGCCAATAGATTCCAGTAAATACAGCCCATCCATTCCAGTGTTATTCGCCAACGCGATCATGAATCACGCATCGTACAAAATCAAGTCTTTTTTATTGCCTCCTTATTGCTCTTATTAGCCTCTCGCTGTCGAAGCGATGGTCCCTTAAGTTGAATATGCATTAA
>JAJFKI010000018.1 GCA_021773295.1 Gammaproteobacteria bacterium | reverse complement strand
GATTGTACACCAACACTACTTTGATTGAAATGACTGATATACCCATTACAGATGAAAATGCAAGATTTAGGCGAGTTGATTTTTGTTCCCGTGCAGGCTTTGAAATGCAGGTAATAGCCGGTCTATTGACAAATTTCAAAGCCTGTACGGGGGCAAAAAGCAAATCGCCTAAATCTCGCATTTTGAGGTATGATGAGTACAGAAAGAATCATTGCCACTTGGTAGCGCTTTTGACTTGCTTGATCACTGATAACACTTGTTCTTTATCCCCATCCGCAAGAATTTTACCATCTTGCAATACGATGACGCGATCCACTAAGCGCAGCATTGCCATTTTATGAGTGACAATGACCATGCTAGCGGCAGGATTATAATTTTCAACAAAACGTAAGAAATGTTTTTCTGAATTATTATCCAGCGTCGCTGTAGGTTCATCAAAAAGTAATACGGAAGGCGTAGTCACCGCAGCGCGCGCCAAGCTGATTAATTGTTGCTGTCCAATCGATAAAGGCTCACCGCTGCTACTAACGTGAGTGTTTAAGCCAACAGGCATCCTTAGAAAAATTTCATCCGCGCCTAAGCGACGTAAAGTAAGGATGATTTCATCATCACTTAACCATGGTGCTTTTGCAACAATATTATCACGCAAGGTGCCTGCTAGAATTGTCGGTTTTTGCGGTACATAACTCACTGCTGTCGTAAGTAAATGCGTATCACAATGATCGATAGCATTGCCGTCTAACATAACACAACCAGAATCTGCTAATAATAAACCTGCCATTAATTTTAATAACGTGGATTTACCAGAGCCAATACTACCAATAATACCAACTCGCTCACCCGGCTTTATCGACAGCGACAAATCATGGATAAAAGTTTGGGTTTGTGTCAGATAATTAAAGTCGATGCCTTTTAATTCAATGCTGCCCTTAAAGGTTTCTCGTGTCATGGGCTGCATGGTTTCCAGCCATTCTTGCTGCAGAAAATTAAGTGTGTTTAAACCACTTTTTAAATTAAAAGTTTGTTCCAACACATGATAGAAACGCTGATAAGGCATCAATGCCATTAACGACAGGACCAAGGCCGTGGCTAACGCCATGATGGAAAAACCACCTTGCACGTGATTTTCAATCCCGACTACGGTCAATCCTAAAAACATGAAAATACAAATTAAATTTGGTAATAAGCCATGCCAATTTTTATATTTAATTGGCTGGCTGGGTAAATTTTCAATTTCTTTCATTAATAAATTTTCAGCGCCGACGGTTTTATAAGCTGCAGCCGTGGGTAACACTTGTGCTTCACTCAATGGCATATGTTGCGCACGACGACGTGCAATAGATAATGATAATGCCAGCGTTGCTAGTACTGCCACAATAGGAATCATACTGAGCCAACCTACAAGGACCGCTACAAAACACAAGGAAACTACACTAAAGATGAGACTCACACATTTTATGCTGACTAAAGACAGCCAAGTGTTTGCTTGATTAAATTGATAATATAAGGTTGCTAATTGTTGTGAATGTTTTTGATAACGACTCAAATTGATACTAGAAATAATGTGTGAAATTTTCTGTCGTAAAAACAGCGTATAGTTTTTTTCTAATTTGTCGGCACAACGTAAACGATAAATATGAAAAACCCCCATGAGACAAATAGCAATAGCAGTTAGCAATGCTGGTAGCCAGAGAGCCACTTGCGTCGCACTGGCTTGCAGCTTACTTATAGCCAGGTAAGTAAATCCTGGTATCGCAAATGTGAGTGTCGCAATAAAAAAACTTAATGCGGCCACAGTCAGCAATGGCTTACGAAATGAAACAATCAAATGCTGTAAATTAATATTCGTTCTTTGTGTTTTCGTCACTGCCTCGACACTGATAGCGTCACCTGCATACTCTTGCTGTAAATCATTATAAGAAATTTTAATAGAGTCTTGCTCAATATCCGGAGCAATAATATGAACACTATTATCACTATTAATCGCTGTCAGCACACAAGCACTATTGTTTTTTAACTTCAGCACGATGGGTAAGTGAATTGTATTTATTTTTTCTAATTTAATCGTGCGCTGGCTGATGCGAATTCTTTGGTCTCGATAAGCACTTTCTGGGTGTAACAGAAATTGCTGTAACAGTGTTTCCGCTACAGCATAGCCTTTTAATCGACAAACAGCTTTTAATGACGCTAATTGTGAATCTTCATCAATCATATGCGAGGCTTCTACACTCATTGCATCCTCCGTTGCGAGTTATGAACTAGGATAAGGCCGTTTTAATAATAGCCTCTGACACTTCTTTTGCACTAATGGTATATGGTTTTAATTTTTGCAAATCTTGCGGTAATACCTTCATTGCTTTTCTTGCTAATTGTCGAGTAGGGTAATCACCATACAACAAGACATACCATGTTTTATCATTGTTTTTAATATGAACTATAGTGCTTTGCTTTTTGAGATGGTGACCTTGGATAAAGTCATCTATGGTTTTCTTTTTATGGGCTGCTAGCAAATGAATCGTGTAGCGATTATCTGGTTTAATCGTCGCTTTGTTCATAACTAAGAAGTGATTCTTAGCATCTTTCGCTACTTGTTTCTCTCTTTCAGACTTGCTTAGCATCGGTGGCGCAACGATGTCTGGTGATGCCTGCACTAACATTGGAGTGTGGGTGATCTGCAGTTGTTTAGCATTCGGTAACCATTGTATTACAGGGCTGTTAGAATGATTTGCAAGCTTGGTGGCTTTAGCATTCCTTGCAAAATTTGTCTTACTTTTCACCTTAGCCATGTCATAATGAGGGCCTGGATGCGTGTCGGCAAAAAAGACGACTTGATTTAGTATGCCCATGGACGCAAGTAGTCGATAAGATTGAATTTTCACATCATACTGTCCAGAGACATAAGAAGCATCTGCTGTAAAATATTCTGATTGAGCATTCAATAAATCAAATAAGGTTCTTTGACCCAACACAAATTGTTTTTTATAGGACTGCGACACATTATAACTTTGTTTCGAATGGACTCTTAAATGTGGTAAGCGTTGTTGCGCTGCTATTAAGCCATTCCAAGCCAGAGCAACACTTTCGTTTACTTCGCGTCTAATATTTTGCGCATCGTGCAAAGCTACCATCTTACGAGCATTTGCTGCATCCACGGAGGCTTTGTCACTGCCGCCTTTAAATAGGTTATACGTTAAACGCAGCATGGCCATAGCATCATTATTATGTCCACGCACACCATCTAAGTTATTGTCGTAAGAAGCACTCATGTCAAAGGTAATTCTAGGAAAGAAACTAGAACGTGCCACACCGACAGCATCACGGCTGGCTTCATACTGAGATTCTGCAGCGGCGATAGTTGGATTGGATTGATTCGCCGCGAGTTGGGCCGCGCCTAAATCTACAGGCAAAATTTTAGGCATATGTGGCGTCTTCATATATCGAGGCGCTGACATACCCACTACGCGAATAAAGGTATCACCAGCATCACGTGCTTCACCAATTCGGCGAGCTAAGGTTGCTTGGGCTTGAGCGAGTCGGCTTTCAGCCAACTCAACTTCCGACTTACGCCCAGCACCAGCTTTTAAACGTTTTCTGATTTTCGTTAAAATGCCACGGTGAGTTATGACATCTTTCTTAGCAATACCCACCAAACGCCGCGTGCGCATGACATTAAGGTAGGCATCAGCAGCGGCAAAGCCTAATAATTCTTTTGCTTGTGCTAATTGGAATTTGCTCGCACCTAATAATGCTCTACGCTGTCTAATGGTATTGGTAACATTACCACCATCGAATAATAATTGGCTGCCTATAAACTCACTTTCTGTACGGCTGAAGGTTCTCGAACCTTCACCTGCGGCCCTTGTAGCGGGATTATCACTGCGCTCACGGCCGGCACCACCTTCAATGTCCACCGAAGGATACCAACCACCTTTGGCTTCACGCACGTCATGTCTTGAGGCTTGTATATTGGATTTGTTACTTAAAATATCTGGATGAGTTGCCATGGTTTGAGCAATGGCTTGATTGAGGGAATATGCCTGCGCGCTGGAAGCAAAAATAGAAAAGGCAGCGAGCGTGCTAATGAGGAAACACGTCAATGCAAACAAATTTTTCTGCGGCATATTCAATCCCTTTTATATACAGTAGAGCCATTTAGTATTATTCGGGGAATTAGCATGATTTTCAACACCTAATTTCCTTTTAAGTACTTATTAGATAAAGATAATCGCCTGCCTGATTTATTTTTAACCTAGAAACGGCCATTGAACACGAAACTTAGTACAATATACTCATCGTACCTCAAAATGGCATAGACTTGATTGCACTTATCCCGCCTGAAAACGCTCAATGCTGCCTTGAATTTCCTTGATGGCTTCAACAGCATCAGACCAGCCTTCTAATTTCACCCATTTGTTAGGCTCGAGATCTTTATAATGTTCAAAGAAGTGGGCAATAATCTCTAAGGTATGTTCTGGGACATCCTGAGGCGATCTAACATGGTGATACATTGGTGTTAACTTATCCACGGGAACTGCTAAAATTTTCGCATCACCACCAGATTCGTCAACCATATTCAAGACACCAATAGGACGCGCTTTGATCACAGAGCCTGAAATCAATGGCATTGGCGTAAGCACCAATACGTCAGCGGGATCACCATCATCAGACAATGTCTTCGGGATATAACCATAGTTACAAGGATAAAACATGGCACTGCGCATGAAGCGATCTACAAACATGGCACCTGTGCTTTTATCGACTTCATATTTAACAGGACCACTATTGGCTGGAATTTCAATGATAACATTCACTTCTTCCGGCGCATTATCACCAGGACCGACTTTGCTTAAATCCATACTATAAACCTTTTCTAGTTACATTTAGGAGGCAGCATTATCCTAAAAACCAAACCAATATGCAAATTTTTAGCCCAAACTAATCAGAGATAGAGCGTTCGACTTATCCTATTCCCTCCCCCGGCAAGAAGGGGGCAAAAATCAAATCGCCTAAATCTCGCATTTTGAAGTACGATGGGGATAGCTTCTCGACCCATCAGCATTCCGATATTTCTGGACGCGGTATTTGCTTTCCTCCACAGGACTTAAGTCTGGGGTTAAAGCCACTCTTTGATCGAAAACAAAACAATCATCCTGGTAATGAGCACCCCCGCATTCTTCAAAATAGCGTAAGATCCCGCCTTCAAGCTGGTAAACCTCTTTGAAACCTTTTTGTTGCATCAAAGGTGCAGCTTTTTCGCAACGAATGCCTCCCGTACAAAAACTAACTATCGTCTTTTCACCGCACGTTTGAAGAAGTTCGTCTAATTTAGCTTCTAATTCGTTGAAATTATCGATATCTAAACTCACAGCATTTTCAAAGCTACCGTACTCGATTTCATATTCATTACGCGTATCGAGTAACACAATATCTTTACCTTCATCCAGCCATTCCTTAAGCTGTTTCGCTTGAATATAGGGTGCAGGGTGATTAAGGGGATCGACGAAAGCAACTCTGATAGGAATCGTTTCCAGCTTGATTTTGACATATATTCGCTCAAAAGATTGTTTATCAGATATACTTTCTTTAAATGTCATGTCCTGGAATTCAGGATACCGCTCCAAAAAGGCTTGGAACTCGTCGATCGCCGCGCGGGTGCCAGCAAGCATTAAATTAATGCCCTCCTCAGCCAAAATAATAGACCCAAAAATCGCTAAGCGATGGCAAACATCGAGCATTTGCTGCTTCAAGTTCTCTAAGTCCGATAATGGCGCAAATCGATAACCGGCGATATTGATAATCTTCATGCTGCTTTCACCTTGATTTTTCTATACATTGATAGGAGCAAATTTTATGCGAAATAGTGGGAGATGTATACCCCTTCTAGAAACTGAGCGTGTTTCTTTACCCCCCACCCTAACCCTCCCCCACAAAGGGGAGGGAATGTGAACGTACAAGCTTGTGTAGATACCTAGCTGTGGTAGCATTGCTGCAATCAACGATCAAATAAAAAGGAAACATTCTTTGGATTGTTTATTTTGTGGCATTGTAAATGGTGATATTCCGGCGACAAAACGCTATGAAGATGAGTTAGTCATTGTATTTGATGATATTAATCCTCAGGCACCGGTTCATCAGCTTATTATTCCTAAACAACACATAGCAACCACCAATGATATCGCAACAGAACACCATGCGCTGTTGGGGCACATGTTGCAAACGGCTAGTGTCATGGCAAAGCAATTAGAAATTGCTGATGACGGTTACCGTGTTGTTACTAATTGCAATGCTGGTGCTGGGCAAACCGTGTTTCATCTTCACATGCACTTACTAGGTGGACGACCAATGCATTGGCCGCCGGGTTAAAAGAGGGTTATACTCCTCGTGACTCAAAATGCGAAATTAATGCTATTGCTTTTTGCCCCCTTTGAACGTTCGAAATTTGCCAATAGAGTAACTATTACCCGCATTTCGAACGTCCAAAGGGAACAAAAATCAAATCGCCTAAATTTCGCATTTTGAATCACGAGGAGTATATATGCAAAAATTAGAAAGTTTATATAAAGAATTGATATCTGAAATCAATGAAGATCCGGAGCGTGAAGGCTTATTAAAAACGCCACATCGCGCTGCAAAAGCCATACGCTATTTAACGTCGGGCTATGACATGGACTTAGAGGCGCTGTTAAATTCTGCCATGTTTAGCTCTGATATTGATGATATGGTCATTGTTAAAAACATTGAATTCTATTCTTTGTGTGAGCATCACTTATTACCCTTCTTCGGCAATTGCCATGTGGCTTACATTCCGCAGGGTAAAGTGTTAGGGCTTTCAAAAATCGCGAGAATTATCGAATTATTCTCCCGCCGATTGCAGATCCAAGAACAGTTAACCCACCAAGTGGCTGAGTGTATTAAATCTTCTATTAACGCATTAGGGGTCGGCGTAATTATAGAAGCGCGCCACATGTGTATGATGATGCGCGGCATCGAAAAACAAAATTCAATCATGAAAACCTCGGCAATGCTGGGATCATTTCGGGAAGATACGAAGACTCGTAGCGAGTTTTTGACATTGATTCATAATTAACTCCCCCCATCGTCATCCTCGGCCTTGAGCTGAAGATGACGGCGGGGGGATTATAAAAACGCTTATGCGTCAGCGGCTACTTGTTCGACTTCTTTCATGCTGAGGCGTACGCGGCCTTGACGATCGATTTCTAAGACTTTCACTCGCACTGATTGACCTTCTTTGAGGTAGTCTTCCACTTTATTCACACGCTCATTGGCGATTTGTGAAATGTGAACTAGACCTTCCTTACCTGGGGCAATCGCCACAAAGGCACCGAAATCCATGATACGCACGACTTTACCGTCGTAAATAGTACCTACTTCAATTTCAGCCGTGAGTGTTTCTACTATTTTTAAGGCTTTTGCAGCGGCTTCTTTATCATTAGAAGCAATCTTCACAACACCCTCGTCGTTAATATCAATACTAACGCCAGTTTCTTCGATAATGCCACGGATGGTCGCACCACCTTTACCAATGACATCACCGATTTTATCACGAGCAATTTGTAGGCTAGTGATTCTAGGCGCATAGTCAGATACGTCTTCTCTTGGCTTATCCATGATTTGCGCCATGATATCCAAAATGTGCATACGGCCTTCTTTCGCTTGCGCTAATGCCTGCTCCATAATTTCTTTAGTGATACCGGAAATTTTGATATCCATTTGTAACGCCGTAATACCTGCAGAAGTACCGGCAACTTTGAAGTCCATATCACCTAAGTGATCTTCATCACCCAAAATATCGGTCAAAACTGCGTGTTGATTCGCTTCTTTGACTAAGCCCATGGCAATACCCGCAACAGGTGCTTTAGTAGGTACACCAGCATCCATTAATGCCAAGCTAGTACCACAAACTGTTGCCATAGAGCTAGAACCGTTTGATTCAGTGATTTCTGATACGACACGTAATACATAAGGGAATTCTTCTTGGCTTGGGATAACCGCTGCCATTGCGCGTTTAGCCAAATGACCATGACCAATCTCACGACGTTTAGGCGTGCCAACCCGGCCCGTTTCACCAACAGAGTAGGGAGGGAAATTATAATGCAACATAAACGCATCACGGCGCTCACCTTCCAAACCATCAATAATTTGTGAATCTCTATCAGTTCCTAATGTTGCGGCAACAATTGCTTGTGTTTCACCGCGAGTAAACAACGCAGAACCATGGACCCGAGGTAATACCGTCGCGTTAATTGTGATGGGTCGTACTGTTTTTAAGTCACGACCATCAATACGTGCTTCACCATTTAAAATACGTTGGCGCACAATATTCTTTTTCAGTGACTCAATGATTTTTTCTACATCAGAGGCTGCAATTTCACTTTTTTCACCACACAGTTGATCAACTGCCGCTTGTGAAACTTCAGCAAGACGCTGGTAGCGTTGTGGCTTTTCTTGAATTTTATAAGCCTCGATGATATCCGCTTCAGCAATACCAGCCACTTGTTGCTGTAAGGCTTCATCCGCTGCTGGCGCTTGCCAGTCCCAACGAGCCTTGCCAGCTTCAGCCGCTAATTCTTCAATCGCTTGAATCACCGGTTGCATTTGTTCGTGACCAAAGAGTACTGCACCTAGCATAACGTCTTCAGGTAATTCTTTCGCTTGTGATTCCACCATTAAGACGGCATTTTTTGTGCCTGCAACCACTAATTCTAATTCGCTGGTTTCTAACTCAGTGGTGGTTGGGTTTAAAATATATTGGCCATCTTTATAACCCACTTTTGCGGCCGCAATTGGTCGCTCAAAGGGAAGGCCAGACAGCGCTACTGCAGCAGAGGCGCCAATCAACGCAGGGATATCACCATTCACTTCAGGATTAGATGACATCACGGTTGCAATGATTTGTACTTCTTCAGTGAAGCCTTCAGGGAAGAGTGGACGCATTGGCCTGTCAATCAAACGGCAGGTTAAAATTTCTTTTTCTGAAGGACGACCTTCACGTTTAAAAAAGCCACCTGGAATGTTACCCCCGGCATACTGTCTTTCTCCGTAGTCCACGGTCAGTGGGAAAAAATCCCGAACTTCATTCCCTTGGCTTTGTTTACCAACGGCAGTGACTAATACGACAGTATCATCCAAGCTGACCATCACCGAGCCAGTTGCTTGGCGTGCGACTGTACCCGTTTCGATAGAGAGTTGGTGGTTACCGTATTTTAATGTTTTCTTTGCTACTAAATTGCTCACGAATTCTTATCCTCTTTACAAATATAAATTACACTGCCGTACCTGGAATGGATGGAGCAGATTAATTGGCGCTATCACGCAGGCTTAAACGCTTTAATAAATCACGATATAACTCAAGGTTGTCACGTTTGATATATTTCATCAATTTGCGGCGCTTTGCCACCATTTTCATCAAGCCAAGGCGTGAGTGCACATCTTTTTTGTGCGCTTTAAAATGGGCTTGCAAGTCATTAATTCTTGCAGTTAATAAAGCTACTTGCACCTCAGGTGAACCCGTGTCACCCTCTTGGCGTTGAAAGTCGCCCATTACGCCTTTTTTGGCTAAATTATCTAACATCTAAATTACTCCTAAACATCATTTAAAACTGTTTATTTACATAGGTTATTAATGAACTCGCTATTTTATACCATCTTAGGTGGTAAGAACAAGGACATATTAGTGATTAGCGGCCCGTGGTTAGTGATTAGCGCGCTAAATTATCACTCAAATCGTTCTAGCTGCGACCAATCAGGGTAGGTAAGCTCCCATACTCGGTGAATTTTGTCGTCTTTGTACTCTGCTATCAGTATGATTTCTAAGGGAATTGTGTCTTCACCAGGCTTAGAAGTCGTAATCATTAGGCGGGCTGCTACTTTTTCTCCGCTCTCAAGGACCGTGCCTTCTTCAAAATCCACTTGGTATTGGACAGGCGTTTTATACACCTCTTCATGGTAATCAACAGTATCCTGATAATCCATTATTTTGCCATTACTGTAGAGTAAGAACTCTGTGTGGAAATAGTGGGGAATCAATGAAGCATTCTTTTTTTCTACCATTTGGGTAAACATTTCTTTTAATAGGGCATAATATTTTGTACTCACCACTGTCTCCTTAAAACGTTTTAAATAACTGTACGGCGCTGACTTTACCTGCCGCATCGACTTGACCAACCCCTAGCGATTTACCCGTATCCAAGCCCAATTGAATAAAACCGGGCTCAAAAGCCTCCATCGGCTTAAATGTCCTGCCATTTGCTAAGTAAAGCCATTCCGTGCCTGTGACCTCTAACTTGGGTAAACAGGTGATGGCATGGCTGACAGGTAGCATTAATTTTTCTAGGCTACTTGGTCCCTCTTCATCAGCTATTTGTTGTAATTGTGTCAAGGGGTACATGGGTTGTTTGTCAAAGCTTGCTACATTGACGCGACGCAGCATGCTAATGGTGGCCCCACATAATAGAGTTTTGCCAATATCTTCTACCAAGGTACGGATATACGTACCTTTGCTGCAGATGACATCTAACAGTAAAGTCGTCTCTGTGCGTTCTAACAGAGTCAATTGGTGAATGGTGACATTTCTTGATTTTCGTTCTACTTCAATCCCTTTACGTGCCAACTTATACAGTGGCTGGCCCTTGTGCTTTAACGCAGAATGCATCGGTGGTACTTGTTCTATTTCGCCTTTGAATTTATCTAATACCATGGCTAGCGCGCTATCGGTAATTTTGCCAACTGTGCGTTGTTGGATGATTTGGCCGTCGGTATCGCCCGTATCTGTTATGAGGCCAAGGCTAGCTTCGGCAATATAATGCTTATCAGAATCTAGTAAGTATTGGGCAAACTTAGTGGCTTTACCAAAACAAATAGGCAACATGCCACTGGCTAAGGGATCCAAGGCGCCCGTATGACCTGCTTTGCGGGCATTATAAAGACGCTTAACGTGTTGCAGCACTTGGTTAGAGGTTTTACCCGTGGGCTTATCCACCAGTAATACACCATTTATGGGTAAGGATAATTTATTCGCTTTCGCCATTACTTTTTTGGCCTTTTATTTTTGCATCACTAGTAACGGCTGAATCGATTAAGCTTGATAAGTGACGCCCTCTTGCAATCGACTCATCATAAACAAACCGCAATTCCGGTACGACTCTTAATTTCATCGTTTTGGCAAGTAAAGAGCGAATATGTCCTGAAGCACCTTTTAATGCTGCCATACTTTGCACAAGCTCATCTTCCTCGGCCATCATGCTCACAAAAATTTTGGCATAGGATAAATCTTTTGAAACTTCTACTGCACAAATAGTCGTCATGGCAATACGGGGATCGCGCACTTCTCGCTGCAATATACGTGAAATTTCTTTTTGTAGGGCATCGGCTACCCTGTGGGTCCGCTGGAATTCATTTGGCACGGTTTCGCTTCCTATAGTGAACGTTGCACAGTAACGGTTTGATAGACTTCAATCTGATCACCCGTCTTGATGTCATTATAATTTTTGACACCAATACCACATTCATAACCTTGGCGCACTTCATTAACATCTTCTTTAAAACGACGCAATGATTCTAGTTCACCTTCATAGATCACGACATTTTCGCGCAAGACCCGAATAGGATTACTGCGCTTCAGATTACCTTCAATCACCATACAACCGGCAATAGCACCTAACTTCGGTGAACGGAAAACTTCACGCACCTCTGCGATACCAATGATTTCTTCTTTGGTTTCAGGCGCCAGCATGCCAGACATGGCTTGCTTAACCTCATCAATGACGTCGTAAATCACACTATAATAATGTAAATCCACATCTTCGGCTTCCACTAAACGGCGCGCAGATGCATCCGCTCTAACATTAAAACCAATGACGATTGCACTTGAGGCAATACTCAAGTTAATATCTGATTCGGTGATACCACCGACACCGCTAGCAATGATATTAACTTTGACTTCATCGGTGGACAATTTAGTTAATGAATCTACCAATGCTTCAATAGAACCCTGCACATCCGCTTTCATTACAATATTTAACGCATTAGCGACCCCTTCACTCATACTATTGAAGAGATTTTCAAGTTTCGCCTTTTGTTGGTTTGCCAATTTCACTTCACGGTATTTACCCTGGCGGAACAAAGCAACTTCACGTGCTTTGCGTTCTGTACTCACGGTGACGGCATCATTACCTGAGCTAGGTGTGCCTGATAAGCCTAGCACTTCAACCGGCGTTGAAGGCCCAGCTTCGTCAACTTGCTTACCTGTTTCGTCAAGCATAGCACGCACGCGACCGAACTCTTGGCCTGACAATAAAATATCGCCACGCTTTAATAAACCTTTTTGCACTAACACCGTTGCGACAGGACCACGACCTTTTTCCAAGCGGGATTCAATAATCACGCCTTGTACAGGACCATCAGCAACTGCTTTTAATTCTAATACTTCAGCTTGCAATAAAATTGATTCTAACAATTTCTCAACGCCATCACCTGTTTTAGCCGAGATGGGGATAAACATCACATTACCACTCCACTCTTCTGAAATAACTTCATAGTGAGACAATTCTGTTTTCACACGTTCTGGATCAGCTTCTGGTTTATCCATTTTATTGATAGCCACCACTAAAGGCACTTCGGCAGCTCTCGCGTGCTGAATCGCTTCAATGGTTTGTGGTTTCACACCATCGTCTGCTGCGACCACTAAAACAACGATATCGGTTGATTGTGCGCCGCGAGCACGCATCGCCGTGAACGCTTCGTGACCCGGTGTATCAAGAAAGGTAATGACACCTCTATCCGTTTGCACGCGGTAAGCACCAATATGCTGAGTAATACCGCCCGCTTCACTGCTGGTGACTTTGGTACGACGAATATAATCTAATAACGACGTTTTACCATGATCGACGTGGCCCATGATAGTCACCACAGGAGGACGACTCACTTCTTCACCTTCTGAGACTAACTCTGCCGACAGAGCATCTTCTAATTCTGAATCCGTTAATAGCTTCACTTTGTGGCCCATTTCTTCGACCACTAACTGTGCGGTATCTTGATCGATGACTTGGTTAATGGTGACCATAGCCCCCATACCCATGAGCACTTTAATCACTTCTGCCGCTTTAACCGACATCTTTTTAGCGAGTTCGGCCACCGTAATAGTGACTGGAATACCCACTTCTTTAATCATTGGCGCCGTGGGTACCGCAAATTCTTGTTTCATCGCCGTCATGGCTTCTGATTGTTTCACGCGAGTGTGTCGCTTTTTGGTACGGGTGCGGACACGGCCACTGCGTTGCTTCTGGCGCTTTAACGCCTCTTGTTCGCGTTTTTCTTCATAATATTCTTTGGTTTTTTTACGTTTATCTTTTGCTTTAGTTTTGCTGTCGGCCGTTTCCTCTTCTGTTTTTTCAGCGGCTGGTTTTTCCTTAACTTCTTTTGCAACTGCAACTTCTTGCTCGACAACTTCTGCTACTGCAAGCTCTGAATCACTCGCGGTCGTTGCGATACTGTCACCAGCAACTGCTACTACTGCAGGTGCTTCTTCTACAATTGGTGTTTCTTCAGGAACTTCTTCTTCGATGACAGGCTTTTTCACTAAGGTACGTTTTTTGCGTACTTCCACTTTGACCGCTTTCTTGCTGCGGCCTTCACTGCCAGTGACTTTTAAGGTACTGGTTGTGCGTCGCTTTAGTGTGATTTTCCGCTCTTTCTTTTCGCGGCCATGAACTTTTTGTAAGTGCGCTAACAATTGCTGCTTTTGCTCATCATTAACGTCAGCCTTCGCATCAGCGATGTCCGGTATCCCAGCTTCTTTGAACTGTGATAATAATCGGTCAATAGGAATTCCGACGTCACTTGCTAAATCTTGTACTGTAGCCATGTGCACATCCCCCAATTTTAATTAACTTCACTACTGTCCTTAAACCAAGGCTCGCGTGCAGTCATAATTAGTTCAGCCGCTTTTTCTTCATCCATAGGTTCAATATCTAATAAATCATCTACTGCTAGTTCCGCTAAATCCTCCATGGTTTTAATGTCGCGACTTGCAAGTGTATAGGCGAGCTCGCGCGTCATACCACGCATTTCTAGTAAATCTTGTTCTGGCTCAGCGGACGATAATTTTTCTTCTTTAGCCAAAGCTTGTGTTAATAAGGCATCTTTTGCTCGTGTGCGTAACTCTTCAATTGTTTCTTCATCGAATTCTTCAATGGCGAGCAATTCATCTTCAGGCACGTAAGCAATTTCTTCTAAGGTGCTAAAGCCTTCCTCAGCCAAAATGGCAGCAACATCTTCATCCACGTCTAATTGTTCCATGAATAAGGTTAAGGTAGCTTTTGCTTCTACTTCATGTTTGTCTTGCAGTTCATCAACGGTCATTACGTTCAGTGTCCAACCGGTTAAGTCACTGGCTAAACGCACATTCTGTCCGCTTTTTCCAATGGCTTGTGATAATTGTTCCTCGGCCACAGCAACATCAATGGTATGAGATTCTTCATCCACCACGATAGATTCAACTTCTGCAGGCGCCATAGCATTAATCACTAACTGTGCCGGATTATCATCCCACAAAATAATGTCAATGCGCTCACCGCCTAACTCACCAGACACAGCTTGCACCCTAGAACCACGCATACCTACGCAAGCACCGATAGGATCAATACGACCATCATTCGTTTTCACTGCTATCTTAGCGCGTACGCCAGGGTCCCTGGCCGCACTACGAATGTCAATGACTTCTTCACTGATTTCAGGCACTTCTATCGTAAATAATTCCACTAACATTTCTGGCCTAGAGCGGCTAACAAATAATTGCGGTCCGCGCGGCTCATAGTGAGCGTCATATAGGAAGGCACGCACGCGATCATTGATGCGTAAGGCTTCGTGAGGTAGCATTTCACTGCGCGGCATCAAGGCTTCCACATTACTACCTAAATCTAATAAGGCGGCTTCACGTGATACTTTTTTAACGGTACCTAAAACTAAGGTACCCAGTTTGTCTTGATAACTATTAACAACTTCCCAGCGCTCTGCTTCTCGCACTTTTTGCATAATAATTTGTTTGGCAGCTTGCGCATCGATACGACCGAATTCTACTGAATCCGCGGGCTCCTCAATCACATCCCCAGTAACGGCATCAGGCTTTTTCGCTTGTGCATCAGTGACTGTGATTAATTCTGATGTAATCGGTTCTTCATGATCATCTTCCACCACGGTATAACAACGATACGTGTCATAGTCGCCCGTATTACGGTCAATAACGACCCTAAAGGCATAGTCAGCGCCATAGTTCTTCTTCGTGGCCAAGGCCAACGCCGCCTCTACCGCTTGGAAGACGCTTTCCTTATTGATGCCCTTGGCATCGGATAAGGTACCAACTAATAATAAAATATCTCTATTCATCGTGATGCCTACCTAATCATCAATAGGGTTAAGGTGCGCTTTTTCAATATCGCTAAACACAAAGGTCATCGCAGTCTCTTCTGCGAATAACACAATGGTTTCACCTTCAACCTGTTTCAATTCACCTACAAAATTTCGCCGCCCGTCTTGGGCCATTTTCAACTTAATCGCTATCACTTCGCCTACAAAATGTTGGCACTGCTCCAGGGTAAACAAACGGCGCTTACGCCCCGGAGACGATACTTCTAAGTTATAAAATCCTTCAATTGGATCCTCTACATCCAAAACCGCACTCACTTGACGGCTGGCTGCTGCACAATCATCAAGATTAACACCGCCAGATTTATCAATATAAACACGCAACAACACACGTCGGCCTTGAGGAATATACTCACAGCCGATAAATTTAAAGCCTAAACTCGTTACAGACGGCTCAATTATGTCGTTAAGTCGTTGAATATTCATACTTTTCTAACAAAACAGGGATACCATCATACCCCAGATAACAAAAAACCCCTACCGGGGTTTTATTATCATAATTCTCTTTGTTCTGGCTTTGGCACACTATACCAAAGCACGCGTTGATTTGGTAGCGGGGGCAGGATTTGAACCTACGACCTTCGGGTTATGAGCCCGACGAGCTACCAGACTGCTCCACCCCGCATCAACAGGAGGTGCATTGTATACAAGTTCACAAAATAATACAAGCAAGTCTTGAACATTCTGCTCATTCATCGTTAATTTACTGATTGTTAAAGATAATCTAAATCGATGCTGCACTTTGTGGATGGCGAACGCTAAAAAGCCGCTTGGCACAAACTCATTAAGATCCCAGGAAAAATTCCGAGCGCCAAAACTGACAAGCCATTAACAGTGAGCGCCACTCGCATATCCCCTGTAGGCAAATCAATCCTGGTACTTTGCAGTGGATCATCAAAGTACATGACTTTCACCACTCGGATATAATAGTAAGCACCTACGATCGCGAATAACAAGGCAACTGCAGCTAACCACACATGCCCTACTGCGATAACGGCTTCTAGCACACCAATCTTCGCCATAAACCCGGCCAAGGGTGGGATCCCTGCCATGGAAAACATCACGATGAGCATCATAAAGGCTAACCAAGGGTTACGCTCATTTAAGCCACGTAAATCCTCAATATGTTGAATATCAATACCATCACGGCTCAGCATTGCCACTAAACCAAAGGCGGCCAAAGACATCAATGAATAAATTAACACGTAAAACATCGCTGCCGCATAACCATTCGCCGTACCGGCAATAACACCTAACAGCATATAACCCATTTGCGCGATAGAAGAATAAGCCAACATACGTTTAATATTGGATTGCACAATAGCGACGATATTGCCTAAACCAATAGAGAGAACGGCAATCAACATCAAGGCATGGCTCCAGGCTAATTGTACATCGGGCATTGTTTCGGCTAATAAACGTATCACTAAACCAAAGGCGGCAATTTTAGGGCCGGTGGCAATCATTAAAGTCACCGTATTAGGGGAACCATCATACACATCGGGTACCCACATATGAAATGGCACCGCGCCTAACTTAAAGGCAACCCCAGCTATCACAAAGACGAGGCCGAATAAAATAATTAAATGTTGTGAGCTTGGCAAGGCGCTAATAACCTTCACCACTTCAGCAATTTGCACACTGCCCGTCGCGCCATAAATCATGGATAAACCATACAACAACATACCAGAAGCAATGGCACCCATCACGAAATATTTCATTGCGGCTTCTGAGTAAACCGCACTGTCACGTCGCAATGCAATCAAAGCATACAAAGGCAAGGTAAATAACTCTAAGCCTACATAAATTGAAACAAAGCTATAGGATGATACTAAAATCATCATCCCCAAGGTAGAAAATAATACGAGCACGTGGTACTCAGTATTTGGCATTTTATGTTGTTTGATATAGTCGCGTGAATAAAGCAAGACAAAAAAGGTTATGGCACAAATGAAAATAGTTAATAACATTGAAACATGGTCAACGATCATATTGCCATGAAAGGTTACTTGAGATTTATGATGAAAGTAAAGCAGCGTCAACACAATTGCACCCAACAAGGTTAATTGTGACAAAATATAAGTCCAAGCAGAATGCTTCTTGCTGGCAAACAATGAAACTAACAGGGTGACACATGTCATGATTAACACATAGATTTGTGGCACTGCTGGTGTTAAGTCTGGTACTTGCACTGGCATATTACTTATTTCCTTTTACACTAATTTCGTTTGTAAACTTATTTTCAATAAATGTCCGACGGATGCGTGGAAGACATTGAGCAGGGCATCGGGATAAACCCCAAAAAAGATAACGATAAAGCCCAACAAAACTAATACAATAGCTTCTGACGGATACATTTTTCGCAAATTGGCAACACCATCACTGGCAACTGGGCCATAGAAGACGCGCTTATACATCCATAAGGTATATATAGCACCTAAGACTAACGTCGTTGCCGCAAAGAAGGTCACCCAAAAGCTGGCTTTAAAAGCACTGAGCACTACCATGAATTCACCCACGAACCCTGAAGTACCAGGCAGGGCAACATTCGACATGGCAAATAGCATAAAGAGCGCCGCAAATATCGGCATTTTGTGGGCTACGCCGCCGTAATCTTTTATCATCCGACTGTGCAATCTGTCATATAAAATCCCGACACTAAAGAACATACCACCGGTACTAAAAGCGTGAGAAATCATTTGCATCATCGAGCCTTCAAGACTCATATACGCATCGCGATGATTACCTGTTTTTGCAATGATTAAATAAATCATAAAGCAACCCAATGTGGCAAAGCCCATATGAGCAATGGAAGAGTAAGCAATCAAGCGCTTCATATCAGTTTGTGCAATGGCCACCATGGCAATATAAACAATGGCAATCAAGGATAAGATAATCATTAACCAGACTAAGTGCTGACAAGCATCTGGCACGATGGGCATGCTAAATCGCAAAAACCCATAAATACCCATTTTTAACATCAGTGCTGCTAGCACGACAGAGCCACCTGCCGGTGCTTCTGTGTGAGCATCAGGCAACCAAGTATGCACAGGCCACATGGGAACTTTCACCGCAAAAGCAAAAAGGAATGCAATGAATATTAAGATTTGCTCCGACATGCTGAGTTTCAAATGATAAAAATCTAAAATACCAAAGCTGCCGGCATGATAGCGCATGTAAAGAATCGCCACTAACATCAATGCTGAACCTAAAAAGGTATACAAGAAAAACTTAATCGATGCATAAGTGCGATTAGCGCCGCCCCACATACCGATACATAAATACATAGGGATCAACATGCCTTCCCAAAAGACATAAAATAAAATTGAATCAAGCGATGCAAACACACCAATCATCATGCCTTGCATGATAAGAAAAGCTGCCATGTATTGCGACACATTGGTTTTAATGGCATTCCAGGCAGCAACTACGACGACGAACGTCGTAAAGGTAGAAAGAATTATCATTGGCATAGAAATGCCATCTACACCTAAGTGATAATAAATACCATAACGAGCAATCCACGGTATATTTTCAGAAAATTGCATCTTAAAGGTATTCATATCGAAACCTAAATACAATGGCACACATAACGCTAAAGCAACCAACGATACGATTAATGCTAAAACTCTCGCTCGGCTGGCATTGTCGTCACCACCCGTTAATAAACACAGTGCGCCACCAACTATAGGCACCCAAATCAATAAACTCAGTAATGGAGCATTCGTTAACATGCAACTATCCTAAAAAATTAACCAGACTAAAAACGCAACTAAACCGACGATCATGGCGAAGGCATAATGATACAAATAACCGGATTGCAATTGCCGCATCGCAATCGAAACGGCATTGACGACTCTACCTGAACCATTGACGAAGGTATCGTCAATAAACTCACTGTCCGTTACTTGATACAACCACTGGGCCACGCGGTGACCGCCACGCACAATCACGATTTGATTGAAATCATCAAAACCATATTTCATCACTAAAATGTTATAGAAAATGCCAAAGCGCTTCACAATCTTCGCTGGCAATTCTGGGAAACGGTTATAGCACAACCATGTTACAAAGATCCCAGACACAGCGAACCAGAAGGGCAAGGTTTGAACCGAGTGATTTACCATGGCCAAGACACCATGAAACTCTTCTCCCATACTCGCCAAAACATTATGTTGTGGTAATACGAAAATGGATTTGCCCAATAAACTAAAACCATTCGGGTATAAAATTGGCTTGATGATCAGCATCCCTAAGAAAATGGCAGGTATCGCTAACGCCATCAACGGCCCGGTGACCACGAACTTTGTCTCATGCAATTGCTGTTTGAGTTTATCGCTCATACGCTCTTTGCCATGGAATGTTAAGAAAAAGGCTCTGAAGATATACGTCGCCGTGACAAATGAACCGATGAGTACACAAATATAAGCATAATCCGAACCAGCAATAGTGGCGGTTTTCACTGCTTCGATGATTGCATCTTTCGAGAAAAATCCCGCGAAAGGTGGGATTGCCGCCAAAGACAAGGCACCGATTAAAAAAGTAATATAGGTAATCGGCATATACTTGCGTAAGCCACCCATATTACGCATATCTTGTTCATGATGCATGGCAATAATGACAGAACCTGCTGCCAAGAATAGTAAGGCTTTAAAGGCAGCGTGGGTCATCAAATGAAACATACCTGCGGCATAGGCAGAGGCACCCAAGGCTGCCATCATATAACCAAGCTGGGATAAGGTTGAATACGCAACCACGCGTTTAATATCATGCTGCACGATACCGACTAACCCTGTAAACAAGGCACCTGTTGCACCGATCACTAAAATTAATGATAAGGTAACTTGTGAGTATTCAATGATAGGTGACATACGACAAATCATGAAAATACCAGCTGTGACCATGGTGGCAGCGTGAATCAAGGCGGAGATAGGTGTAGGACCTTCCATAGATTCTGGTAACCACACATGTAACGGCACTTGCGCCGATTTACCCATGGCTCCGATTAATAATAAAATACCAATCACTGAAATCACCGAAGAATGGGTGCCACCAATAATCGACATCGTGACATTGTTTGCTGCCATTTGCGGTGCTAGTGCAAACACTTGCGCATAATCAATCGTGCCAAAATAATTTAAAATCGCTGCAATTGCCAGTATGAAGCCGAAATCCCCTACCCGATTGACCACAAAGGCTTTTAAGCTACCGAAGTTTGCCGTGGGACGATTGAACCAGAACCCGATTAATAAGTAAGACACTAAACCAACACCTTCCCAACCGAAAAATAATTGGAAAAAGTTATTGGCTGTCACCAACATCAACATCGCAAAAGTAAACCCTGATATATAGGAGAAGAAACGCACAATGCCCTTATCACCTTCCATATAACCGATACTATAAACATGCACCATCAATGATACAAAATTTACGGTAAGCAGCATCAGAACCGTGAGTTTATCCACTAAAAAGCCCACGTTAAATTGAAAGGTTCCACTCTTAACCCAGGTATAAACGATTTCATTCGAGGTATAGCCATCAAAAATCACTAGCTTAGCTAAATACACAGACAGCCCAAATGCAAGCGTCATCAAGCCAATGGTAATGGCAAAGGTTAAACCCTTGGAAATTTTTCGGCAAAATAACCCTGTGCTTAGTGCCCCTACTAAAGGTGCAAACACAATGACCAGCGTTATATTATGAATTAAATTATCCACGTTCTATCCTTTCAATGTATTTAATTTTTCAACTTTAATGGTCTTACCTCTGCGAAATAGCACCATCAAAATAGCCAAACCAATAGCAGTTTCTGCTGCTGCCACTGCCAAAATAAAGAAAACGAAAATTTCACCCGTGTTATTTTTCAAGTAATGTGAAAATGCAATGAAGTTAGTGTTCACCGCTAAAAGCATTAATTCAATGCACATTAAAATTAAAATTAAATTTTTACGGTTCAGCATGATGCCAGCGAGGCTGATACCAAACAGTACCGCACCCACACTCAAATAAGCTGATAATGAAATCATAGTCTTATTCCTCTTTGCCTTCTGACGGCATTTTTAAAATGGTTAATCTATCTTCTTTTTTAACGAGAAGTTGTTCATTAATGTTTTGCGCCTTACGATGGGCTTTGCCTCTGAAGGTTAAACCAACCGCTGCAATGATGGCTACTAATAATAAGGCTGCGGCAGCTTCTAAGGGGTAAACATATTGTGTGTATAACACCATGCCTAGCTCTTTGATATTGCTATAATCCGCACTTTCATGAACCGGGACTAAGTGTCCAAAATGCTCGGGCGAAATGACATAAACCATCATGGCTAACATTCCTAAGATCAACACAATACCAATCGGTAAAAAACGTACAAACATGCCCTTTTCACGGCTAATAATATCTAAATTTAATAACATGATGACGAATAAAAATAAGGTCATCACTGCGCCCACGTAGACAAATATCAAAATAAGCGCTAAAAATTCAGCTTCTAACAAAATCCATAATACGGCACTTGCCACAAAACACATCACTAAGAATAAAGCACTGTGCACCGTGTTCTTTGCAATCACCATCATCAGAGCGCAACCTATCAAGGCCGCGGAAGAAACTATAAAAACTAATTGTTCTATATACATGCTTAAACCTTTCTATCGAAACTTAGCATCATCTGCTTTTTCTTGAGCGATACGTTGTTCAAACTTATCACCCACCGCTAGTAATTCTTGCTTATTCATAATATTGTCACCACGCTTTGTGAAATGATAATTTTTAATGGTGGTTTCAACGATGGAATCTACCGGGCATGACTCTTCACAAAAACCACAATAGATACATTTAAATAAATCGATTTCATAAATAGTCGTGCGACGTGAACCATCGTCTCGTGGTTGTGCTTCAATGGTGATGGCCAAAGCTGGGCACACCGCTTCACACAGTTTGCACGCTATGCAGCGTTCTTCACCATTAGGGTAGCGCCTTAAGGCATGCAAGCCTCGAAAGCGAGGCGATGTTGGCGTTTTTTCTTCTGGAAATTGAATCGTCATTTTCTTTGAAAAAAAATAACGGCCCGTCAACTTCATGCCAATGAGCAATTCCCATAAGGTGAAACTCTTCAATTTTGCTATTAGTTTATTCATTCATTACACTCTATTTCTCTATCCTAAGACTTAAACTTTATGTAAACCACGGTGGTATATGTAACTGAATCGCAATCCCTATCACTGCAATCCAAACGACTGCAACAGGTATTAATATTTTCCAGCCCAAGCGCATGATTTGATCATAACGATAACGGGGAAAGGTGGCGCGGATCCATAAAAAGATAAACATGAAAACCCAAGTTTTTAATACAAACCATACTAAGCCAGGCACAAAGGCAAAGGCTTGTTCTAATCCAGGGATACCTTGGAAGGGTGACAACCAACCACCCAAAAATAAGGTTGCGGTCACGGCGCAAATTAAAATGATGCTGGCATATTCCCCTAAAAAGAAACATGCAAAGGCAATTCCAGAATATTCCACGTGGAAACCCGCCACGATTTCTGACTCACCTTCGGCCATATCAAAGGGCAAACGATTAGTTTCTGCCACGCCGGAAATAAAAAACACCACAAATACGGGTAATAGTGGTAACCAGAACCAGTGCCAAAAACCGCCCGACTGATGCAACACGATTTGACTCAAGTTGGTGCTATCGGCCGCCATTAACACCACCACCAAAGCAAAGCCCATGGCAATTTCATAAGACACAACTTGCGCAGCAGAACGCATCGCGCCCAAGAAAGCATATTTTGAATTTGATGCCCATCCGGAAATAAGCACGCTATAAACGCCTAGAGAAGTAATGGCTAAGATATAAAGCAAGCCCGCATTAATATTCGCAAGCACCAAACCGTCACCAAAAGGAATAACAGCCCAGGCTGCTAAAGCTGGTGCAATGGCAATCACTGGTGCAATCACAAATAAAATTGGATTAGAAGCAGTGGGAAGAATCATTTCTTTAAATAAGAGTTTTACCGCATCAGCAATGGGTTGCCCTAAACCAAAAACACCGACCCGGTTTGGGCCGATACGCACTTGGATATAACCAATCACTTTACGCTCTGCGTAGGTGTAATAAGCGACGGCAATTAACACCGGTATTAAAATCACTAAGATTTTAGCAATGATCCAAATTAATGGTATGAGCTCATTTAACATGATAGTCCCTACTTCCGTTCAATGTTAACACTGCCAAAGGATTCATAAAGGGCAGCAGTTTCGGCAAAACCCGCGGGGATATAAACAACATTACCCGCGATTCGATTATCAATTTTTACTGGCAATGTGATGCTAGTATCTACCTGACTCACCACCACGTCTTCCCCGGCTTTAAGGGTTAATTCCTCTGCTAAGGTTTGTGACATGGCAATCACTGGCGCATCACTAATCGGCGTATTTTGCAAAGGTACGGAACGCCTCACCACATTATCACTACGATAGATAGGCCAGTACGTAATCCGTTCGATGCCATTGTTGACAGCCGGTAATTGTGATGGATAGCGCCATTTATTGATCTGTTGATCTGAATTAATATTCGCGGTCAACGCTTGCAACTCATCGGTTATTTCCGTGCTCGCCACATAATTAAAGCCATCTAATTCCAGCAAATTACCCAGCACTCGTAATACTTTCCACGCCGGTCGTGATTCACCTTGAGCTGTGACTGCAGCCGTAAAGCTTTGCCATTTACCTTCAATATTGATGAAGGTTCCTGAGGTTTCTGTAAATGGTGCCATCGGCAAAATCACATCCGCGTATTGTTCCATGGCCGCGGTTTTATACGGCGTCACACAGATGACTAAATCAGCATTATGCAACGCTTTTAAGGCGCGCTGACTGTTAGCACAATCATGCTCTGGCTCTAGGTTTAATAATAAGTATGCTGGTAGTTGACTTTCCCACATGCGTTTTACATCAAGCCCTGGTTTTGCCACATTCAAACCAGCAGGGCCACGGTGAGGTATTGCACCGGCAAACCAAGCACCGGTAGCATTAGCGCCCGGCGTTAATAAACCAACACGGCTATTGCCTAAGCTTGCCATCAACGTCGCTAAGCCATGGAGCAAGCCACCTTGTTGATGATGTTGCGCTATGGCGCCTAATAAAATAAGGCTGTTATCGGCTGCGAGTAACTGCTTTGCCAGCTGCTGATGTTTGTCATCAGCCGTTACTGACTGCAATAACTCTTGTGCACTGGTTTTCGCATCAGGATTCTGTTCCGATAATGCGCGACAAATTGCCGTTAAGGCTCGTGGCAATAAAGGGTTTGCCACAATTAATTTGTCACTAACATCAAAGTTATGTTTTAAGTCAACCGGATTAATCATGATAACCGTCGCACCATTATCGCGCGCTTTTCGGATACGGTGGTTAATTAAAGGTTGTTCGAATTGCGGATGACCACCAATATAAATAATCAAATCTTGTTGTTCGATATCGGCAATCGCCACCGGCAATGTTGGCATTAGAGCCGTTGCTTGCTGGTAATGGAAATCACTTTGTCTGACACGATGGTCAACATTGTTGGTGCCAATTCCCCGCATTAATTTTTGTAATAAATAGAGCTCTTCTAATGTTGCATTTGAAGAAGCCAACGCACCGATATGACTAGGACTTTGTGTTTGGGCAATGGTTTGCAACCCTTCTACGGCCACATGTAATGCTGTTTGCCAATCTACTTGCTCCCATTGACCATGGCGTTTAATCATTGGAGTTGTGACACGATCTTCACTGTGCAAACCTTCACAGCTAAATCTATCTCTGTCAGAAATCCAGGTTTCATTAATGGCTTCATTTTCTTTGGGAACCACGCGCATAATTTTATTGCGGCGGTGATGGATATGTAAATTACTTCCAACACAATCATGAGCAGACACACCACGCGCTTGCAATACTTCCCAAGCACGGGCACGAAATCTAAAAGGCTTATTAGTAAGTGCACCGACAGGACACAAATCAATAATGTTGGCTGACATTTCAGAGCTCAGGCTCTTTTCAACGTAGGTGCCAATTTCTGTACTTTCACCACGGCCAATGGAGCCCATTTCAGTAATGCCCGCAATTTCAGTACCAAAACGTACACAGCGAGTACAATGAATACAGCGAGTCATGTCGGTAGCAATGAGGGAACCTAAGTTTTTATCGGCGACAGAGCGTTTACCTTGATCGTAACGCGATGCATCAGCACCATATCCCAAGGCAATATCTTGCAACTCACATTGCCCACCTTGATCGCAAATGGGGCAGTCTAAAGGATGATTCACTAATAAAAATTCCATCACGCTTTTTTGCGCTTCTAACGCTAGCTTAGAACGCGTGCGTACCACCATGCCTTCTGTCACGGGCGTAGCGCAAGCCGGTAATGGCTTACGAGATTTTTCAACATCCACTAAACACATGCGACAATTAGCAGCGATAGATAATTTTTTATGGTAGCAAAACCGTGGAACCGTGATGCCGGCATTATCTGCCGCTTCAATAATCATGCTATTTTGTTCTACTTGTAGCTTTTTACCGTCGATTTCGATTTCAATTTTCATATCAACTAATTGCCCTCAACCATGCTTTTGCCATGTTCAATAAAATATTCAAATTCCTCGCGGAAACAACGAATAAAACTTTGCACCGGCATTGCCAATGCATCGGCTAACACACAAATCGTCCGTCCAATCATGTTCGCCGCTACATTATCCAATAAATCTAAGTCATCGGGCTTACCGTCGCCGTGTAAAATTCGATGCACAATGCGTGACACCCAGCCTGTGCCTTCGCGACAAGGCGTACACTGCCCACAGGATTCCTCATCATAAAAGTGCGCCAAGCGAGATAACACTTTCACCATACAAGTGGTTTCATCCATCACAATCACGGCACCAGAACCTAACATTGATCCAGCTTTGGCGAGCGAATCAAAATCCATATCGATTTTCATCATTACATCTGCCGTTAATATTGGTGCAGATGATCCCCCGGGAATAACTGCTTTTAGTTTATTACCATCACGCACACCACCGGCGAGTTCTAACAACTCACTAAAGGGCATGCCAAGTGGCACTTCATAATTACCGGGTTTATTCACGTGTCCCGAGACACAAAAGATTTTGGTGCCACCATTATTGGGGATACCTTGCTCTGAAAACCATTTCGATCCTTTTTCCAGGATAATCGGCACCGAGGCAAATGATTCCGTATTATTAACCGTGGTTGGCTGACCATATAAACCAAAATTAGCTGGGAATGGTGGCTTAAACCGAGGATATCCTTTCTTGCCTTCTAAGGATTCTAAAAGCGCGGTTTCTTCACCACAAATATAAGCACCAGCGCCAATGTGAGTATGCAAGTCAAAGGCAACCTTGGTATCTTTCAATTCAAGTCCAATCAAGCCAGCTGCTTTTGCTTCTTGTAACGCTATTTCAAACCGTTCAATGGGTTCGTAAAATTCGCCACGAATATAGTTGTAACCAACCGTCGCACCCATCACAAAACCAGCAATGGCCATACCTTCGATGACTTGATGTGGGTTATAACGCAAAATGTCTCTGTCTTTACACGTCCCTGGTTCACCTTCATCAGAATTACAAACAACGTATTTTTGCCCAGGCGCATTGGGATTTAAAAAGCTCCACTTCAAGCCAGTAGGAAACCCTGCACCACCACGACCACGCAGCTCTGAAGCCTTCATTTCTTCTAAAACAAATTCCCGCGTCAATTCACCACGCAATATTTTACGCCATGCTTTATAACCGCCCATGTTTTCATACGCTTCGAAGGTCCAAGGTTGGTCCAAGTCGAAATTGCGAAAACAAACATGATTAATATTTCCCATTTGCTTACTCCAACTCACCTAGTATTTTATCGACTTTTTCGGGCGTTAGTTTTTCGTGATATGTTCTATCTAACAGCATCACTGGCGCATTGACACACGCACCTAAACACTCCACTTCTCTTAATGTAAATTTACCGTCGGCGGTTGTTTCATTAAAATCAATCTTTAGTTTCTCTTTCAAACGTGCCACCACTGCATCAGAGTCCGATAACATGCAAGAAAGATTGGTGCAAACACAAACTTTATGCGTGCCCACTTTTTCTAAATCATACATCGAATAAAACGTGGAAACTTCATACACGGATACTCGCGGTATTTGTAAATGATCAGCCACATCATCCATTAATTGTGTGGTTAACCAGCCCTTATTTTCATCTTGCGCAATATGCAAGGCTGGGATCACTGCTGAGCGTCGTTGCTCTTGAGGATATTTTGTTAACCATGCATCAATCTCAGCTTTGGCGCTATCGGATAATCGTGCTTTATTTGCATTAGCCATTTGCTGCCCCTCTCGTGTTGCTACCATTAGCGATCAACCTCCCCAAATACGATATCTTGACTGGATAAGATAGTCACCACGTCTGCTAACATATGGCCACGAACCATTTCATCTAAAGCAGAGAGATGCACAAAACCAGGTGCGCGTATTTTCAGACGATACGGTTTATTGGCACCATCAGACACTAAGTAAATACCAAACTCACCCTTAGGATGTTCTACTGCAGCATACGCTTCACCTTCTGGGATACAAAACCCTTCGGTGAATAATTTAAAATGATGAATTAATGATTCCATATCGCTTTTCATTTCCACACGTGATGGTGGTACGATTTTATGATTGTTTAACATCACAGGCCCCGGGTTTTCTCGCAACCATGCAATACATTGCTTGATAATCCGATTGGCTTGGCGCATTTCTTCCACACGTACAACATAGCGATCGTAACAATCGCCAGTTTTGCCCACGGGAATATCAAAATCCATTTTGTCGTAAACGGCATAAGGTTGTTTTTTACGAAGATCCCAAGCTACACCAGAACCACGCAACATGGCACCGGTAAATCCTAATGCTTTTGCACGTTCGGGTGAGACAATACCGATATCAACGGTACGTTGTTTCCAAATACGGTTATCGGTGAGCAAGGTTTCATACTCATCTACTAATGTTGGAAAGCGATTACTAAAATCTTCAATGAAATCTAATAAACTACCTTGGCGATTTTCATTCAAACTCGCCGTTGCTTTTTCATTGTGCCAACGACTGGCTTGATACTGCGGCATACAATCTGGTAAGTCACGATAAACACCCCCAGGACGATAATACGTCGCGTGCATTCTTGCACCTGACACAGCTTCATAGCAGTCCAATAAGTCTTCTCGCTCTCTGAAGCAATACAAAAACACGGTCATAGCGCCAACGTCTAAGGCATGGGCGCCAAGCCAGAGTAAATGATTGAGCACCCGCGTAATTTCATCAAACATAACGCGGATATATTGCGCTCTAATAGGTGGTGTTACTCCGAGCAATTTTTCCATCGCCAGCACATAAGCATGCTCATTACACATCATGGACACATAATCGAGCCTGTCCATATAACCAATGCTTTGGTTGAAGGGTTTATTTTCCACTAACTTTTCCGTAGCGCGATGCAATAAACCAATGTGTGGATCGGCACGCTCGATCACTTCGCCATCCATTTCTAAAATAAGACGCAAAACACCGTGAGCAGCAGGATGTTGCGGACCAAAATTAATGGTGTAATTTTGAATATCAGCCATTTGCCTCTCCTGGGGTCTCTAATTCTTGTGCATAACGATTATCATGGCGAATTACTTTCGGGACTAAGGTACGTGGTTCGATGGAAACAGGTTCGTATATCACGCGTTTTTGGCTGGCATCATAACGCATTTCCACGTTACCGATTAATGGGAAATCTTTTCGAAATGGATGACCAATGAAACCATAATCCGTCAAAATGCGACGCAAGTCAGGGTGATCTTTAAATAAAATGCCAAAGAGATCAAAGGCTTCACGTTCAAACCAATTAACAGCGGGCCAAATGTCAACGACAGAGTCCACCATCGGTGGCTCACCCTCAACAAATACTTTGAGTCGCAAGCGTTGGTTTAAGGAAACCGATAATAAATGATAAACCACGGCAAAACGTGGTTTATCCCATTCAGTATTATGGATTTTTTCACCTTCACGACGCACACCACGCTCAAAACCTGTCGCCGTGGCATTATTAGTCGACCACTCAGACACGCCATAGGTTAGGTAATCCACGCCACAAGCATCGATTAATTGTTCGAATTTAAAATTTGGTGTATCACGCAATTGCGTCGCCACGCTGAGTAAATCACTTTTATCGACTTCTAAAGTGACTTCACCACAGCAAGCGCTCACGTCTTTAATCGTGTTAGCAAAGTGTTGTTGTAAACTGTCAATCAGTTGCGAAGTATTCAACGTTACCATCCTTATTTTTTGCGTTTGATGACGGTCTCTTTTCGTATTTTGTTTTGTAACTGCAGTATGCCATAGACTAAAGCTTCTGCAGCCGGAGGGCAGCCAGGCACATAAATATCAACAGGCACCACACGATCACAACCGCGCACCACCGAATAGGAATAATGATAATAACCACCGCCATTGGCACAAGACCCCATGGAAATCACCCACTTAGGCTCTGCCATTTGATCGTAGACTTTACGTAGCGCAGGCCCCATCTTGTTGCATAAGGTCCCTGCTACAATCATGACGTCGGATTGCCGCGGACTGGGTCGAAATATAGTGCCAAAGCGGTCTAAATCATAACGCGCCGCCGCCGAGTGCATCATTTCCACCGCACAACAGGCTAAACCAAAACTCATAGGCCACATGGAGCCACTACGCGCCCAGCCAACTAATTTATTAATGCTGGTGACGGCAAAACCTTGCTGCGGTGATTCTGCTACTCCCATTCTAATGCTCCTTTTTTCCACTCGTAGATGAACCCAACCACTAAAATCAGTAAAAATACCATCATCGATAAAAAGCCATACAAGCCTATCTTGTGCAGTACAACGGCCCATGGCACAAAGAAAGCCGTTTCTAAATCGAAAAGAATAAATAGGATAGCCACTAAATAATAACGCACGTCAAAGGGTAGGCGCGCATCTTCAAATGCAGGGAAGCCGCATTCATAGGGGGATAATTTCTCGGCATTCGGTTTATTCGGTGCAATCAAACGGCTAAATATAATCAAGCCGCCACCAACGGCGATGCCGATGGCAATAAATACTAATATTGGAAAATAATTTGTTAGCATACTGTTTCCATATCTTTATTGTTTCGGTACTAACAGGCTCTTAGTCTCCTAAGAACTTAACACCATGCGAAGTAACGATGGTCCCAAACGAGGAGCCGTTAGTTACTTGCATATCCGTTTATTTATTTTATCTGTATGTCAAATCTAATCATTATGGTGCCGAAGGCCGGACTCGAACCGGCACAGCTCGCGCCACCGCCCCCTCAAGACGGCGTGTCTACCAATTCCACCACTTCGGCGACATCACACCCATCATAAGCAAATCACTTAACTTGCCTGTACGCAGGCGAGATTATACGTATATACCCCCGAGAACCCAAGCTTATTATTGATTATTTTGCTTTTTCTGATTGCTTGGCTTTTCCACTGGTAGAACAAAGGTTTTATTTGAATGACCCGCGGGCACCTGTGTACTCGGCGCTGGTGTGCTGCCAGGCACCATGACGCTTTCTTCTGCTTTCAACGTCGTGGTAGAAAGATTGGATAAAACAATGCTTGTGGTAAAAAAGACCGCGGCAAGAAATGCCGTGAATTTAAACAAGAAGCTGCTAGAACCTGGGCTACCAAAGACCGTATTAGACGCCCCGCCGCCAAATGCTGCACCCATGTCAGCACCTTTGCCCTGTTGCATTAAGATTAACACTACCAATGTGATGCACGTTAACACGTGTAACACAATTATTAATTGATCGATCATTTCTCTACCTGTTGCGCTTGTTCAATAATTGCTAAAAAGTCCGCAGATTTTAACGAAGCGCCGCCAATAAGTCCACCATCAATGTCTGCCATGGCAAATAATTGCTTAGCATTATCGGGTTTGACGCTACCGCCGTATAAAATGGGCAAGTTTTTCGCGATTTCTTCGTTTAAATCAGCCACGTATTGGCGAATCGCTTGGTGCACTTGCTGCGCTTGCTCCGGTAAGGCCGTTAAGCCAGTGCCAATAGCCCAAACAGGCTCGTAGGCGATCACAGCATTTTCCAGCACGTTCACCCCGTTTTCCTCGATGATCGCCGCAATTTGCCCCAAGACCACATCTAATGTGATCTTTTGCTCACGCTGCTCTAGGCTTTCACCCACACATAACACAGGCACTAAGCCCTGTTGCTTGGCGGCCATAAACTTAGCCGCCACGTCTTCATTGCTTTCTTTATAGAGACTTCGGCGCTCAGAGTGCCCAACTAATACAGACTGGCAGCCCATGTCTTGCAACATGTCGGCACTGATTTCCCCGGTATAAGCACCTGACGTGTGCTCACTCACCGTCTGCGCCCCAAAGTGTACAGCACTGCCCTCAAGCAATTGCGCCGTTTGGGCCAAATAAACGGCAGGTGGAAATAGCAGCACTTGCGTTTTCGCATCTACTTTATAATGCGCTAACACATCACCAATCAACGCCTCAGCCATTTGCCGAGAACCATTCATTTTCCAATTACCCGCAATAATAAGTTTTCTTAGCACGCGCTTACCCTTCCTCTAACATTCATTTGGGCGCCAGGATAGCAGATATCCATTATTCAAGCCAGATGGACAAGGCGTTTAAGCTCACTAATCATGTATAAGGGTATTGAAAGAATTCGGTTTTTAAATGATAAAGGATGCATTGATAACCGTATGCCAAAGGGAGATGATTTTTCATTTAAAAAAACTTGCAGTGAACGCATGCTACCCGTCTTGCCTGCTTTAACTTCTATGGGGATGATTTTCTCATCAACATTGATCACATAATCTATCTCAGCCATACTGCCCGGTTTTTCTCTTTGCCAATAATATAATTGTTGTGGGTAATACCATGGCTCTGACGTTAATAACTCTTGGCCAACAAATTGTTCTACTAAAACGCCCTGATTTATCAGCATAATATCCTTTTGCAGCATTAAGTCCGGATCTAATTGATTAGTAAATTTCACCAAGCCTACATCTAAGAATAATAATTTAAATTTTTTCTCACTCATTGTGGCACTAAGTGGCAAACCACTCGCACTGGTATGGTAAGCTTGGTAAACCAATCCGGCATCAACCAAATCCACCAATGCTGGCTTTAGATCTCTAGATTGAGCATCTGGATCTATTTTCGAATATTGAAAGTGTTGAGCGACCATGCCGGGTGCACGTTCAAATATTTTTTGTAAATAATTAACTCTAGCGCCTTTCGCATATTTACCAAAATCTCGACGATAAGTATCGAGGATCCCTGCCTGCAATAATTGTACTTCTTGTAAATCTTGGTGCTCACAAAAGTTTGCGACAACATTCGGCATGCCACCGGTGACAAAATATTCCCGTAACAATTGCTCTGCTTTCACAATAATGGCCGGTTGTTGCTGATCAAACAGTGTAAGCGTTTGCAAGTAATGTCGTAACTCGTCAAAACCTTTTGCCAAGAGGTATTCATCGAAGGATAAAGGTTTCATATACAAAGATTCAATGCGTCCAACAGGCATGCGAAAATCTTCCTCTCGCAACGTAAACTCTAATAAAGAGCCAGCTGCAACAACGTGCAATTCGGGCATATTTTCTTTGAAATAACGCAAGGCTTTGATCGCATTAGGGCATTCTTGAATCTCATCTAACATGAGTAAACTCTTGCTCGCTGTAAGCTGCTGTCCACTCACTGAAGAAATGGCATTAATAATGGCTTGTGGTTGTAAGTCATGAAAACAGTCAGCATAGTCTGGCTGTAGCTCAAAATTGATTTCTAGTACATGCTCAAACTGCGCTTTACCGAACTGCCTTAGCAACGTCGTTTTTCCCACCTGTCTAGCTCCTCTCACGATGAGCGGCATACGAGAAGGCCTTGTTTTCCAGTCAATCAGCGCTTGCATTAGGTATCTTTGCATATATTTACCCCCCAAATTTCTTCATAAATTGAAGAAAATATGGGGGTAATTCTAGTCAAGATCCGGGGGAAATGCAAGAAATTGCTTATATTTGATCAGTATGAGCACTATTATTCAATTTTGAAATGCGACTTTTGCTACTCCCCCACCGCTTGAAACGTTAGAAAAGGAAATAGCTGACTTTTGCATTTTGAGAATAGTGATACTGAACGAATTAAGATTATTTCAATGTGTGCTAGCCATTCCAGATTTTTTTCCAGGAAAAAAACACCTGAGGTGTAATATTATAGGTTGCAATATTACCTTCGTGCACTACAAGTAACTGGGTTTCCACTGCCTCGATAAAACGTGCTTGGTCTTCTTGTTTAATATGCTGTTTAGCCCAAGCATCAATATAAGTGGTCGCGCGTTTTTTAGTGTGTTGATTGCTAATAATATCGTTGATGAGCGTTCGGAGCTCTGTGTCATAACGTTCTAAGAATATATTAGGCTCACCAACATGTTGCTGGGCTTCGCAGTAGCGTTGGGTTGATTTTTCGTAAGCCCAAACGAATACATCTTTTAGCAAATCAATTTTATTTAATTCGTAAACGCCACGGATAGCATCAACGTACGCTTGTTTAGGCACGTCAACGAATGAGATGGGGCAGACATCGTGTTTTATCAAAGGGATATTTGCCGCTAATCTTGATACCCGTTTGTTAACATCGACAAAGGCTTGTAAATAAGGGATGTGGACCATTGAAAAAAACGATTGCTCGAAAGGATCTTCAATTAAATCTGCCGTATCTAATATCTTCTGAAAGTATTCTTCAATTAAATGTGGTATCGTGATGGGCTGATAATATCTAAGATCCGTTGTAATTCTTGCTCAATCTGCATACTAACCCTTTATTCCTCAAACTTTCGCGCCAAAATCGCGCCATTTATTGCAAATATAGGCTATTATCGCGACAAATTCAATGTCGCGATTTGGGAATCGCGACAATTACTCGCTGCAAGCGCAACATTAATCTCGCATTTTGAGTCACGAAGAGTATATACTCCTCGTGATTCAAAATGCGAAATTTAGGCGATTTGATTTTTGTTCCCTTTGGACGTTCGAAATGCGGGTAATAGTTACTCTATTGGCAAATTTCGAACGTTCAAAGGGGGCAAAAAGCAATAGCATTAATCT
>JAJFKI010000017.1 GCA_021773295.1 Gammaproteobacteria bacterium | reverse complement strand
ATTGCACTTAATAATTCTTTTCTAGCAACTAAGCTCATTGTTTTTTTCATAGTCATCATAACCCTATATTTTAATTTAAAGGGTTTGATTTTATGTGAGTCAACACCTGTCCAATAGTTAGATTATTTATGAGGCAATGCGCATAATAGTCAGAATCACTTAACGAACGTTTTGCTATAGTACAGCGCTCGTTAATCTTGTCCTTTTCAGTCTTTAGCTCATTAGCCAAGTCATTTAAGTCAGTCACCGAAGCAATCGTCTTGGTAAATGTTGTCGCTGAGTCTGAGTAGGTGCCATAAATTAAATGTAAATATTCAGTATATAGATGAGAAATTACATACAAACTATATCAAAATACAATTTTTGTTCTATACTATATGTAAATATTCATTAAATAAGTGAAAAAATGCATAGTTAACTGAAAGATTTCAGCGACTAAAAATACACAGCCAAACCCTCAACCAGCTAAGCGTGCGTCAATGCTAGGGTAAAGCTTGAATGACAATGCACGCTCTTGGCAAGGCTTAATTAAGCGTGGGCACCTTTACTTGAACCGCAGGTTCAGCACTGGGCTGTGTGGGATTTTTCTTCTCCTCTGATTTCACTAGTTTCACCTTAGATACTTCTGGCCAAGTACTTACTTCTGGTACCACAGTATCATTGGTTGTAGGCAGTGTTTTTTCAGATGTCGATTTCTTTTTTTGTGTGATTGTGGTGACCGTGGTTTGTGTCGTCGTTGTTGAAGACTTGGAAACGGCTTCAAAAAACAGTAAATTATTTCCGGTTGAGTGTGTTGTATAAAGCGGGGTTTGTGATATTACAGCTGTTTCTTTCTTATCATCAGCTTCTATTTCTTCTATATCGCTACCGCCTGCGCCTGCTACGTTATAGGCTCTATCAGCCGGTGTTGTAGTGGCCAGGAGCGGTGACAGTGCAGGATTTTCAAACCAGCTGTTGCTAGGTAGTAACGGATAACCCTGATAGCATGGATTCTCTTCAGTCAATGCCCCTGCCGATAGAGTGGTTGATACATCGGGTGTTACTGTCTTAACAGAGTCACCTTGAGTGACAATACTATCAGACACTTTTGCGAGAGCAACATGAGTGGGTTGTGCGCAGGCTCTTTGCTGAAGCTTCTTATTAATTTCATCTTCCCACAGTAATAATTTCATATAATAGTCAGAATCACTTAACGAACGTTTTGCGATAGTACAGCACGCGTTAATCTTGTTCTTTTCAGTCTTTAGCTCATTAGCCAAGTCATTTAAGTCAGTCACCGAAGCAATCGTCTTGATAAATGTTGTCGCTGAGTCTGAGTAGGTGCCCTTAGGTTTCCACCAACCAGGGTTAGTGTACCCATTAAGCCAGGTTCTCATTTCTTGTACTTGTGCATCAAACACATCATCAGGATGTAATTTGGCAGCAACGGCTGAGGTTGCTAGCGCTCTTGCCGCTTTAATCGCTTCTTGCTGTTCTTTTTGCTTGGCTTTTAATAAGTTACGGATAGTCTCGTTCGCAGCGACCTTTATTACCGTCTTATCAAACGTCGCATCGACGGCGAGTAACCAGGAAACAATCTCCGTGTGTCCATTCTTTGCGGCGATTTTTAACGGCGTCCATCCCGACATATGAGCTTTACTCACAGAGGCTCCTGCTGCCAATAAACGTTTCGCAGTTTCAAGATGACCGTTTTGGGCAGCTACGTACAGTGCAGTAGCACCATCCGTACAGGCTTTATTGACATCAATCTTCGGCGCGCTCAGTAGTTTCTCGACGATGGCAAGATTACCGTAGAAGGCAGCTACGTACAGTGCAGTAGCACCACTACTCGTACAGGCTTTATTGACATCAATCTTCGGCGCGCTCAGTAGTTTCTCGACGATGGCAAGATGACCGCGGTAGGCAGCTGAGTGCAGTGGAGTACCACCATTATTCGTACGGGCTTTATTGACCTCAATCTCCGGCGTACTCAGTAGGCTTTCGACGACGTGAAGATGACCTTTGTTTGCAGCCATGTACAGTGGAGTAGGGCCGCCATTCTCCGTACAGGGTTGATTCACATTGGCGCCTTTTTGAACAAGCCAGTTGACGATGTTGGTCTTACCTTTTGAGGCAGCATAAAACATAAGGCTAGTCTGGGTGTAATTATAAAAGCCTTTCGGCGCTGGAAGGAGGCCGTCGATATCGAGTTTTTTCTTAAAGTACGGTGCCCTTTTTTCTATCAGACTTAAATAATCTTGAAACTCAGATAACTGATTGTTATCGATATACTGGAATAATACCGTTGCATCAACGTCCCACGTTAGCCATTTGACAACCTCTGTATGGCCTTTTTCTCTGGCAATCATTAATGGCGTTTTTTTATTGTTGGCGAGGGCCTGATCAATGTCAGCACCTGCTTCCAGCAAGATTTTGACAACACTTAAATGCCCGTATTTAGCAGCTGAGTATAGTGGCGTAGCGCCATTATCCGTACGGGCTTGATTCACCTCAGCGCCATTTGCCAGCAGGTGCTCAACGATGGCAGTATGATCGTTTTGAGCAGCTATGAACAGTGGCGTAGCGCCATCATTCGTACGGGCTTGATTCGCATCAGCGCCCCTTGTCAGCAGGAGCTCAACGATGGCAGTATGATCTTCTTGAGCAGCTATGAACAGTGGCGTAGCGCCATCATCCGTACAGGCTTGATTCACATCAGCGCCCCTTTCCAGCAGGCACTCAACGGTGGCAGTATGACCGCTTTCAGCAGCTACGATCAGTGGCGTAGCGCCATTATCCGTACGGGCTTGATTCACCTCAGCGCCATTTGCCAGCAGGAGCTCAACGGTGGCAGTATGATCGTTTTGAGCAGCTATGAACAGTGGCGTAGCGCCATCATCCGTACAGGCTTGATTCACATCAGCGCCCCTTTCCAGCAGGAGCTCAACGGTGGCAGTATGATCGTTTTGAGCAGCTATGAACAGTGGCGTAGCGCCATCATTCGTACGGGCTTGATTCGCATCGGCACCTTTGTTAATAAGCCAATCGACGGCGTCAGTCTTACCTTTCGAGGCAGCATAATATAAAAGGCTAGTGCTAGTCTGATGAGTGCGCTTAAAAAAGCCTTTAGGCGCAGGCAGGAGGCCATCGATGCTGATGGTTTGATGTAAGTGCTGTGCCTTTTTTTCTAAAATGCTTAAATAATCTTGAAACTCAGATAACTGGTTGTTATCAATATGCTGGAATAATACCGTTGCATCATCGTCTTTAAATACATAGGGTTCTTTCATCTCATTCGCCATTACTCACCTCGTTTATCTCAATTTTCTTTTGCCATCAGTGTCATAGCACACATCAGTGCTAAGCAAAGGGCTTCTGGTAGTCGATTATATAACAGGATTGTAAAAAAAACAAGCAACTGTGCCATTTTGGGTGACTGACGTGGCTACAGGGTTTGAAACATATTGCTTGACCAACTATTCCCTTCGAGCTATATTCACTCTATGGAATATAAGGTAATTCTAACAAATGAATGTTCTGATTGGGTGCTATCGCTGAGTGAAAGTCAGCAGGAAGATATATTAGCCTCTATAGGATTATTAGAGACTCTTGGACCTAATCTTGGGTATCCGCACTCATCCAAGATAAATGGTTCAAAAATATTCAAGGATGCGTGAATTAAGGATACAACATGCGGGCAAACCTTATCGGATTTTGTATGCATTTGATCCAGACAGGGCGGCTATCTTACTTATTGGTGGTAACAAAACTGGCGATAATCGTTGGTATAAAAAATTTATAAAAAAAGCCGATAAACTTTATGATAAGCATATAGCTAAATTACAAGGAGACCAAAATGACTAAGACATTAAATGAACTAAAAAAACAGATTTCGCCAAAGGTATTGAAAAAAGCTGATGCCAAAACGAAAAAAATGTTAGCTGAACTGCCATTAAATGAGTTAAGACAGGCTCGTGAATTGTCCCAGGAGCAACTCGCTGAAATGCTGCATATCAAACAAGCCTCAGTTTCAAAACTGGAAAGGCGAACCGATATGTATATCAGTACCTTGAGAAATTTTATTCGCGCCATGGGTGGTGACTTAGAAATCAATGCAATTTTTCCCGAAGGCGTTATTAAAATTACTCAATTTCATGAGCTCAAAAAAGGGCGTGGTAGAGTATCTAAATAAAGAGCTAATAGGTCAAGATCAGATCGCCCCTTCCTCTAATGAACTGAAAGGGGCGACAACTATCCTGACACAGGGGGGATTAGACTCATCAAAATGACACAAATCTGACACAGAGAAAAATAAGCAGCTCATAAAGAAGAGGGAAGGGAAGGTAACTTACTGATTCTACTTGGTTTTACTGGTGGGCCCACTAGGACTCGAACCTAGGACCAAGGGATTATGAGTCCCCTGCTCTAACCAACTGAGCTATGGGCCCTTTATGATGGGTTGAAGCGCGTATTATAAACCATACCGATTTAATGTCACGGACTTATTAGGCTTCTTCTTCTATATCTAAGAAGCTAGATAGCTCTTCCGAGCGGCTTGGGTGGCGTAATTTACGCAAGGCTTTGGCCTCGATTTGGCGGATACGTTCGCGGGTGACGTCGAACTGTTTGCCGACTTCTTCTAGGGTGTGATCGGTGTTCATATCAATGCCGAAACGCATGCGTAAGACTTTTGCTTCTCTTGGTGTGAGGCTTGATAACACTTTTTGGATGGCTTTACCTAAGCCTTCACCGGTGGCTGCTTCAAGGGGAGATATAGTATTTTTATCTTCAATGAAATCACCTAAGGTGGAATCATCATCGTCACCGATGGTGGTTTCCATAGAGATAGGTTCTTTGGCGATTTTTAATACTTTACGCACTTTGTCCTCTGGCATGATTAAGCGTTTGCTTAATTCTTCAGGACTCGGATCCTGGCCAGTTTCTTGGAGCATTTGTCGTTGAATACGGTTTAGCTTATTGATGGTTTCAATCATATGCACGGGGATACGAATCGTTCTTGCTTGGTCGGCAATAGAACGCGTGATTGCTTGACGAATCCACCAGGTGGCATAGGTCGAGAATTTATAACCGCGACGATATTCAAATTTATCGACAGCTTTCATTAAGCCGATGTTGCCTTCTTGAATTAAATCTAAGAATTGCAACCCACGGTTTGTGTATTTCTTTGCGATAGAAATCACTAAACGCAAGTTGGCTTCCACCATCTCTTTTTTAGCGCGGCGAGCTTTTGCTTCACCGATAGACATTTGACGGTTTAATTCTTTAATTTCGGTAATGCATAAGCCACTATTACCTTCGAGTAAAATTAATTTTTTCTGTGCGCGTATGATTTCTTTTTCATAGCTACTGAGTTTTTCAGAAAATTTCTTATTCGCTTTGATGTGTTTACCGACCCAACCTGTCACGGTTTCTTGAGTAGGGAAAGAGCTGATAAACGTTTTGCGTGGCATTTTTGATTTGTTAACGCAGACGTCGAGAATATAACGTTCTTGTTTACGCACTTGTTCTAGTAAACCACGCATTTGCTTGATGAGTTTGTCAAACAACTTAGGCGTGATTTTGAAATTAATAAAGCAATCGGCCAAGGCTTGACGGTGTTTAATGGTGGTCTTGTGCTTTTTGCCATTTTTCTTTTCTGCTTTGATAGCTTTATCATAGAGTTTGCGTAATAGTGTAAAGCGCTCGGCAGCGATGACAGGGTCGGGACCATTATCGACAGGATCTTCCTCAGTCTCTTCTTTTTTATTTTTATCCTCTCCATTGTTGTCGCTTTTTTCTTCGACTTTCTCTTCCTCAGGCGGTAGCTTTGCTTTCTCTGCAGCAGCGGCTGCAGCGGCAGCTTCTTCGAGCTCTTCTAAGTCAGTAAAGCCAGTAATAAGATCGCTAAGGCGGCTTTCTTCATTTTCAACGAGTTCATAATGTGACAAGATAATTTGCACGATTTGTGGATAAGCGGCCAAAGCGCTTTGCACCATGCGCAAGCCTTCTTCAATACGGCGGGCGATGGCAATTTCACCTTGACGTGTTAATAATTCAACGGAGCCCATTTCTCGCATATACATGCGTACAGGATCCGAAGTGCGAGCCGTTTCAACATGAAAACTGGAGAATTGCTCGGCGGCTTCTTCGGCGGTAGTGTCATCGGTTGAAGTAGTGTCTGCTAATAAGAGTTCATCAGCATCTGGTGCTATTTCACAAACCTTAAAGCCCATATCGCTGAGCATGCTAATGAAGAGCTCGATTTGATCGGGTTCGATAAATTCGCTGGGTAAGTGATCATTAATCTCAGCATAAGTGAGATACCCCTGTTCGCGACCCTTCAACATGAGTCGTTTTAACAGTGAGTGACCCTGCTCTTCAGGGTTTTTCGCATCATTCGATTCTTCAACTACTACATTTTGCTTCATTCAATATTCTCTCGCTATTTGACAGATAATCCAGTCTCCCTACCGAACACGCCATTTTAGTCTTTTTATATCCCTATATCCAGTGTATTGTATGATTTTTTATACTTCCAGTATAAACTCATATTAATCTGCCTAAACCCCTCTTATTTAGGCGTTTTTACTAGTGGCAATCAACTGTTGTAACAACAGTTTCTCCTCATTATTCAAGCTACTTAAGCTCGCTTTTGCCATTAAACCTTCAATTTTGGACTCAAGAGTATTTTTCGTGAGTCCGCTTAAGATTTCCTTAAACTCTTGCTCCACTGCCGCTGCTGGCAAAATATGATCAGCAGTGGCCAGTCGAGAGAGTATAGGTTCATATTCTGTATCTTGCCAGTGCTGGATGATAGTTGCTGTGTTGATATGGGGATTATGTTGCAAAAATTCAATTAATTGCTGTAATAAAACATGTTCTTCGCTGGTGGGTTCAATCGTCATTGGCAGGCTGTGTCGTGTCGCTCGGGCGATTTGCGGGTATTGCACGATGAAGCTGATGGCCCGTTGTATGGGGCTTAAGCGCTGAATAGAAGCCTTATATCTTGGTTGCTGATTATGATGAATGGGTTGACCGCCAATAAGATTATGAATTTTTTGTTTATCAATTCGCACTTGCCGCGCCAATTCTTCGGTCATTAATTGTTGGTAAGCGCCTTGAGGGATTTTTTGGAGTAGGGGCACGGCTAACTTGCTCAATGCTGCGCGACCGTCAATGGTGCTAGGATCTGTTTTTAAACGTAATTGTTGAAAAAGAAAATTCGCCAACGATTTAGCTTTCTCGTGACGCAAATTAAAATTATGCACACCCTCTTGGCGGATAATACTATCGGGATCTTCACCATCAGGTAAAAACAAAAACTTTGCCTGCCTGCCATCTTGCATTTGCCCCAGAATGTTCTCTAAGCCACGCCAAGCGGCATCGCGGCCAGCGCTATCGCCATCAAAACAAAAAATCAATTTATCAGTATAACGAAACAAGCGCTCTAAATGCTGGCGTGTCGTTGCTGTGCCTAAGGTGGCGACCACATTTGTTATGCCGTGCTGCACCAGGGAAATGCAATCCATATAGCCTTCAACAATAATGATATAGGGGATTTCTCCTTTTTGTTGCAGCAATTGATGCAAGCCATATAAATCGCCAGTCCCTTTGTGGAAAATAGGGCTCTCTGGTGAATTTAGATATTTTGGTTGGCCATCCCCCAAGACGCGACCACCAAAGCCAATGATCCGACCTTTACGGTCGAATATAGGAAACATGATGCGATCTCGAAACCTATCATAGGTTTTATTATTATCGTTGCGAATCACTAAACCACAGCGAATCAATTGCTGTTGCGCATCAGTGTTACCCTGAAATTTATCTAAAAACGATGACCAAGCATCGGGTGCATAGCCTAAGTGAAATTGTTGGATAATGGCTTGGCTAACGCCACGCTGGCGCAAATAGTGTTGTGCTTTTGTCGTATTTTGTAAGCGTTCGCTATAAAACGTTTGTGCTTGCGACATTAAATCATAGAGATTTGCGGTTTGTGGGCTAGTTTGCTTTTTGTTGTGATCGTAGGGTACGCTGATGCCAACTAGCGCTGCTAATTGTTCGATGGCTTCTACAAATTCAAGCCTATCCATTTCCATGAGGAAGTTAATGGCATTGCCGTGCTTACCACAGCCAAAGCAATGATAAAACTGCTTGCTAGGGCTCACGGTGAATGACGGCGTTTTTTCATTGTGAAAAGGACACAGGGCCGACATGTTAGCGCCACTTTTGCGTAAAGGAACGCGGCTGTCAATGACTTCCACGATATCGACTCGCAGTAGTAGATCATTGATAAATTGTTCGGGAATATGTTGTGCCATTGGATACCGGGAAATTATATGATGAAGATGTAGAGGACTATATTGATCCTTAGTCTTCGGGTCAAGCCCAAGCATGGTGGTTGTATTGCGCGTTAGCTAGTCAGCTTTTCTTTCACCAGCTTACTGACGGCACCGCCATCGGCACGGCCTTGGATTTGGGGTTTTAATAAGCCCATGACTTTACCCATGTCTTTGATGGAACTGGCTTGTACACTGGTGATTGTTTCATCGACTAAGCGTATAAGCTCTTCATCAGATAGGGGGTTTGGTAAATAACGTTGGATGATGTCGAGTTCAGTGGCTTCTTTGGCAGCTAACTCATCGCGCCCTGCTTGTTGGAATTGATCCATGGCTTCTCGGCGCTGGCGGGCCATTTTATCCAGCAAGGCTACCAATTGTGAATCATCAAGCGTGATGCGTTCGTCAATTTCCTTTTGCTTGATACCCGCCATGATAAAACGCAAGATTGCCACAAGCTCTTTTTCTCTGGCGCGCATAGCATCTTTCAAGTGAGCATCAATTTGTTGCTTAATTGTGTTACTCATCGACCCACCTAACTTATTGAATTACTTACGTTTTTTACTTTTAGCCTTACCACGAACACCGCGTGATGGGATGGGCGCAGCTTTCGCTTCTTGCTTGATACGGCGCTTAATCGCAGCTGCTTTCTTTTGAGCACGTACTTTCGTGCGTTTCACGTGACGCGCACGTTTTTTAAGCTCTTGTAAGACGCTGGCTTTTTCACATGAGCGCTTGAAGCGACGCAGTAAGCTATCAACGTTTTCTGACTTCTTTGATACAACACTTGGCATGTATACAATTACCTCAAAGTTAAGGATTAACAACAGGCTTAGCTTTAACATAAAGCTACCCTGACCAATTTCCCCTCTAAAGGGTAGAAAATCAGGCAATTCTAATGGCTTCTTAGACAAAAAGCAAATCCTAAGTGGTGGTGGTTAGTCCCAAATAGAAATGTCCTTTTCCCCAAAGTAGACATTTCTATTTTGGGATACAATTTTCACAGTGTCTATTTAACTAATCCTTTATTTGCGCTACAATTGCCCATATTATTTTACAGGTAGGTGAACACTATATTAATTAGAGGTTGTTAATGTTCAAAAAAATTGTAGGAGCGTCTTCATCCAGCAACACGCCAATAATAAGAGCTAATGATGCTCTTGCGCGAACTGCCGAAATCAAAAAAACTGATGAGCTTGAACCCAAAGATTTGGGTGAATATGATCGGTTATATAAAGTAGCAGTCGATAATATAGCGATGGAAATAAATGCCAGCCTTATAGACAAAAGATATAGCGCTGCTCTTACGCTAACGCAACAAATTTTGTTTGACATTTACTCTGATGAGTTCACTTGGTGCAATGCTACTAGTGTCAGGCATGATCTTGAAGTCAGTGCGGAACTAGTCACTCACTTACGACGCTGGTTAACATTATTGGCCTTGTTCCCCGAGGGAACCATTAAGCTTGACCAGCTAGAAGCTGACCTTAAGAAACTTACAATAATCAACTACAAAACTTTTTTTTATTTGTTTTTCTTTATAAAAACTTCATCTATTAATAATGACGTGCCATTTATCTATCGGGCTGTCGCCAAAATATTAAATAATATCATGCCACATTATCTTAAAAGTCAATTGCAATTGATTGAAGACAGCCCCATGGTTATTGATTATATTGCCATGGAACTAACACGTCTAACAAAAAAAAATAACGATTGTTCATGGAAGCATGATTCAATTATTACGTGTTTACAACAATACTTTATCGTTTTAACACGGCTACTTGAAGTTGGGTTGAATGACCATGAGATATGTAAGCTATTTTATAAAGACCACCTCGATATATTGCACAGTATAAAAATAAAAGCGGACACCCTCAATAGCTATATTGTTAAGTTAGTATTAGAACTTGATAATAATGCGATTGATTGGGACTTGTGTGAGTCTTTTATAATTACTTTGAGTCTGTATGAACAAGCATCACAGATTTCCAAGTCATCAAGTTCCTTTGTCCGTTATGTAGCTAAAGAAATTAATGCTCTTCTCGCTTTGTATCGTAGATTCTCACCTAAACATTTAAAAGCCTTTTTAGCATTAGAGCAATGCTGGGAATCATTAGATAGGGAATATAATCAGAATTATCGTGATTTTTTAAGCGCATCTCGTGGCAAAAATAGCAACCACAAAATGAGTGTGGTAATAAATAATCGATGGGTGCTTATAGAAAAACTCCATAATTTAGAAAATGAATTAAACAGCCTTGCACTCAAAATACAAGAATCAAAAATGAGAATTGCCAGTGACTATGAGCTTTTAGGAAAAATATTTTATAGACTCAAATATATTGCGAAACGCTACCTAGAGATGAAGAGACAAAGTCATAACACGACTTTCTTTTCTAACCATAACTCCAGCTTGGTTGAGTTGCGCGTTAATTACTGCATGCAGGAATCGAACTATTTGCGAAAATCTTTTTTTATTTTTTATGAGAAAAATAATTTTGACGAGGCCTATGAATCCAGCAAAAAAAATATAGAATTACTACATATTTTAAATGATAGGTGTACCGAAGAATCAATCACGAGACAGCTTGAAAGCATTTTTGACCATTTATATCTCTTAGAGACCTATTGTGGGAAGAAACTTAGTGCTAATCAACTCAATGAGGAGATGGTTCATCTAACGACAAGGCTGCTCTTCCTCTTTGGACGGTGCAATAACGATAGCCTGAAGCAACATTTTTTAGATTTTTTTAGGATAGATGATTTTTCATTTTTCAAGCGACTTATAAATATATTTCATCTCCATAAATCAAGTTTAGATTATTATCTGAACTCTCTCTATTATTTAACGTGTCATTTACTTTGGAATAGTGATGACTTTAGCATTATCTTCCTAAACATTGCTAGAAGAAACTCCCTGCCGGGTGATGTTTTACAAGAAATAAAAGTAAAGATATTACAATTATTTTTAAATAATTGTAATTCTAAGGTAAGCGAATGGGTTACTGATAATGCTACGGCAAGAAGTAAAACTATCTATTATCAGCCAATAAAAACAAGCATAACGGAAACACTTCAACAGTACTCTAAAAATCTACTAAGTGGTGCTTGTAATCAGCTTCCCCAACTTTGCTGGCCCAAAAAACTAGCTTTTTTTGAATTTAGCGACCCTTCAATTTTAACCCTTAAAAATAAAATAACCGTACAACTTAGCATTCTGGAAACAATACTTACCGGTAGCATCGTGCTAAGTAAATTTCAGCCTAATGAGTTAGAAACACTGAAGCACTTAGCCAAACATAAGCTGGTAGGAAAAGATAAAACTAAGCAAGTATTTTTGAATAAACTGAAAACGCTTAAGAAAGATAATTGTACCAATATCTTTTTCACGACTACTGAAGTTGAAATCATTCAAAATCTTTTCAATATGAATGGTCATCAGCATCTCTGTCAAAAGCTCGTCTTAAGATCTCTAAACAGCCTAATTAACGATAACCAATGCCAGAAAGTCGCTGCATCTAGTAGCTCATCATCATCTATCTGCAGCGGATTCTAAATTTCGTAACTATTCAGAGGGTAAAAAAATATAAAAAACGCTGGACAGAATTTTAGCGTTTTTTTTTAAATTGCTCACGCTCTCGCAACGACTATGATGACACAGGAGCCTCTTGACCATAAATCTCGCATTTTCATCTGTAATGGGTATATACCCGCCACGCTCCAAAATGCGAGATTGATGCTATTGCTTTTTGCCCCCTTGGAACCTTTGAAATTTGGCAATAGAATAGCTCTTACCTGCATTTCAAAGGTTCCAAGGGAACAAAAATCAAATCGCCTAAATCTCGCATTTTGAAGTGTGACGGGTATATTTGCGGCTAACAATGCTAAGTGATTGTTTTTGAGGTAGGATAGAAATATTTTAACGACTAACTCACAAGGACCGTGGATGGACGATACGGATATACTGAGCCGGCAAGCATTAAATGCCGCCATGGCTGAAAATCAACAACTTGGCCATGAAAATTATGGCTCCCTATCATTGGATTATGGTTTGCTCCCTACTACGCCGCCTTTACTCTCATTACCAGAGGCATTTTCGCTGTGGGATGAAATGGCGGTTGAGTTGCCACATTATTACCAACATCAACTCATTCGAGATACCTTCAACAAAGCGCCTGTGCTTGACGCTAATGATAAAGCCTTACCCGATGAGTATCTTTGCCGTGCAGCGACGTTAATGGGGGTGATGGCGCATGCTTATTATTGGTTACAGTCAGAGAAAGTGACAGCAATGCCTGATTCAATCATGCTGCCATGGAAACAAATCTGTCGGCGTTTAGAGCGCAAGCAAACCGGCCTTACTTATAGTGATTTAATTTTAAATAATTGGACACTTAATCATAGTGCCAACAATGAGCGCACGCTCGAGCATTTAGAGTTATTAATCGAAACGGTAGGCCAAAAAGAGGAACGAATTTTTTATGGCGCACAAGTGGAGATGGCCTATCGTGCAACACCATTAATAGGTGCCATGGTGTGCGCCCAAGAAGCTGCAGTCAAGGGAGATATTGATGGTTTAATGACAGAGCTTGAGACAATGGTTGAAGCCGTGCATCAAATCACAATGAGCTTTCAGCGCATAAAATTAGAGAAGCATCATGAATTTTATTGTGATCCAGTGACTTGGGGCAAAGATGTAGCGCCATTAGCAGTGTCCTTTCAAGAGGGTGTAGAAGGTCCCAGCGGTACATCCGCACCTTATTTTCATTTACTCGATATTTTTCTATCGCGGCGACACTATATGTCTAAATTAGGACAAGACCAGAAGTATTTTAGAAAGTTTCATTATTCAAAACACTTGTCACAGTTTGCCTATGCATTAGGTGACGTTGATATTCAACATTTTGTGGCCGAGACTGATAGTAAACGTTTGGTAGGTAGTTATCGTAATTTAGTAGAAGCATATGCGGGTGCCACAGGGTTGTTAGGTGTCCATCGGACGAAAGTCTATGGATATTTAACCACGGCATTTAAAATAGGACGCACGGTCACGGTTGGAGGCTCTACAACAAATAACAGTTATCTCGAAAAAGCTTGGCAGCGAGTAGATGCTTTGCTGGAAGATGCGCAAAACGAGCGTCAAGAGAAGTTTTTATTAAATTACTCTATGATCCACCCCATTGCAAAAAAACCATGCCATCATGTTGAGGATTGGCCAGCAGTTAATGAAATCACGTTTGATATTAGTAATACCAGCATTAAATATAAACCAGGTGATAATTGCGAAATTCTGCCTATTACGGGTGCCAAAATTACTGAAAAAATGTTAACAGCATTACAAGCTGAAGGTGATGAACTGATTCAATTGAATAAACAGTGGAAGAAAAAACTTTCTCATATTCGACCCTATGCGGGGAAAGACTATTTAACATTAAAACAGCTATTGTTATTAAGTGATTGTCGTTTATTAACGCATGAAATTGCTATTGCACTTTATAGTGTTACAGGCTGTGACTGGATTGAAAACTTACTTGAAACACATCGTTATGATCAATATGAACTGTGGCAAGTATTAAATTATATTACAGAAAATACAACATTTAATATTAAACGACTTTTCAAAGCAGAGCCATGGAATGATGAGCATCTATGCCATATTATCCAACCAGCGAAGTCACGATATTATTCGATAACGTCACTACAAGCAGAAACACCTGATAAGTTGTCAATTACTGTTGCAGGTTTAGCGTATCAAGCAAGCGATGCTGCAGAAAGTGACGAGCGATTATATGGGAGTTGCTCCAGCTATCTCAATAATTTTGATATTAATAGTCCAGATATACAGGGTATGCCGGCTCGTATTGTGAAAAACTTTAAATTTACAGTACCTAAAGATGATACAGCACCCATGGTGATGTTTGCTGGGGGAAGTGGTGTTAGCCCTTTTATTAGTTTTATCAAGCATAGAATTCATAGCGGAGCTAGTGGAGATAATATTTTATTATATTCTGTAAAAACGAAAGAATTTATTTTGCATAGAGATTTGTTGGCGCAATGGGTGCAGCAAGGAAAATTAAAATGTTGCATTAATTTCTCACAAGAAGATGGTTTTGTTGATTGTAAAAACAATAATGAGTTTAAAGTTATTCCACATCCTCCTTGTCATATCCAAGATATTATTATGGAAAAACAGCATCAAGAACTGCTGTTGAAATTATTACAGTCTGCAAATCAAAACATGAATACAAGCTTTTATATTTGTGGCTTACCAGGCTTTGCAGACACAGTTATTAGAACATTATGGAAATTGATAGCCAGTAATTTTAATGAGTCACGCTTTAATGCGACGAATACGGAAATGTTTATTTCACAATTAGTGAGTCGTTATCAATTTATGTTAAGTATTTACACCTCATTATCACCAGTAGCATCAGGCTATAATAGAGGCTATGAGCCCTATAAGCTATCAGAGATAGCCTTACACAATAACGATAAAAATGGATATTGGATAATTATTTATGATCAAGTTTATGATGTAAGCTCCTTCATGAATTTACACCCAGGTGGCAATACCATTATAAAACATGTCGCCGGCATTGATGCAACAAATGAATTTATAGGCATTAACCATCATAATAATCCATCAATCAACTCAATGCTTGCCATGTATAAAATCGGCTATGTTGATAAGCCTAAGATAAGCAATGCTTGGACAATACGCATGACGGACGATGGTTTACATTACGTTAATTTTGAAACGTTTTATAAAAGCTGGATTAAGTATTTTCATCTGGTGATTGAGATGGAAAACGGTTGGTTAATAGAAAGAGAAAGCAATTTAAAAAAAGAAGTAAAACAAGACAAAGAAAGTATTATTTCTTACGTAGCTAACATGATGAATGAGCATCACGGCTTTTATCAGCGAATATTTTCCGTGCTATTTTCGAAAGAATTACAAGAGTTATGGTCAATGGTATTAGGCTTTTTTGATCCCAATAAAAATTTTGGCAAATTAATTGCGGTAATGCGAGCGCACCTCGTTAATATTGAAAACCACAATGCCAATTATGAAACTGGTTTTAAGTATTTCAAAAGTCGCATGCAAGAAGACAAGATTAATTTGAACAAGGCAAATAAATTAGTTAAGCTTTATGAAAAACAGTTAGAACTGGATAATAGTTTAATAGAGAGATTAAAATTATCCATGATTGAAGGGACGACAATTCTTGAAGTGAAAAATGAACAAGAAATGTTGAGTAAGGGTAAAGAAGTGGTAGATATTGTTGAGTCTTTTTCAGGTGTAGCTGATTTTTATACCAAAACACTCGTTAAAATTTATGATAAAATTGCACGGCATATTTGATTGCGATTGACAGTGCCTACTAACTGATTGTTATCAAGAACCGGTATGCTTTGGATTTGTAGCTCAGTCATTACGATCGCACTTTTAAGTAATTCATCATCTGGATGTAACGTTATTGCTTTTTTTATCACAAGATTTTCAATGGTTTCATTACAGATTGCTGTTCCACTCTCTAAAAATATTTTATAAGCTTTGGCTAGCATGCCATTAGAAACAAACTTTAGTTCTTCTAAATCAGGCAAAACTTTCCTAATAAGATCACCCTGGGATAATACACCAATAAAATTTCCGTCATCATCTATAACTGCCAAGTCAGCAATTTTATGGTTATAAAAAATATTTGCTGCTTCTTTTAGACTTGCATTGTAAGTAGCTGTTATTACATTTTTATCCATAATGTCTTTTATTTTCACAACTGCTTACCTCCATTTAATAATCATGGCGCTGGCAAAATCACCACCATTGGAGAACGTGCCAATCACTACAATATCATTTGACTTTATAATGTTTTTTTCAATACCATCTGCCAAAGTAACCGCAACGGAGCCTTGGAATAAGTTACCATAAATAGCCAAGGTATCATGAGTTCTTGGCGGCAAGATGCCAATACGCTGACGCCATTCATCAAGAAACATTTGATTCGGTTGATGGGTGATGAGGATGTTAACGTCATCTGTGCTCATTTTTGCATTTTCAAGACAGGCTAACACGGCTCTTGGTACGACAGCGAGTGCATTGTCTCTAATCTTTTTAACCATTTCTCGCGTAAAATTAACAGTTATTGGACCGCAGCCACGTTCCCAGTAATTATGAAATACCCCTTCAACCAAGTCAGGCTCGAAACGCATTAAACCATAGTTTTCACCATAAGAGCGTTCAAAGCTAGCAATGATACTCGGTTTATCATCTCGAGTCATTAATGCTGCAATAGCACCATCACCTAAAACGAATGATCGTGGGGATTTTTGAAATTCGGGTAAACGGGAAATAAAGTTAGTCACACAAACAATGGCAACATTTTCGTAAATGCCAGATTTAATAAAAGCATTGGCAGTGTTAAGTGATGTCAGGAAAGAAGCACAGCTGGTGTCAAGATTCATAATACTAGCATTATTCGCCCCCACGCCTTGTTGCACTGCGGTTGCAATACCCGGCCAATAGGTATCAGTGAAAATACAAGTACAAATAATTAAATCTAACTGATTAGCCTTAAATTCAGAGTCCTCAAGTAATTTATTTAAAACCCTGATACCAAGCTCTTCAGATGTATAATCTGGAGAAGCAAATCGTCTCTGATCGACACCTTTAAAAAAAGCACTATCTTTTAACTTATCACCATGCGGTTTTTCTTTTTGTAACACAGCCCATAATTGTTTGTTGTCAACAATTTTTTCTGGCATATAATTCACAATATTTATAATTCTAGCTTCCATCTTTACTCGCCTCATATGCGTTTAAAAAAGGTAAAAAGGGTGGCAACTCTTCCACATCTAAATTCAGTGATAAACAAGCAGGCCCATGATGAATATTTAACTGTTTAAAAGCATTTTCTAATTCATCTAAGCTATTAATATCAACTGCATAAAGTGTTGGAAACATTGTTTGTAACCCCGCACCAATATTTGAAGGTTTAAACTTGTTATAAGTATAGCTGCCACCGAAATAGAGTTTTTCACGGGTATAACACATACCATGAGAATTATTATTAAAAATAACAAAAACCATTGGTAAGTTATATTCAACAGCCGTATGAATCTCCATGCCATGCATGTAAAATGCGCCATCACCGGCAAATGTATAAACACGCTTATTAGACGAAAAAGCTGCTCCTATACTGGCGCCAAAGGTATAGCCCATACCTCCCATGCCTAGCGCAATTTCAAAACCACCTTTAATAGGTGCGTTTAAATAATGTAGTGCTGCTGCTCCAGTATTACCAGCATCAATGTAAATAATAGCGTCATCCTCAATATAATCATTAAATAAATTTAGTACGGATTTAAAATTAAAACCGGATAAGCTTTTTTTGATAAAAGAAGAAGGTTCCAATGTTTTTACTTTCATTTTTAGTGATTGATGAGCAATATGCTGATGTCGATTGATTTTTGCATCGGTTAATAGTTCGTTGATTCTTTCAACGGTAGCGCGGATATTAGCTTTAATTACATGGCAATGTTCAGACTCACAGTTATCTATATAAGGTTCAGCATAATTAATATAAAAACGTTCATGGGATCCAATATTATCTTGAATATCAACGCGAGTCAGTAGTGCCATGCGTGTACCAATCGCAATCACTAATTCTGCTGCTTGCATTAAATCTTGCACAGATGTATGACTCGCAATGCCTGAGACGCCAACAAAGCGATTGTCGTTATTATTAATGACGGCTTTAGCTTTTGGTGTGACCGCTACATTTGCATTGATTAAATCTACTAACGTTAAAACAGGGCCCTGAGCATTACTCCGCATGACCTCATCACCTATTAGTACCAAAACGGGCTTATCATTAGAAAATTCACAAATACGTTTAACTAACAACTGTAGTTTTTCTTCGGCGGACTGATCGATTGATAACGTTTTTATTTCAGGAATTTTAAAATGATATGTATTTTGTGGATCAATTTCTTGTAATTGCACATCTTTATTGATTAAAAGCACAGAGGTGCCGCGCGGCTCACTCAGAGCTTGCGTGACGGCTTCATAAAGATACTGTTGAAAATTTATCGCATCATTAATACGCTTATAATATTTAGAGGCAGTTGCACCAAATAGGTCATCACCGTGGATGCTATCTTCAAACCCGCTGGTATCTTGAAAAGCACCTTTTCCTTCCAAATCCGAAGGGGCTTGGCCAATAATAGCTAGTACAGGCGTATGAGAAGAATAGGACTCACCTAAACCGGAAATTAAATTTAATGAACCGCCACCCGATGTAGACATGGCAACGCCTAATTTGTTGGTTGTCCGAGAGTAACCATCTGCCATAAATGCAGCACTGCCTTCATATTTCGCTAAAATGGCTTTAAGTTTTTTTCCATGGTGATAAGCTGCATCGTAAATATCTTCGATATTAGCACCGCCAACTCCAAATAGATGTGTGGTACCAATGGCTTCTAAATATTTGATAATGTATTCATTAATTAACATAATTAATCTTTCAAATTACAAATATGATTAAAACGATATTCCAATATCGTTTTCAAGTTACTTAATTCAATTTTATGTATCGCATCAAACTGCATCCAAAAATCACCAACCCATTCTCTATCGGTGCGATCATGTCCTTGTTTTATATAGGGTGGTAAATTTTCAGTATCTCGATCATAATAAGGATGACGACAATTGGTCCACAATACAATGCTGCCGGGTTTGCGCAACGTAGGCATCGCATTAATAACGCGAAAGTAATAACGCATCCACATTTCCTCTCCCTGATCCCAAGCACAAAGATAATCAATAACGCCAGAGTCAGGGTACGCCATCACTTTCGTAAACACATAAGTCTCATGTGCAAGTTTTTCTTTTGATTTATAAACACCGCCGCCGACGTAAGTGAAATCGCGCATGCTAAAGGTCCACTCACTCAAACTATACACATTAGCCGCATATTCAAACGTTATTTCAGGAGGTACTGCGATATAAGTTGCTAAATGGCAATATTGGCCAAAGATTTCTTCCAGAGAGTAATAATCCTTAGTCATTTCTGACATTTTTTCTTTGACTTCATCTAAGTTATGGTTATCACTTGAATAAAGTCCTGGAATATCTTTGGTGGGAATATCATGTGTTATTAAGTTTCCCAAACTATCTAGTCTGTAATTCATACTCATACCTGTTCTCCTGGGCTTAATATTTTTATTGCCCAGCAATAAGTATGGCTCAAAAATAGGGAATTAGTCGCCGGAATTTACAAAGTTGTGTAATAAGTCTAAATAATTTTCGTATCGTAGGTTTGAAATTACACCAGAGCTTACAGCATCCTTAACAGCGCACTGGGTTTCATGGTCATGTTTACAATTGCGGAATTTACAGTGATCAAGGTAAGGCGTGAATTCGGTATACCCTGCGAGCAATTGTTGTTGACTAATAGGCCATAAATTAAATTGACGAACACCAGGGGAATCAATCAGATCGCCACCCGTAGGCAAATGATAGAGGCGAGCTGCAGTTGTAGTATGAGTGCCGAGTTTAGATTGCAACGATAAGTCGCCAACGGAAATAGTGTCTTCAGGAATGAGCATTTGTATTAACGAAGATTTGCCAACACCAGATTGCCCCACTAAAATACTTGTTTTATGCTGCAAACAAAGAGTGAGTTCATCAATTCCATGGGCTTGCTTAGCACTGGCATAAATGATGGAGTGTTGTGTCAATTGATAATGTGATTTGGTTTTTTTAAGAAGTGCTTTAGCTGAAGACAGATCAGCTTTGTTAATCACAATACAAGGTGTAATTTGTAATTGTTGCGCCGCAATCAAAAACTTATCCAATTGTAAAAAACTTGGTTCAGGCGCTGTTGAGATCACAATCAGCATTTGATCGATATTAGCCGCGATAGGTTTTAGCTGCCCAATACTGCTCACTCGCACCAATTCGCTTTTGCGATTTTTTATTGCCACCACAACGCCATTTCCTGCTTGTGATTGACACCATAAAACATGATCACCCGCCACCGGCATGGGCAAATGCTGTCTCAGATGGCAGTCATGGCGTTGCCCTTGCTCGTCTTCCACTTCCACTTGCTTGCCAAAGCGACTAATCAGCAAGCCCCATTGCTCCGGCCCTAAACCCTCAAGTTCTTCAGCTGGCTTATCATCTGAGCTAACCTTGTGAGAGGCTTGCTTGTCGGATATACGACGATGCTGTTGTTTAGTGATTTTGCGTTTACTCATAGCCGATCAGGGTAACAGCCTTTAGGAAAAATTGTAATTTTTTCTTGCTAACTGTCAGAACGTTAGCTATCCTAACGTTTAGAACGTTAGCTTTGCTAACTGTCAGAACGTTAGCTAAATTTTATGAGATATTTCATGGAGTTATCAGTTATAAACACTCTGCTTGCGCAGGGTGAAATTGAGAAACCAGGGTTATTCCCGCATCTAGCACGATTAAAAGAGTCCCTATTTGTTTTTAATATTGATTTCGGTTTAAGCACATTGCCGATTGAGCCAGGCCTATTGTTAATTCGTGGGGCTAGGCAATATGGGAAAAGTACTTGGTTGGAGTCTTCGCTAAAGAAAACCATTGAGGAGTTTGGAGCGGGGAGTGCTTATTATTTAAATGGTGACAATATTGCGTCATATGATGACTTGGAAATTGCCTTAGACGAAGTGATTTCAGGTTTTGCCAAAGATGCACACGTTAGGCGGGTATTTATTGATGAAATCACATCAATTCCAAATTGGGAACGAGCGCTCAAGCGAATGGCAGATGCAGGTAAATTAGAAAAAATATTGGTTATTACCACAGGATCTACTATGACAGATTTACGCCGTGGTACTGAACGATTGCCTGGTAGAAAAGGTAAGTTGGCAAGAACCACTTATTTATTTACGCCGATATCATATCGTGAGTTTTATCGAGTTTGTGGCAAGGTATTGGCTGAAAAAGCCTTAATCGCTTATTTATTATCAGGTGGTTCACCCATAGCAGCAGCTGAGCTCGCATCTTATGGCATGATCCCAGAGTATGTAGTCGAGCTTGTTCGAGACTGGATAGAAGGAGAAATTGCAATTTCAGGAAGAAACCGACAAGCTTTATTTAATGTAATGAGTGTTTTATTTAGACTGGGTGGTTCAGCTGTTGGGCAAGCAAAGCTTGCTAGGGAAGCTGGTTTGACAAATAACACAGTTGCGGCAGGCTACATTGAAGTACTGAGCGACTTAGGGTGTATTATTCCATGCTTTCCTTGGGATCCACAGCGTAATATTTTGATATTAAGAAAACCGTGTAAATATCACTTTACTAACTTATTAGTAGCATTGAGTTATCATTCAGCTAACATACGTAGTCCAGAAGACTTCATGATGTTACCCAAGCAAGTTCAGGGTATTTGGTATGAATGGTTAATTGCACAAGAGTTACAAAGGCGTGCAGCGATCAATGGCAATAAAATCTTAACACCTTTAGCATTTTGGCAAAACAAAGAGCATGAAATAGATTTTGTTGACATACCAGATAAATTTTATGAAGTAAAGAGAGGTAAGAGCACTGCAATAAATTACACATGGTTTAATAAAGTGTTTCCTCATGAACGGTTAACTGTTATCAACCAGAATTCATTTGAAACTGATTGGGTGAAAGGGCAGAGTTTTGAGAGTTTTTTGTTAGAAGAGTGATAGGAAAGCTGAGTGAACAATAACTTAGATATATATTTAGTTGGTGGTGCTGTTCGAGATGAATTATTAGAACGGTTAGTCAAAGAGCGTGATTGGGTCGTTGTCGGTGCTACGCCGGAGGACATGTTAGCGCAAGGCTTTACGGTAGTAGGGAAAGATTTTCCAGTTTTTTTGCATCCGGACACGAAAGAGGAATATGCTTTAGCACGGACTGAGCGTAAGAGTGGACATGGCTATACAGGTTTTAGTTTTAATGCTGCGCCTGATGTAAGCTTAGAAGAAGATTTATTGCGCCGGGATTTAACGGTTAATGCCATTGCTAAAACCCAAGAAGGGGAAATTATTGACCCCTATCATGGTGTTGATGATTTAAAAGCAAAAATATTACGACATGTCTCCCCCGCCTTTGTAGAAGATCCCGTCAGGGTATTACGAGTAGCACGATTTGCGGCGCGTTATTATTCCTATGGCTTTACCATCGCAGAAAAAACCATGCAATTAATGAAAGAGATGGTGGTACAAGGTGAAATTGACTACTTAGTGCCAGAGCGCGTGTGGCAAGAAACCGCAAAAGCGTTGGCAGAAGATTCTCCGCGGATTTATTTTGAAGTGTTACGTGAGTGCGGTGCGTTAAAAGTAATATTTCCCGAGATTGATAATTTGTATGGCATCCCGAACCCGGAAAAACATCATCCAGAAATAGATACAGGTGTGCATACCATGATGGTGGTGGATGCTGCCGTCTCACTATCGCCCGATCCAAAAGTACGGTTTGCAGCCTTAGTGCATGATCTTGGTAAAGCCTTAACACCAAAAGACCAATGGCCAAAACACATTGGTCATGAAGAAAAGGGCGTGAAAGTCATTGAGAAATTGTGTGAACGCATACGCGTGCCCAAAGATTATAAAGAGTTAGCCATCCTAGGTTCTAGGTTTCACCTCATTAGCCATAAAGTTTTCGAGTTAAAAGCAAGTACCATTGTCAGAAAATTAGAACGATTAGACTGCTACCGCCGGCCACAACGTTTCGAAGCATTTCTTATCGTATGCACCGCTGATTACCAAGGACGTTTAGGTTTCGAGGATAGAGATTATCCACAAGCAATTTTTTGGCGCAAAGCCTATGCCATTACACAATCCATTGATACACAGCCCTTAATAGAGAAAGGTTTAAAAGGCAATGAGATTGCCAATGAAATACATAGCTTGAGAGTGGCTGCGGTACAGCAGTTGTTAACAAGCGCAACTGAATAAAACATCACGAATCGCATAGAGATATTTTAGGACTCGATTTGTCCCAAATTGGCATGGATAATGGTCCCATTAATCACGGGATTTGTAGCGCTAAACCAAATAACATCAGCAATTTCACTAGGCTCAACGAAGCGATTATCGCTGGATAATTCTCGTAAGCGCTGCAGCACTTCTTCATTATTATTGCAGCGCTGCCTAAGCATCGTGGTATCGGTAACACCAGGACAGATACAGCAGGTATAAATCCTCTGGCCTGCTAAGTCTTGACAAGTAGCCCGCATTAAACCCAGCAACGCATGTTTACTTGTAATATAAGAAGCACAACCTGGTACCGCTTTTTCAGCCAAGGTCGAGCCGATATAAATGATACTCGATAGAGGTGCCATTTTAGGTAGGAGTAAGTTATTCAAAGCGCTGGGCACTAAAACATTTAATGTTAGCGTATTATGAAATGTTTTCTCATCAATACTCCCCACTTTATCAATCAATAACATCGCTGCATTATGCACTAAACAAATCTGGCTTTTTTCAGGAAGCTGCGCTAGTAATTCACGCGTTACAATATCTTGCCAACCTGCAACTAGTAAATCCACTTGAATATTTTTCACACCTTCAAGCTCACAAGGCTGACGCGATAAATTAAACACGCCCCATCCCTCGGCCATAAATTTCTTAATAGCCGCCTTTCCAATGCCCTGACTACCACCAGTGATGATTAACTGTTTTTTCATATTTCTTCTCTACATAAATTAATTAATAAAGCCATCCTTTTCTCACCTTTCATTTTAAGTTTTTTATTATCAACAGCATACTTCAGATCGCGACTAGCAGTTGCGGAGGAAATTGTTTTGTGTAATTTGGAATGGTAGTTTGCTCATAAAATGATAGTATCATATGATGTTATCACCTTCAATGTTTCATTTTATTTTTTAAACATAACGGCTTTTATATGTCTCCGATTTAGTGGATCAGATCAGTACTCACGTTAATGCACAGTACAGAGCATTTATACACCATAGTGCTTACTTTGGGGTCAGGGTAAAATGAGGGGTGTTAGACGAAGCTGGTATGATTCTCATATCTTTAGCTCTATATCGTACGCGGGTATCTAATTTATCAAGATTAACCTTTTGCCGTGTCGCGCGTGCCGCCTGGGTATTAAATATTATTTGACGGAGATCTAAGTCATCTTTCAATGCTCTGATATCATCAATATTCAGAATATCGTTCAAAAAAGCTTTAAAGTTGCCTCGTTTAAACAGTTTCAAAGAGCATCTATTATCTGCTTCTCTCACCAGCTGTTTGAGTGCTCTACTTATCTCTTTCAGTGCTGAATGCCATTCTGCAAAATGCATCACATATGAATCAAGCTCATCATTATAACTCTCCCGCGCTGCAACTTTTGATTGGTAATAAGGTGACATGTCAACATGTAAAAAACCACTATAACGGCCGCCAAAATAAGCATCGTCTTCTAACCAAGTTTTTAAATTTATCTTTGCAAGTTCAGTAATTTCGTCTTCTCCGATTTTACTGTACTGTAAAGCCTCTGAGGGGAGAGCTCGGATCGCTTTTTCCAGCTGCTCAAATCTGACTTTTAAGTCACTGACTCGTTTTACTATGTCTTTTTCTGTCTCTGTGAATGACATGGTGTAACCTCATATAATTTTTCTGTTTCCCAATTATAACGAGTAATCATTAAGCAATTATTAATTGATCCACGAGGAGTATATACCCATTGCAGATGAAAATGCGAAATTAGGGCGACTTGATTTTTGTTCCCTTTGGACGTTCGAAGTGCAGGTAATAGCTATTCTATTACCTGCATTTCGAACGCTCAAAGGGAACAAAAATCAAATCGCCTAAATCTCGCATTTTGAAGTGTGACGGGTATATCTCTAAAAAAATGTCAATCTCTCAGCCAGCTGCTTATAAGGGAGTACTTAGGATGAAAGGATGCTTAAACAAACGCTTCAGCTTCTTCTCGCGCCTCTTCAAGCAGACGACTCAAAATCACTAAGTAATTCACTTTATCCCCAGTCTCAGATTCCAAAAAAATCTGATGTGCTACAATTCTTCCCAAAGATTCTAGCTGATATAACTCAGTCATAAAATCTTTATCGGAGTTGACAAGCAAGATTACTTTGCTGAATAAGTGTTGCAACACAAGCAACACATTATAATAATCATCACTGAGGTGCTGTTTAAACAACACCTCAGTTCCTAATGTCAAATAACTATTAGCCTGTTGTAGTAACTCTGCTGTGTGAGACGTCGCAACTTCATTAATAGTATGCATAAGGCTTTTCTCCTTCTAAAGTATCCGTTGATGTATGCAGTGATCATCTGTTAAAACCCAGACAAACCGCGTGCTTGAATGCTGATGACCATAAAGCCCCAAAGTATGATGCTAAAGGGTACGGCCACAACGAGTAGGGTTAATTGATGTTTCATGGTGTAATCTCCGTTTAATTATTTTCCGTTAACTGACAACGGTGTTTTAGTTGTCTTGTTTGTTGGCTTTGATACGATGATAAACTTCTTCACGATGAACACCGATATTTTTCGGTGCATCAATCCCAATGCGAATATAGTTACCTTTGGATTCTAAAACGTGGATTTTAATATCATCACCAATGAGAATGGTTTGCTGTTTTTTGCGTGTAAGTACTAGCATAAGCGCCTCCGTGTAAATTGTCCGTTTAAAATAACATCAGAAATTCTGATGCTTTTAATTAAACCACACCAAGTAGTTGTTTAAAAAGTAGCTAAATCATGGGCTTATTTATGAAGTTCAATTAAGCCATGAATTTCGTAGGCTGATTTAATAGCCTAAGTGATGCAATATGGTGGGTATGAACTAGGCTATTACATAGGCAGGCAAATTTAACGATGGCAAAGGGGGCACTTTGAAACCGGCTAAGCCTTACATCACGGAGCTAACATGGGAAGATTGCAAAGATGAGATTATGCAGTCTTGTCCGCAATTTGCTGAAATTGTTGAAGAAATTTCTCCAAATAATGATCTCCCCCTCATAAAAGTCAAATATCCATTCGGTGCTGAAATTGTGAAAAACGGCATAGGCGCTCTGCCTACACAAAGGGGTGAAATCTTACCTATCACCGATACGAGATTGCCTGAGAAAATGAGAAAGCAATTAGGCTACAGCTTGGTTCCATTGGGCTTGGTAACAAAAAATCATGTTGAAGTTTATAAAGAACTCAGTAATACAATCTTTTCAATTTCGTTTTGGGGGCAGGGATTACAACTTGGGGTGTGGGAGTATTTTGATTGGACTACGCCGTATAGTGTTTCTGCTGGTGCCCGATCACTTTATTTATTGCCCAAAGTTACCTTGTCTGGAGGACATAAACGTTTGAAGAGAGATTATCATGTGACGCTCCCACCACCTAAGTTAATGAAGGATCACTGGCCTATCTTCAAACAAATTGTGAATAGTCCGGCATTTACAGAAGAATGGGATTGTGAAATTATTTATTTAACGGATAAGTGGCTTGAGAAATTAGAATCGAACGGACCTTGGTTAAGGTTAAGAAATTATCTTCTGGAAAGAGGGTGGTTGCACTCTGAATATGCCAGGAAAAAATCAATTTTTGATGTGATTTGGCAGTTGTTCGCAAAATCATTGAGTGAAAGAGGTTTGAAGCCTAATCCTTATGTACTTGACACATTAAAGCATTTAGCATTTATTGGCACGGGTGTTTTACCTGCATCAAGACCTGCTAATGGTTCTGGTAGCGCAGGGCCAATTGATGGGATACAACAAGTTTACTTAGATTGCTATGGTTTAAAAGACTATATTCCAACAATTATGGAGCCAGCAAATTTATCGTTACTTGAAAAAAATAGTGTTTATTACTCACTACAATCACCTAGTATGTTAGAGTCTATCCCTCAATTGCGAAATCTTTCTAGCATCATTGATAACATGCGAGAGTTAAAAGAGTTAACGGATCACTTTTTAGGTGAAGCATTTGATGAGAATTTAAGAGTAGGACAAACAAAGGTAATTAATATAATACAGAAGCTATCATTTGAATTCTTTCATGAAGCAACATACGCTTATGGGGCTGATATCAGACCTACCTATGAAATGCCTGAAGGTGATTCAAACTTGCTTTATTTGCCACCTGGCAGTTATGGACAACGAAAGTTTCCAGAAACTTCCGCATTTTTAAGAGGCTGTGTGCGAGTTAGTATGACTAATAGTTCGGCTTAAAGTGATGTCAAAATTAAGAAAAGCTATAGAATGACAAAGAGAAGTTTTTTTATTTGGTCTGCAAACAAGATGAATAAAGGCTACAGAAACTTACTGTAGCCTTCATCATTTATTCGAAAAAAACTATTAGTAGTCAATAGTTCCTTTAATTGTGCAAGTCGTCGTAAAGTCACCTTGTCCATTCCAAGCGTTTGGAGTACAAGTGATAGACCGATTTGCACTAGAGTTTATTGTCGTCCATGTGGTTTTGCCACGACTGTTTGTACCCCAGTGTAAGTTCATGTCTGTCATATAATACTTTGCACTAAGAACCACATAGTTTGCATTAAAATTAGGGCCGGTTTTTTGCAGAATCAGCGCGGAGCTGTTACCTGGTGTGATAGCAATTTGTTGGGGATCTTGGCCCTGTGCTTGCCAATCTAAAGGCATGGATGAAACATCATATCTTAAATGCAGCGTTTGCCCCGTTTGGTTGTTAAACTTCATCGTGACTAAGCCGTTGGCCAATGCGCTGGTAGCAATACCAAGGGACAGAACACCAACTAGAATGGAACTTTTTAAATTATTTCGCATAATTAACCTCTAAAATAGTTATAAATCAATAGATTATGGTTTTTAGCTTAACTTTTCCGGCTTAGTATTAAACCATAACGAAAAGTTATTATACAGGTGATTCCTTTTGAGTCAACGCGTCGTCATGATTGACTTTTGCACAATAACAGGTACAATGCGCGCTGAATGTATAAATTTCTAGGCAGTCTTGCTACAAGAGGATGACTCACTTTTAAAAAGAATGTCCCTGCTTATGAAAAATTTGTGCGCATTACTGTGCATCATTCATTTAGCTTAGAAGCATTGAAGTATTTACATTAACGATGAGGAGTATTCATTTATGGCCGCTGAAGAAAAGTCTGTAAAAGTGTTGGTAGTAGAACCCGAAAAAGCAGAAGGATTGCCTTTAGATTTAAGATGTTACGGAGTGTTGAGGCGACATCCAGAAATCATTTCGCGGATTGATGCAATATCTCAAGGCATTAGTAGCACAAAGGACGATGCGACACGAGAAGCTTTATTAAAAGAAATAGCAGGTATCAAGAACACGATCTTGGGTATCGCCAAGCAGCATCCCATTTTAATTTCAGACATCGATGGCACACTGGGAAAGCTTGAAGGAAAATATATTCATAGCACTTTTCTCTCTGATTTCAAAGTACAAGAAAATGTAGTAGCTTCTGAATTAGCGGAGACTGTAAAAGGACAGATAGATGAACCTCTAGTAGAACGTATGCGCGAAGTTGTTCGTGCACTTGCTAATGATTATGCTAGTGAGTCAAAAGATGGAAATGATAAGAAACGCACTATAAAAGACATCAATCAAAAAATCGCTGCTTTAGGGATTAGCGCGGCCTTGGATGATCAGAATGAACCCCAGCTCAGTCAATCTAATAAGATTCTTAATGAGCTTAATAATTATTGTCAGTCAATTCGAGGTGTAATTTGCCATTATAAAAAGCTATTAGGTGATAAGTACTACCCACTGTATGAAAGACCTGAGTTTATTTCTCTCTCATTTCATAGGATAAATAGTTGTAAAACGTTAACTGATGATGAGAAACACCGTCTTAAAGAATACATAATCCGAAAAGATGTAGTCAATGAACTTCTTGCTATTGAAGCGGGCAAATCAATAGATACTTACTATGTTACGCTTGCCAATAATAGACATTTAACGGCATTCTTGGCTCAGACTTGCCTGCACGCTACATTGGAATCAAAAATCTCTTTGTCAAGTGAAATTGTGAACAATACACACACTCCTGGAGGTAAACGAGTGGCACAAATCACTAAAGTGTTGCTTTTTCATTTCAGAGTGTTTGATTACTTAGCAATTTTAGAGCAAAAATGTGAAAATGGCGCGGACACTGCAATCAGCGGTTTTAGTTCAGAGAAACGCTTTGAGTACGACAAGAAAAGAATTACCACCAAAGAAAATAATTTAGCTAAGGCAGGGGAGTTGAAGAACGCACTTAAAAAGTTAAAACCGCTTGTTGGAGGAGTAACGCTTTATGTGTTGGATGACGATGAGGCAAATCGTAAGGCGATCGAGGAAATTTGTAAGGACAACTTCCAGGGTGCAAGCATCAACGTCAACGGGCCTGATGCGAATAAAGATACTACGGGTGAGTTTTTACAACACATGAAAAGCCTTGCTTCCAACAAGACTGATTCTACGGTTGAGGCTGGGCCATCGTCAATGGCGGCATCAAGCAGTAACAACCAGACGTTATTTAGCGCTCAAAATCGAGGTTCTTCGAATAGAGAAGCTGAGAATCCAGATTCTGCTCAACCTTCAAGCTCATTTGTAATATAAATGATTGCTTCATGATGTAACGTCCTCAGGGTATATACCCGTCGCATCTTGGAGTGTGGCGGGTATATACCCATCACACTCCAAAATGCGAGATTAATGCTATTGATTTTTGCCCCCTTGGAACCTTTGAAATTTGCCAATAGACCGGCTATTACCTGCATTTCAAAGCCTGCACGGGAACAAAAATCAAATCGCCCTAATTTCGCATTTTCATCTGTAATGGGTATAGTCCTTAGTTAGTGTTGTT
>JAJFKI010000016.1 GCA_021773295.1 Gammaproteobacteria bacterium | reverse complement strand
ATTGCACTTAATAATTCTTTTCTAGCAACTAAGCTCATTGTTTTTTTCATAGTCATCATAACCCTATATTTTAATTTAAAGGGTTTGATTTTATGTGAGTCAACACCTGTCCAATAGTTAGATTATTTATGAGGCAATGCGTACCAAGAATAGAGAATTGCACACCTTGCCCATGTCAGATGCCATTTATGACTTATTATTAAGGCGTGAAAAATTAAAGTGTTGCGATTTTGTTTTTCCAGCTAACAGCAGCGAGGGGCATATTAAAGAACCAAGAAAAGCCATGTTGAAGATAGCGGAACTTTCTGGTGTACCCTTTACCGTTCACGATCTAAGGCGAACCTTTGCAACGACAGCAGAAAGCTTGGATTTGTCAGCCTACGCCTTAAAGCGATTGTTAAATCATAAAATGAATCACGACGTCACTGCCGGATATATCATGAGAGATGTGGAGCGTTTACGAAAGCCCATGCAACGGATTACAAATTTTCTTATTAGTCATATGCACCAGTCAGAAAACCTTGAGTGTTTCGAATATGATTAAGAAAATTGGTGGGATTGGGGGGACAAGTGGGAACGCTGCATACACACTGGCTTATGGGCGTCCCCTGTATGTCCCTTATTGAAATATGTATTGGGACAAATCCATTGATATCTATGAGGCTAAGTCTTAGAATGACTGATTCGTCAGACAATAAGGCAAGTAACAACTTAATAAGCGGGGTAATCTGACACTATGGATATTGTTAAGCTTTCTCAGCTAGGAGAAGGAAGTACGCTTGAGTATAAGCGGAATACCGACTCGTTAACATCTATTTTGAAAACAGTCAGTGCATTTGCTAACACAGCAGGCGGTATTATCCTAATAGGGGTTGATGATGATGGTACAACGGTTGGTGTCTCTGATGTTGGGGAAATACAAGAGCAATTGTCTAATTCGATTTCGAACCGAATTAAACCACAATTGCCACCTGAATTTGTGGTCAATAAAATCAATGGCAAGTCCATTATTTCTATACAGATTGAACACTCGCCAGCTCCCTATTATTTAACTGACAAAGGTGAGGAAAAAGGCGCTTATATTAGGGTAGGCAATGCAAATCGACTTGCTGGGCCCGAGATTATTGCGGAGATAAAACGTTCCAATAATGCTTCTACATTTGATAAAGCACCATGTGATAATGTAACAGAAGCTGATTTAGACAACTCTCTTATTAAATCTATCTATGCTAAACGTGGCCGGGCTATCGATACCTCTAAACTAATTAGCATTGGTGTTTTGACAAAAAAAGGAAGGCGTATTGTTGCAACCAATGGCGGTGTTCTTTTATTCGGCTTGCCAGAAGTAAGAGAAACATATTTCTCTTACGCTGAAGTCCGATGCGCCCGCTTTAAGGGAACATCACGCTCTGAATTTATTGATCGTCTTAATATTGAAGGTGGTGTTTTAGCGGCTATTGAAGAAGTTCCTAAGTTTATTCGCCGCAATACAAAAATGGCTGGGAAATTTGGTGATATGCGGCGACGCGATATTCCTGAATATCCTGTAGAAGGAATCCGTGAAGCACTCACCAATGCAATAGCACATGCCAATTATGAAGTAACCGGTAGCCGAATATTTGTTGCTATCTATGATGACCGTCTCGAAATTCAGAACCCAGGTATTATGATGCCAGGGATGAGTATTGAACAGTTCAAAGCAGGCGTTAGTCGAATACGCAATCCTGTCATTGCAAAAACACTTGGTCAACTCGAGCTAATAGAAGAATGGGGCAGTGGCTATAAGCGTATTAAAAATACTTGTGAGAGTGGTGGTTATCCATTGCCTAAGTGGGAAGAATTTGGATCTGCGCTACGTGTTACATTCTATCCCCATCCTGAAGTTATGGAAGTGGGTGCTGAATTTGGCACCCAGTTGGCACCCAGTTGGCACCCAGTGATGGAAGGGCTAGAGCTTGATAATGAAATGCTCCAACTCATTGATTTCTGCAAGGAACCAAGATCATTTCAGGTATTATTGGAATATATGGGCTGGAAAGATAGGACCAAGTTTAGAAGGCGCTTTGTTTCTCCCTTGCTCGAAAAAAACTTGATAAAAAGGACCATTCCGGAAAAACCCAGTAGCTCAAAGCAGAAATACCTTATTACAGAAAAAGGGATTGAAGTTTTGCGCAAGCTTGATAAGTAAGGACTCTCCTCCAACGAAGGGAATGTTTTAATCTCTTTGTTTTTATAACAAGGTATTAGCATAGCTAAGTTTGATTAAGTTATCCCTTCGTTGGGTGGGAGCTCTTTCATCAGAACAGTATACAAGACAAAGGGTTCATAAAGGGGTCATAAAGGGTTCAAAGGGTTCATAGAGGGTTCTAAGAGTCACATAGTTTCACCGTTCAGAACCAGAGGAAACTACAATAGTCGGGACTAAGCTGGGACCAAGTTCAAAGTTATAAGCGTCTCATTAAATAGTTTAAAAGTGGGACTCGAGGGACAAATGTCTATCTGGATAACTTGGCTCGCTACAATTAATCTTATTTAATTTATTTCTTTTTAATGCTTGACTTTATTTTTCAATCCAAGTAATAATTCATCAAGACTATTAATTAGTTTTATGGAACTAGGATCTAGTATTAGGACAGTTGAAAAGTTACCAGTGAAGGTCAGCTGGTTTTTCAAACATGTACGGATAGCAAGCGTACGGCATCAAGCCAATTTGAAACCAAATGACGAAGAGGTAACACTATGTCTAAGAAAAATATATCCCGTATACAACTTATCAATGAATTTGAATCCGCTCCTGAATCAACACTTTTCAACCAAAATACATTAGCTGCCGTTTTAGATTGTTCAACGCAATTGCTGGAACGTAATCGTTGGGCAGGTGAGGGTATTTCTTATCTTAAAATTGGTCGCAGAGTATTGTATCGAAAAATTGATATTCTTGACTTTCTCCAAAAGAAAAAAGTTTACCGCTCGACTTGTGATGCAGTCAATCAAGAGTTTCTGTGAACGCCTAATGTAATTAAAAAAGTTCTAGGAAGTTTATTAAAACCCATTCATAAACATTCCTAGAATACCTTTTGGAGAATTACTATGAACGAAAATAAAATATATCATGTTGATTTTAAACAGTCGAAACAAATAAAAACTTTTTTCTATGCGGGAGGTCGTTTCAGTCTAACAAATGAAGGAGTTGTCTTCTCAAGCAAAGATAAAGAAGGGAATGACTCTCCTCGTTGGATTTGCTCGCCGCTTAATATTATTGCAAAAACAAGAGATGCGAATAGTGGTGAGTGGGGCCGACTCTTAGAGTAGTTTGATGATGATAAGGTAAAACATCAGTGGGCGATGCCATTGTCATTACTGCAAGGCGATGCAAGTGATGTGCGACGAGAACTAGCACGGTTAGGGTTAAGCATAGCGCCCAGTCGAGTTGCTAGAGATTTGCTGACGACCTATATTCAAGTCTTCCCTGTGGAAGAAAGAGCACGTTGTGTGGAAAAACTGGGGTGGTATCAAGATGTTTTTATTACGGCGGATAAATGTATCGGTAACAGTCAGGAATTAATGGTGTTTCAAAATAATAATGCCATTGAGCCTGCCTTGTCAGTTTCTGGAACTGTTGACCAATGGCGCCATTCAATTGGTCGTTTGGCAGCAGGCAATTCACGTTTTGTATTTTCTTTATCTTGTGCCTTTGCGCCAGCACTGGCCGCAATTGCAGGTGAGGACTCGGGAGGTTTTCATTTACGCGGGTCATCCTCTTGTGGAAAATCGACAGCATTAAAATTAGCCGCATCAGTCTGGGGCAAGCCCTCTTCTTATACCAGGCTGTGGAGAGCAACGGCCAATGGGTTAGAAGGATTAGCAACCCTGCATAATGATGGCTTGTTAATTTTGGATGAGCTAAGCCAAATTGATCCCAAAGAAGCAGGAGAGGCGGCTTATCTACTCGCTAATGGCCAAGGTAAGACAAGAGCATCACGGAGGGGCTTGGCGCGTCAATCAACGAATTGGTCATTATTATTTTTATCAGCAGGTGAAGAGTCGTTGACCTCGTTGATGGCGAGAATTGGGCAAAGGACCAATGCGGGTCAAGAAATCTGTTTAGCTGATATTGAAGCAGATGCGGAATGCAAAATGGGCATTATCGAAAAACTGCATGAGCAAGTTAGTCCTGCTGCCATGGTTTTAGCTTTAAAGGATTATGCGAATCGATATCATGGCGCAGTGGGATTAGCATGGTTAGAAGCAGTCGTTAAAAATCGTTCGAACATCATCAAAATTCTTGCTGATTCCACAGCGCAATTTGTCGATGAAAATGTTCTTAAGGATGTATCAGGGCAAGTGATTCGTGTAGCAAGGCGTTTTGCATTGGCAGCAGCAGCAGGGGAGCTTGCGACTTCTTATGGATTGACTGGATGGAAAGAGCGAGAAGCTGTAAATGCTGCAAGTAGCTGTTTTAAAGCCTGGCTTGAATCTTTTGGCAGCACAGGTAATCGAGAAGAAAGAGCAATTCTCTCTCAAGTTCGTGGTTTCTTCCAAGCCCATGGTGCTAGTCGTTTTGATAATATTACTAATCCAAATCATGATCGCATCCATAACCGAGCAGGATTCTACCGAGTCAGATTCGATGATGAGCGAGAACATTTAGTTTTGACCGAGATCTACCGGAAAGAATTATGCAAAGGCTTCGACCCCAAGATGGTTACCCGCGTTTTAATGGAAAAAGGATGGCTTGTCCCAGGGAATGATGGAAAAAGCTCCCAGAAGCCAAGAGTCAAAGGGCTGGGTACCATAAGGTGCTACGTCTTTAATGCACGGGTTTGGGATGATGAGCTTTGTCCCCTTTAATTATTCAATAAGGGACAAGTGGGGACGGCGATAAGCTAGTCTTTATGCGGAGTACCACTTGTCCCCTGAATCCCACCGAAAAAAATCATAAGTTTAGATAAACCGGTAATATAAAATATTCAAATACACTTCTTTCATAGAATTCAAATCAAAAAAATCAATGAGCCAATATTAAAAAATGCGAAATTCTGATAATCCCGAAGAAGGGATAGGGCGCAATATACATTGCGTTGCAATGTTTTTAATTTAAACAATACGATTAAACTATTTTCGTAGAACATTACCTAATTATTTTCCACCATATGCATGACAAATTTTTTGAGTTTCTAGTTTTTGTTATACAAGTTGGTTTAGATAACTTATAGTTAAACAATGGTAGTAATAATAGGTTGTTAGAAAATTAGCGATATGTGGAAAGTCATCGTACTTGTATTGGCAGTAGTTATTCTTTCAGTATCATTTGTTTTTGCGCTTAAATGGGTTGCTATTGAGTATGGCAACAATAAAGCAACAGCATTAGTTCTGCGTAAAAAGGAAATAAATGAATTAAACCAGCTCAGTGCTTCATTGGATAGACCAAGGGCACAATGGGATCAGAAACAGCTAAAAGCGCTTATGAGTAGTGATGAAGTGCAGGATATAAATGGTTTGCCTCCCAAAGAACCTTCTAAGGCACAATATAAGGAAAAGATAAGCCAACAAATTATGCTTGAAAATGAGGGCAATTTTTTTAGTTATTTACCACCATTCCCGATATTGGTGCTGAGTTGTATAGGAATTATTTTGACTAGAATTATCACGTTTTTGACAGATTTTGTTTTAGATAAATTCACATGCTGGCTTTATTATAAGCAAAAAAAGCATGAAGACTAATTTAATGGAATGGTAGTGATGATCGGGAAGGTAGTTATCGAACTTTGGTGTTCAGAATTTGGAAGGTCCTTATTTGCTGCTTGTCTTGGAGGCGCTTTTGTTCTTTTAGGCGTGTATATACCCATCACAGATGAAAATGCGAAATAAATGCTATTGCTTTTTGCCCCCTTTGAACGTTCGAAATTTGCCAATAGACCGGCTATTACCTGCATTTCGAACACTCAAAGGGAACAAAAATCAAGTCGCCTTAATTCCGCATTTTCATCTGTAATGGGTATATACCCATCACAGATGAAAATGCGAAATGAAGGCTATTGCTTTTTGCCCCCTTTGAACGTTCGAAATTTGCCAATAGAATAGCTATTACCTGCATTTCGAACGTCCAAAGGGAACAAAAATCA
>JAJFKI010000015.1 GCA_021773295.1 Gammaproteobacteria bacterium | reverse complement strand
CTGACACCCAGAGGTCAAGACGGCCCCGCTGGCATAATGCCGCATTATAATCAGACCAGTTGCTCACTTTATAACGCTGCTTCGGGACTTTCCAGCCTTTTTTCTCGGGATATTGATTGGGCATTCTGACTTTTCCTTGTCCGTGATGAGCGTTAGCCCTGATTATAGAGCATCATATTAGGTAACCACTTTTGCTCGGTTATTGACTAAGGAAACAACGCCTCAATCCAAATTGCGCCAATTTATTACATACCCATCGTACCAAATTGAAATGATCGCCATATAATCCTATCATAGTAGGATTATACTGATATTCAGCTTGTTTTTCCTATAAATCCTACTATGATAGGATTATATGTTGTTTTTAACGAAGTCCATTAATAAAACCTAGTGTAGTAGGATTATTATGAGTAAACAGATCAAAAAACTAGAAACGCCTGATCTTAGCCAAACACTAACACCAGCATTATTGGGCCAAGTCATTCGTGCCAGACGCACGCAGAGTCGGTTACGGTTAGAAGATGCCGCAGCACTTTGTGGCGTCGCCAAGCAAACCTTGATGAAAATAGAACATGGCCAAGCAAGTAGTCAGTTTGGTAATATCCTACAAATATGTAACGCCCTTGGCATAAAACTTAGCATACAGCCCTGGCGTGATAACAGTGAGGTTAGCGATGACTGGCAGTGAGCACAGTTTAGATGTTTACCTAGGCAATCAGATTATTGCAACAATAACCCTGATAGATGATCAACTCCGTTGGCACTATCAAGCTACTTGGCAAATATCAGGCTTCGCCATTTCTCCCCATTTACCATTGCAAGGTGATATTCCCCCATTAAACGTACAACGTTTTTTACGCAATCTATTACCTGAAGGAAATGCCTTGGATGAGCTAATCCACTGTTTTCATTTAAGCAAGCACAATACCTTCGGACTGATTAGTGCATTAGGCTTAGACACGCCGGGTTCGTTAGCCATGCTCCCCCACAAACAACCTTTCCCCCAAAAAGGATTCTTTCGAAAAATTTCAGATACCGAATTAACACAACGTATCAATGCTAGAAATGAAACTAGCTTAATTATTTGGGATAACAAACCTCGTCTTTCAGTGGCCGGTGTACAAGATAAAATTAACGTTATGCTAAATCTTGAAGCGAAGCTCGGCTTTGGTGAAGGCAAGTTATGCTCGACACACATCTTAAAATTTGAAAAACAAACGCTGTCTCACTTAGTATTAAATGAATATTTAAGCATGCAATTGGCAAAGTATTGTGGTTTAGAGGTGGCGAATGTTAAATTAATTCGCTTTGGTAAACATTCAACATTATTAGTTGAGCGCTTTGATAGGCAGTTTATTTCAATGAATGAAATAAAGCGTCGCCACATAATTGATAGTTGCCAAGCACTTAACTTAGCGCCCGATTATAAGTACGAAAGAAATTTTGGAAGCTCACGCGATGTTGCACACATTCGCGATGGTGTCAATTTCCCCAAATTATTTGATTTTGCTAATCAGTGTACAAACCCAGCATTGACAAAACAACAAATGCTTGATTGGGTGCTGTTTAATTTATTAATTTTTAATTACGATGCCCATGGTAAAAATATTAGTTTTTTTGTGGGGGCTAATGGAATTACACTAGCGCCATTTTACGATCTGGTTAACATAAAATCCTACCCTGACTTCGAACATAATATGGCGATGGGTCTCGGCGATGAGTTCGATGGTGAAACAATTAACGCTTACCAATTAGCAGACTTTGCTGATAGTTGCCAATTGTCTCGTTCATTTGTTACAAAGCGTCTTCAAAGTTTAATTATCAGTATAACTACTTTTTTTAATGACAGTTCGATAAAAATAGTAAACGATGCTGATGAAAAGCGTTTCTTGCAAAAATATAAAACCATCGTTCAGCAGCGTTGTGAACACTTGCTAAACCAATGCGATGAAATGATCGTAATTGAACTATAAGGAAAAATCAAAAATCAAATCATGATCAAACAAAACTTAGAGAAAATTCACCAAACCATTAAGGCATTTACACCACGGCATATTGAAGTAATCGCCGTTAGCAAGAAGCAATCCCTTGCTAAAATTGCGGCCGCCTTTTCTGATGGGCAAACACAATTTGGTGAAAATTATTTGCAAGAGGCACTGCCGAAAATTAAAACCTTTCCTGATGACTTTGTCTGGCACTTTATTGGGCCTGTGCAATCTAATAAGACGCGCGAAATTGCTGAGAATTTTCAATGGGTGCAAACTGTTGATCGTATTAAAATCGCACAGCGGCTTAATGATCAACGGCCTGAACAATTACCACCCTTGAATGTTTTAATTCAAATTAATATTAATGATGAAGAGAGTAAGTCTGGTCTCAAACCTGAAGAGGCTGCTGCATTAGCGCAAGAAATTAGCAAGCTGCCGCACTTACGTTTGCGTGGCTTGATGACGATTCCAATGGCAACTCAAGACGAAATAATACAACGAGAGAGTTTCAATGCAATGCATACCTTATTTCAAACATTGCAACAAGCCTATGACATTGATACGCTTTCCATGGGCATGACGAGTGATTACCTCATTGCCATAGAGGAAGGCGCTACTATGGTCAGAATTGGAACTGCAATTTTTGGAGAGAGAGAATAATAGTATGAGTAATGTAAATATTGCGTTTATTGGTGCGGGCACCATGGCTGCTAGCATTATTGGTGGCTTAATTAAAGATAATTATCCGGCAAAAAATATTTGGGCCAGTAATACGAATCGAGAAAAGCTCGCCGACTTGGCTGCAAATTATGGTATTAATATTACGCCTGATAATAATGACGCAGTACAACAGGCTGATAGTATTATTATCGCCGCCAAGCCGAAAATGATTATCCCAATTTGTGAAGAAATAAAACAAACTGTATTAGAGAAAAAACCCTTAGTGATTTCTGTGGCTGCCGGCATTACCACAGAAACCCTAGAAAAATGTTTTTCTCATGAAATAAGCATCGTGCGCTGTATGCCGAATACACCGGCTATTTTAGGCTGTGGTATTACAGGGTTGTATGCGACCACCCGTGTGCCACAAAATAAACGTGACATGGCTGAATCTATTTTAAGAACGGTCGGGATGACAGAGTGGGTATCGCATGAGTATTTGATCGATGTCATCACGGCGATTTCTGGCAGTGGCCCTGCGTACTTCTTTTATTTAATGGAAATTTTACAACGTGAAGCGGAAAGTTTAGGCTTGCCAGCAAAGTCCGCGAAATTATTTAGTATCCAAACTGCATTGGGCGCTGCGCGCTTAGCCTTAGAGAGTAATGCTGAGCCAGAAGCCTTAAGACAACAAGTCACTTCACCTGGCGGCACCACGGAAGCGGCAATGAATCAATTAATGGAAGGTGATGTTGAGTCTATTTTTGCGAAAGCTTTAGCGGCAGCGAAAGCACACTCAGTAGAAATGGGTAAACAATTTCAGCATCGTATTGAACATACCTCTTCCAATTTAAAATCCCATGAATAGAGGAATTAAACATGGCAGCACCTGTTAGCAATGCCGGCGTCTTTTTGATAAAAGCATTATTCGACCTTTACATTTTCGTGATGTTATTACGGTTTTTATTACAATTAAAATCCGCAAATCCCCACAATCCGATTACTAAAGTGATCATTCAAGCCACCAAGCCTTTAGTGATGCCTTTACAAAAACTCTTGCCTTGCATAGGTCGGGCAAATTTATCGGTGATTTTTTGGTTAGTTGCATTGGAAGCGTTGAAATTATTACTAGTCACTTGGATTGGTTTAGATAAAATGCCACAGCCACTTGGTTTAGTACTGTGGGGCGTCGGTAGCTTGTTAGGCAAAGTCATTAACCTTTACTTTTTTGCAATTTTAATTCAAGTGATTTTGTCTTGGGTCCAACCGAGCCGTTATAATCCCGCGCTGGAAATTCTTTATGTCATTACAGGACCCATCCTGCGGCCCTTTCAACGCTTTGTGCCTGCAATGGGTGGCTTTGATATTTCACCTATTTTTGCGATGTTAACTGTGCAAGTACTTAATATATTAGTGGCGCAACCTATGATTGCCTATGGGGCTGGTATTGCTTTGTCGTGATATCGCCTATATTCTAAGAGCCTCTCCTTCTGCCGTCACTCTTGATGCACCCTCGACGAGTGGGACCTTGTAAAGTGCGCTTTCTAAAGCGAAACGCATGGCATTTTTTCGTTGTGTGCCGAACGCTGACTCTAATAAACCCTGTTCACGTGCCTTATTACACATAGCAAAAAGACCCGCGCGCATTTCTTTTTGGGAATGCCATTCATAAGTTTCGCCAAGCGCATCTACGCGGCCGCCGCTGGGCGTGGCAAGCATTGTTTTGATGGCGGAAAAGGCTTCTATTTTTATGCCGTCCATGCCAGCTGGGATTGGTGAGCGAGCGCGGATACTGCGAACAGAGGTGTCGATGAATGTTATTAATTTATCAGCCGTATCAATGATCGGTGCTTTGTGAACCACTGGTTTTGGTTTTAGTAGAACATCATAAACAGATTTTGTGGTACTTGGCTCGACATCTGCAATCAGGGCAGGCTCTGGTTTTGCTGCTTTTAGCTGAGCTCTTTCGGCTTTATATTTCTTCCAGACACCAACTAACACCGCTACACCCACAGCGGCGCAGACAACACCTACCGTGACAGACACTGCAATGTGCGCGAATTTGTTTAAGCCTACTAGAAAGTATATGGCAGCCACTAATACCAACATCTTAACGCCCATCATCGCTTCTTTGCGATGGTGTTGTTTTTTTTCTTTATCTTGAGACTTGATAGCTTTGTACCCGTGATAAAGTGTTTTACCCAGCGTAAATGCCAAGGCAAAACCAGTGGCAAAGGTTGATACCATTGATGTCGTCACAATTGCCGCTGTGAATGAAACCGTCATTACAACAAGCGCTGCAACAACGAGTAAAACATTTTCTGCGACCGCTGCGCGTCTTGATGCTCGATTCGTTTTTGCCGTATGTAACTCATAGGCTGAATACGCCAATGCAGCAACAGCAGCGATTAAAGAACTAATACGGAACATGGGAGAAACAGCTAGCATGTAAGAGGCCAAGTTCGGACTCAAAATAAAATACAAAACGATGACCTTCAAGAATACTGCGCCAAAAGAGAAAAAAGCTTTGCTGCTATACAGCATCCTTAAGCGTGATCTCATATCACGATAGTCTTTTTTCTTTTCGATGTATTCTAAACCTGCATAGCGTTTATTATTATCAGTTATCCGCTGCGTCACTGGTGAGCCCCCTCATCTTTGCGCAATTTTTAGTGTTGTTAGTATTTATAGTTATCAAATGTCGTCTGTTGACTCATTTGTTTTCATTATTTCTTGGTAGTATCAAGGCATAGCTTGCCTGAGAAATCTTAAGAAAATCTTATAGACATTTTTTTCAGCGTGCAGTGTATCGTATATAAACATATTAAACTAGTTTTTAATCAGATATACCCATTACAGATGAAAATGCGACATGAAGGCGATTTGATTTTTGTTCCCTTTGGAGGTTCGAAATGCAGGTAATAGCTGGCCTATTGGCAAATTTCGAACATTCAAAGGGGGCAAAAAGCAATAGCATTCATTTCGCATTTTCATCTGTGATGGGGATATACCTCTTAATTCACTGATGAGCTCGAGGATGCGGCAACTGAAACGTAAAGCTCCTCATCACTGTCAAAATCAGCATCATCGAAATTATCATTGCTGGCTTCAATGACGCTATTCTCAGACAGTGAAAATTCCAAAGTAAGTTGTTCGAAAATAACGTGAGAATTAAGCGCTTTATTCAGAATAAATACATGATTGTTTATCTGTATATTCTTACAGAAACTTGCTCTTTGTTCATTAACTAATCTTTCGGCTTCTAAAAGCGTTGTGTCGCTCTTAAATTGAGAACGGATTTTATCCAAAATTGTTTGATTATTA
>JAJFKI010000014.1 GCA_021773295.1 Gammaproteobacteria bacterium | reverse complement strand
TTCAAAATGCGAGATTTATGCCGCGGTGATTTTTGTTCCCAGGAGCCGTTTGAAACGCAGGTAATAGCCATTCTATTGGCAAGTTTCAAACGGCTCCTGGGAACAAAAAGCGCCCGGCAGAAAATCGCATTTTGAGGTACGATGGGTATATTACCTGCATTTCGAACGTCCAAAGGGAACAAAAATCAAATCGCCCTAATGTCGCATTTTCATCTGTAATGGGTATATACTTATCCTCTATGTTTTAACTAACACTGAGGGAGACGTATGGCTAGGTTGAGAGTGGTTTCTCATTGGCGGGATTCTGGAAGGGTGCCCCATTTTTTTATCATTGATGCCAGATCGGCGTTTCCTTTGTTATTATTTTTAGTGCATATCAAAGTTTGGACGTTTGTGTTAGCCGTTGTGATTACCTTATTTTTTGGAATTCTTAGCCGTTATGGTTTATCAACTGTTGTTTTTTTTCGCAGTGTGCGTACACTGTTGGCTGGAAAAATAAAACAGTCCAAGCCCTGGTGGCGTCGGAAAGAATTATATTAATGCGTAGGAATAATTCTCAGTGAAGCAAATCCAACAACAGTTGTGTGCTTTGGCCAAAGCAATGGGAGCAAATTTTTCTCTTAATGGTCAGCCTATTACTTATGAAGAAGTGTTTTCAGAAGTTGGCTTACTGCCTGCAATTTCCCGGCGAGCCGATCAATTATGTTCTCTGTGTTTAGGCTATGGCATTGGAGCCACCTTTGATGAAGCAGAAAAATCTTTAATCGGTGTAAAAGTGACCTTTGATGATGTAACTCCGGATATTTTGCGCTTTTTATGTATTGCCGATGTGCTGAGTGAACTTATTAAACACTCACCGTCACCTTTGGATACGCCTTTGGATGAATTAATGTATGATTAGTAGCCCATGGATTTTCTAACAGAATTAAAAGAACAAGATAATATCTTGACCAATGAAGCCATCGAAGTCTTGTATCGCGTGGTTGGTCACTATGGTGCTATTCTTGACAACATTATTAAGATTAAACAGCAAACGCCGGTGGAAGGTGAAGGCTTTCGGCGTAAATCGGGTAATGTTGATTTGCTGAGTGAGTTAGCCGAAAGCCTGAAGGGTTTAAAACGGGATACGGCGCATGTTGAACAAGTCTTTACTAGCCAGCAAGCCACGGCGGTACAATGCAATAAGCAAATACTCAAAGTGTTATCAAAAGCCATCGAGCGTTGCGTGGCAGCTTATGAAGGTAAAGCGCGTTCATTTGCCATGATTTTACAAGATTTAGAAAAAATAGAAGGCTTATTTAAAGAGCGTCTTATTTTACGAATAGCCAGTAAAGAAGACTTAGCAGAGCAAAAATATAAACAAAATGTCCGCGTCAATGAGGATGAAAAATTAGTCTACGTTAGAGTGTTTCATCGCGAAATGGCGAAACTAGGTGTGCCAAATGCACCGCTAGCATGGGCAAGGCCATTGCTCGAGTCGGTTAAATTTGCTGAAAAAAGTGGTTTAGCCATTTATGGTAGCGAAGAGGCCGTTAAAAAAACCTTAAAGAATGATTCTTATGGTTATGTCACTCTCAAGGTAAATCAAGAACAGGATACATCGAGTAATTATCCCGAAAAAACAGATCCGACGACAGGAGCAACGTTGCTGACGATTGCCAATGTCCGTATCGAACAAATCATGAAATTAACGCACGCTGAAGTGGATTATCCCGTGATAGAAGGTCGACTACGACCGCCAAAATCAACCGGTTAGCACTTAGAATATCAGTCGATTTTAGCGTATACTTTATTAAAGCAATAATTTTTAATCAATTAATGTAGGTAAAGAGATAGATGGCAGCACAACAAGGTCAAAACCAAGCGGATACCTCCCTGAGCATGCTGTGGGTTGTGATTGCGATTTTTACCTTAATCATCATTTTATGGATGGTGCCGGCGACTCGTGCCATTATGGTTGAACTCATCTTTCAAATTAAATTATTAGAAATTGCCGTCATTAGTATTTTCACCAGTGGTTTGGATGTTTTAAAACAGCAAATCGCCAACACGCCAGCGCAGACTGCCACCATTGGACAAGTGATGTATGTGGCTGATACCGTAGGGCGCTATATGAGCATACCGGTCGCGATATTACTCGCTAGTTTTGCGTTTCTTGTTTATAAAAATAACATTGGTTCTCGCTTTCGCCAAACGTTCAATATGAAACGTTTATTAGCGCAAGAAAAAGATAATTGGCCGCAGATCACTCCGGTTTCAAAACTTGATTTATTAAATGAAGAGTTGGAGAAGGGCCCTTGGGCAATGGCGATGACGCCGATGTATTTTGCGAAACGTTATAAATTATTAGAATTCGAAAAGAAAGCTACCACGAAAACGGGGTTAGCAAAAGATATTAAAGATGTTGCTAAACTCATCCCAGAAAAAGCCTCAAGACTATTAATCCGACAAGTTGGTCAACCGTGGACGGGGCCTGAGGACTTGCCGATTTATGCAAAAGCGTTATTTGTTATTTTTGCGGCGAAGGCAGATGGGCAAAGTGAGTTAGCCGATCAATTATTACGACGCATTGCGGGTTCGGCTGAAAGTGGGCGCTTAGATTTTTCTGGAATTGATGCCTTACTACCGAAAATGAAGCAAATAAAAGCGGTGCAAATAGTCATGTCAAAACATGCCTATGTGTTAACGGTCATGGCTTCTATGTTGGAAATAGCGCGGATGGATGGGGTTATTGCATCTGCGGAATTTTTATGGTTAAAACCTTTAGATAGACCCTTATGGTATATATTAAATACCGTGGGGCGTGAAACAGTTGTTACTGAAATTGCAGGTGCTTATGCGCACTGGCTGGCAGAGAAATCCATAGGACGTAAATTAACCGTTCCTATGGTGAGGCAAGCGACGATAGCGTTGGGTACTGCGATTGATGAAATGATATATGTTCCTGATGAATAGGAAAGGTAACTAGGATTATGGCTAACTATCGCGAAAGAGGATTAGAATCGAGGCATGAGCAAGACTCACGCATGCTCTTGCGTGATACGCGGACCTTGGGCCAGCGTTTTAGTGACTTCTTATCAAACTCTTTCAATGCAGCCATCATTTTAGTATGCTTAGCGGCGCTTGCTGTGGGCGTTCCTGCCATGGCGGATATTATCGTATTGTTAGGCATCGCATTATTTATCTTTAACTATACTCGCAAAATCACACTGCCTTTCCGCTTGCCACAAGTGTCAAAAATGCCAGATTACAATGATTTGCAGCCAGGTTCTGGCAAACCTAAAAATGCCAGTGGCATTTGTTACTTTGGTAATGAACGCGCGAACAATGAAGAGCTCTGGTTCTCTAATGAAGACATGCGGACTCACGTTTTAATCTTTGGTTCAACCGGTAGTGGTAAAACAGAAGCGCTTATTTCGTTAGCGTATAATGCATTATTGCAAGCCAGTGGTTTTATTTACGTGGATGGTAAAGGTGATAACTCGCTCTTCTCAAAAATATTTTCCATGGCGCGTGCTATGGGACGAGAAGATGACGTGTTGTTGATTAACTTTATGACGGGCGCGAAAGACGTTTTCGGTCCACAAGAAAAGCGTTTGTCCAATACTTTGAATCCTTTTGCCGCGGGTTCTTCTAGTATGATGTCACAGTTAATTGTGAGTTTGATGGACTCTTCCTCGGCATCACCGGATGGTGATATGTGGAAAGGTCGGGCGATTTCATTCGTGGAAGCCTTAACGAAAATTTTGGCATACATGCGTGATGAAGGGCATATCTTATTGGATGCTAATATTATTCGTAAGTATTTTGTACTAGAAAAATTAGAATCCATTGTGGTTGATAAGCGATTCCCACGAGAAGGTGAAGAGCCTGTTAGCTTAGAAGACATACCACCTGTAGTATTGGAGCCCATCGCTAGTTATATGGATAACTTGCCGGGTTATGATAAATCTAAAAAAGGCAAGCAAGTGTCGCAAGTGTTAGAGCAACACGGTTTTATCACCATGCAATTAACACGTGTGTTTACCTCATTGGCAGATACTTACGGCCACATCCTGCGAGTGAATTTAGCCGAAGTGGATATGAGAGACGTAGTATTAAATCGTCGCATTTTATGCGTACTGTTGCCTGCCTTGGAAAAATCACCGGATGAATTATCAAACTTGGGTAAGGTAATTATTGCAACCCTTAAAGCCATGATGTCAGCAGGTTTGGGTAGTGAAGTGGAAGGTACTTATGGCGAACTCATTAAACGTAAACCTACTAATTCTAAAACACCCTTCATGTGTATTCTCGATGAGTATGGTTATTATGCGGTGGAAGGTTTCGCAGTGGTACCGGCACAGGCGCGTTCTTTAGGTTTCTCTGCCATTTTTGCCGGACAAGATTTACCAGCTTTTCAAAAATCATCGAAAGAAGAAGCGGCATCCATCGGCGCAAATACCAATATTAAAATTTGTATGAAATTAGAAGATCCCACAGAAACCTGGGAATTCTTTTCTAAAACAGCGGGGGAAGCGTATGTGACAAAAGTGGATGCTTTTCAAACCAATGCTCAGAGTGTGTTAAATAACTATTTAGATACACGCAGCGCCTCTTCAGAAAAACGTCAACGTATTGAACTAACCGACTTGAAAGAACAAGGTGTTGGTGAAGCACATATCTTTTTCCGTTCACAAATTATCAGAGCCCGCATGTTTTATGCTAACCCTTCTATTGCAAAATATATGCGGATTAATCACTTCTTAAAAGTAGGCACACCTCCAACGTCAGAATTAGTCGCTTTTGAAAGACGCAGCGTAGCGTTTTCTGAGCTAGCTACAAATGGCGAAGCCTTAGAATTAGATATTCCACCTTCTGAAGAAATCACAAAACTAGCTGAAATCATGACAGATATGAATGGTGCGTCTTCCATTGAGAGAGGCGTTAATGCGTTGATGAGCTATCATGGTGAGCAAGAAATCCCTGAGTTCGAAGAAGATACCTTCGAAGAAGACATGCCCTTTGATCAACTGAATATTTTCGTGCCCTTACGCTTGACGGATCCTACCGTACCGATGATGGTAGGTGATAATTTTGATATGTTCTCCGAACCAATTATCAATAAGGGCGAAGTGAAAAGCCGTATCGAATTTTCAGAACGCATGACGGGTAAATCACGTAAGCATGCAGCTAATATTGCTCATGAACTTATTAGTGACATGCAAATTGCAACGCACTATCCACCAAATATGCCGGAGTCTGTGACCGCGGCTGAGTTAGCCTCTGTCGTGGATAATTTAGCACAGACTGTAAAGGATAAAGTCACTGGCGAAGCAGGTGACGATAGCCACGATGATTTCGAGGATTTTTAAAGTTTGGATAATGAAGCGTGGCAGCCTGATGCTTCGGTAGAGTGTTTGCGGCAGCGGGCTAAGTTATTGGCTAAAATCCGGCGGTTTTTTTCCGAGCGTTATGTGATGGAAGTTGAGACGCCACTATTATCTCGGGCAACAGTCACCGATGTGCAATTACATTCTTTGCAAACGAAGGTTGCGGGTAATACTTACTACTTACAAACTTCACCAGAGTATGCAATGAAGCGTTTATTGGCAGCAGAGAGTGGGGCTATCTATCAACTGTGCAAAGCCTTTCGAGATGATGAGCAAGGGCAATGGCATAATCCGGAATTTACCCTGTTGGAATGGTACCACCCTGGTTTTGATCATCATGATTTGATGATAGAAGTAGATCAGTTTTTAAAATTTATACTAACTTGCGGGCCAGCGGAGCTTATCAGTTATCAACAAGTCTTTTCTAATATTTTAAAAATCAATCCCTTTGCGATCACTGATGATGATTTAATTGATTTAGCGAAACAACATGGTTTAGCAGATGTCGTGGGCGTCGCAAACATTGAGCGTGACTTAGCATTGCAATGGTTAATGAGTGAAGTGATTGAAAAAAACATTGGCGAAAAGACCCCTTGTTTTGTTTACGATTTTCCGGCAAGCCAGGCAGCACTTGCCATAATAAGGCAAGACACGGTCCCAGTAGCAGAGCGCTTTGAAGTTTATTACCACGGCATTGAACTTGCCAATGGTTTCCATGAACTAGCAGATGCAAAAGAACAGCGACAACGCTTCGAAAGAGATTTAGAAAAACGAAAACACTGTGGCGCCACAGCAGTGCCTATCGATGAAAACTTACTATCTGCACTAGAATCAGGTTTACCAAATTGCGCAGGCGTAGCCTTAGGTGTCGATCGCTTAATGATGCTGGCCATGAATAAAACACACTTATCCCAGGTGATCTCATTTACTATTAACAACGCATAGCAATAATTTTTATCTTTAACAGATTTTTATTACTTCTTGAGATGTGTAGGAGCGTTAGGCTCAAGGCTGGGATGATGGCGGTGGAGAGCGATCTCGATACAACAATAATGGCGCCACCGTAAACACAACGATACCTACAATTAAAAATAATTCGTAATCAAACACACTGTCGATTTGAATTCCCGTTGCGGGGAAAAAACCGATGACGATTGCAAACAAAGAAGCGAGCAAGCCGAATATTGCCACAACACACACGCCAATAATACCACCCGGAATTTTAAAGGCACGTTCTTTTTCTGGTTGTGATTGACGTAATTTAATCACAGCAGTAAACATAAATAAGTAAACAATCATAGCGAGTTGCGCCGTTAATGCCGATAAAATCCAGTAACTACTATTTACCGTTGGCATGGTTAAAAATACAGAGCAAAGTAATGTAAAAATCACGGCTTGTATTAATAAAAGTATGACGGGTGCACCGCGCTTATTCGTGTAAGCAAAAAACTCCGGTAAACAACCATCTTCTGTGGCAGCTAATAACCCTTTAGTAGGACCAATCACCCAGGTCGACACACCACTCAATCCACCAACGATGATTAAAATTGCAATTACCGGTGTCATCCATTCAATGTGCAATGCGCTAAAGAACACACGATACGCTTCGATTAAACCAGTTACTAAGCTTAAATCCTTATGGGGCACGACCATAGCAATGGCAAGCGATGCCAAGGCTAAGCTGAAAATGATTATAATGGTTGAATAAAGTAATGCCTTAGGATAATTGCGTTGCGGATCTTTCACATCTTCAGCGTGCACGGCTGACATTTCCATCCCAATCAAACCAAACAACAGAGCGGTAATAAAGGCTAAGTCATTAAAGGAATCAATCTTGGGGGTGAAATTGTGCCATGACGCATCGATTTGCAAAGGTTTACCTAAATACCACCATAGAATTCCAAGACCAGCAATGGTAAGCATGGGGATAATCGTGCCAAACAAGGCCCCCACGCTACTGATGAAGCTCGATACTTTCATTCCAAAACAATTGGCAATGGTGGCTGCCCAAAAAGATCCAATGACAATTGGTAATAAATAATATTTGTTTTCGGCGAGTGCAGGATTGATTAAATACGCGAGCGTAGCTGCAATAAAAGAAAGAATCGTTGGATACCAAACAATATTGTAAATCCACTGCATCCAAATGGTGACTAACCCCCAACGCTTACCGAAGGCTTCTTTCACCCAGACATAAAGCCCCCCAGTCTTCGGCCAACCCGTTGCTAATTCCGCAGCGACTAATGCAGTGGGGATAAAGAAGAAAATCGCAGCAAGGATATATAAGAGGATAACGGCAAACCCATACTCAGCACTAATAGGTAAGCTCCGCAAACTATCAACGGCGATGACATTTATCATCACCAGTGAAAAAACACTTAACACTCTTTTTCGTTTAACGGGCTTTAACATCCCTTGCTCCTAAAAAAAAACCTCGAGAAGCCTAACACAAGCTCCTGAGGTACGATGGGCATATTCACAGGAGGCTTGCCTGCCTCCCAAATTGATAAGACTACGCCGCCAAGCATTTGGTGTGATGATGATGACGATGTTGGCTTAAAATGAACATAAATTTCTCACCAGTAGTGATTGCTGAGATAACCTACAGTTATTAGTACTTATTGTCAAATGCCACATCGTCGAGACAGCGTGACAAACCCGTATCTTCATATACACTTAATTGAGATACGATTAAGGAGAACCCCGTGAAAGTTGCAGAATTATTTGTCAAATGCCTCGAGAATGAGGGGGTTGAAACGATATACGGCATCCCTGGTGAAGAAAACTTAGATGTGATGGATGCTTTATTAGACAGTAAAATCAAGTTTATCACGACACGACATGAACAAGGTGCCGCTTTTATGGCCGATGTGCATGGTCGCCTCACTGGCGAAGCCGGTGTTTGCCTCGCAACCTTAGGACCTGGTGCCACGAATTTAGTCACCGGTGTGGCTGATGCCAATTTAGACAGAGCGCCGGTGGTTGCCATTGCAGGACAAGCTGGCACCAATCGCTTACACAAAGAAAGCCACCAAGTTTTAAACCTCGTTAATATGTTTGAACCTATCACCAAATACAGCACACAAATCTTAGAACCAACAATCACAGCTGAAGTAATACGCAAAGCTTTCAAAGTCGCACAAACAGAAAGTCCCGGTGTTAGTTTTATTGATTTACCAGAAAATGTTGCCGCAATGGATGCCGGTGATAAAGCCCCACTAAAAGTGCAAAAACCAACAGCAGCAGCACCTTCCCCCGATAAAATTCGTCAAGCTGCTGATATCATTGCAGCGGCAAAATTCCCGATCATCATGGCAGGTAATGGTGTGATCAGAGCACATGCCCATGAGCAATTAATTGCATTTGCTGAGAAGGTTAATATACCAGTCACTAATACCTTTATGGCAAAAGGGGTCATCCCATTTAGTAATAAATTAAGTTTGGGTACGGTAGGCTTACAAGCGAGTGACTATGTTTCCTGTGGTTTTGACAGAGCAGATGTCATTATTTGCATTGGCTTTGATATGGTGGAGTATCATCCCTACCTTTGGCACAAAGAGAAAGACAAAAAAATCATTCATATTGCTGAAGAGCCCGCTGAAGTTGATGAGTATTATATTTTAGAGTGTGGTGTGATAGGTGATGTGGCAAAATCACTTAATATGATTTCCGTGGCCATTGATAAAGTGAATGCGTCAACTTATGCTAATTTGCGTAGTGTTATCGTTGAAGAAATGGAAGAATATGCAAACGATAATGCCTTCCCTATAAAACCACAAAAACTGATTTGGGATTTGCGCCAAGTGTTAAAACCCAATGATATTTGTATCAGCGACGTGGGCGCGCATAAAATGTGGATGGCCAGAATGTATCAGGCTAACTTGCCAAATACGTGCATTATTTCTAATGGTTTTGCATCCATGGGGATTGCGGTTCCGGGTGCTATTGCGGCAAAACTTGCGTACCCAGATAGAACGGCAGTTGCTGTGACAGGTGATGCTGGTTTTTTAATGAATTGCCAAGAAATAGAAACCGCTATGCGGATTAATACGCCAATTGTGATTATTGTCTGGAACGATAGTCAATATGGCTTGATTAAATGGAAGCAAGATATTCATTTTGGTCGTGACAGTAATATTGATTTTAATAATCCTGATTTTGTAAAATTTGCTGATAGCTTTGGTGCTAAAGGTTATCGCGTTAATAAAACACAAGAGTTCGTTCCGACCATCAAGCAAGCCATCAAAGATAACACCGTAGTGATTATTGATGTGCCGGTGGATTATAGTGAGAATATGAAATTAACTGAAAAACTCGGTAAATTAGTTTGCGTTAATTAGAAGGATAAGACAATGGCATTACCCCACTACTCATTACTCGTAGCAGGCATTGAGGATCAAGGCGAAAAAATTACAGTGTTGGCACCGTTTGATAACCAAAAAATTGCGACGGTTAGCGATGCGACCCAAGCGGTGGTAGAGCAAGCCTTATCGGCGGCTTATGGGACCTTTTCAGATAGAGATAATTGGTTACCTCCTTTCAAGCGTATCGAGATTCTCAAAAAAGTAGCACAAATTATGGAAGATCGGGTGGATGAACTAGCAGTTGAAGCAGCGCGAGAAGGCGGTAAGCCTTTAATTGATTCGCGCGTTGAAGCTAATCGCGCCATTGATGGTATTAAAATTTGTATTGAAACACTGCGTAATGAACAAGGCAAAGTGATCCCCATGCGCACCACGGCATCGGCCGCTAATCGCCTTGCGTTCACGCAAAAAGAACCTATCGGCGTTGTTGTGGCTGTTAGTGCATTTAATCATCCGTTGAATTTAATCGTGCACCAAGTAGCAGCTGCTGTTGCTGCGGGTTGTCCTGTGATTGTGAAACCTGCTTCTGATACACCTTTATCGTGCATGCGTTTGGTTAGAATATTTTTAGAAGCCGGCTTGCCTGCTGCTTGGTGTCAGAGCATGGCGATTTCTGATAATGCGTTAGCGACTAAACTAGTCTCCGATCCAAGAGTGGCATTCTTTAGCTTTATTGGCAGTGCTAAGGTGGGTTGGTATTTACGAACAAAAGTAGCGCCAGGTGTGCGCTGTGCATTGGAGCATGGCGGTGTCGCCCCTGTTATCGTAGCAGAAGATGCAGATTTAGAAAGTACCGTACCGGCTTTAGTTAAGGGTGGGTTTTATCATGCTGGACAAGTGTGTGTTTCAGTACAACGGGTGTTTGCTCATAGTTCCATTGCCAAAGAATTGGCGAGGAAAATAGCTGAAAAAGCCAGTGAGTTAACCATAGGCGATCCCACTAATCCTAAAACAGAAGTAGGTCCACTCATTCGTTATGATGAATTAGCGCGAGTTGATGAGTGGGTGCATGAAGCTTTGAAGGAAGGTGCTGAGTTATATTGCGGCGGTAAGCAAGTGTTAGATAATTGTTATGCATGTACGGTGTTATACAACCCACCACAACATGTCAAAGTCAGCAGTAATGAAGTCTTTGGTCCAGTAGTCTGTGTTTATCCTTACGACGATTTAGACGAAGCCATTGCCTTAGCCAATGCGTTACCTTTTGCATTCCAATCTGCCGTGTTCACCAATAATTTAGATTTAGCAATGCGCGCTTATCAGCGCATGAATGCTTCTGCAGTCATGGTCAATGATCACACGGCCTTTCGCGTCGATGGCATGCCCTTCGCCGGTTTGAAACATTCGGGCCTTTCTGTGGGCGGTATCCCTCATACCATGAATGACATGCAGATTGAGAAAATGATGGTGATTAAATCCGGGGAATTATAAATGCGCGTGAATGGTTCTATACCCATCGCATTTTCATCTGTAATGGGTATATTAAGAAATAATTCTACCAAGCGCCTGGCCTAGTCTAATATCTATATCTGCTTGCAAGTCGGCATCCCATTCGATTTTATTTTCAGGAAATAACACGATAACGGTGGAACCTAATTCGAAGTGCCCCATTTCTTTGCCTTTTTCAATGCTTATTTTGTTGGGATCATTCGTGTATTCAACATGAGTGATTTGTTTTGAAGTGTTCGGAGCCATTTGTCCAGCCCAAGTGGTGTGGATGCTAGCGACAATCATAGCACCTACTAAAATGACAGCCATCGGGCCAATGGCCGTTTGGAAAATACAAACCACGCGTTCATTGCGGGCGAATAAATTGGGGACGTTGGCAACAATGCTGGGTTTTACGGGGAAGAGGCTACCAGGGATATAAGTCATACTTTTTAAACAGCCACTTAAGGGCATATGAACGCGATGATAATCTTTAGGAGACAGATACAAAGTTGCGAACTTCCCGCCTGTGAAGGCACGCGCAATGTCGTCATCACCGCCAATTAATTCAAATAAGCTATAATCGTGTCCCTTGGCTTGGAAAATCTTTCCTTCTTTGATATCGCCTAATTGACTGATGAAACCATCATTGGGGCAAGCAATGGCTGTTTCATCAGCAGCAATGGTTCTTGCGCCCGGACGCAATTGCCGTGTGAAAAAATCATTGAAGCTTTTGTATTTCGTAGGGCAGGGTTCTAAGGCTTCTGACATATCTACCTTGAAATGATGGATGAACTTTTTAATCACCCAATTTTTCAAGCGCTGCTGTTGGCAATTAATTAATTTACCCACCAGGCGTGATAGGGCGTGTTGTGGTAATAAATGTTGTGAAATACTTTCAATATTTGCCATGTTTGCTTAAACCTTCAATTAAAATTTCCCGAGATTCTACGTGATTTTTTGCACAGTTTCTAGGATAATGTCGTGTAAATCAAAATCAGACGAAAAAACGATGTTAACACTCGGTATTGAAACTTCTTGCGATGAAACTGGTATCGCCTTGTATGACAGTGAACAAGGCTTGCTGGCGCATGAAGTGTACTCACAAATTGCTTTGCATAAAGACTATGGTGGCGTGGTGCCAGAATTGGCCTCGCGTGATCATATTCAAAAAACCATTCCTTTAATTCAACAAGTCTTAGCCGAAGCAGGCAAATCACAAAGCGATTTGACCGGTATTGCCTATACGGCAGGTCCTGGATTGATCGGTGCCTTATTAGTGGGCGCAACCATTGGTCGCACCCTAGCTTGGGCTTTGGGAGTGCCTGCTATCGGTGTGCACCATATGGAAGGTCATTTACTTGCACCCATGTTAGAAGAAAATAAACCAGATTTTCCATTTATTGCTTTGTTAGTCTCGGGTGGTCATACGCAATTAATACAAGTGGATGGCCTGGGGCAATATCACTTGTTAGGGGATACACTTGATGATGCCGTAGGCGAAGCTTTTGATAAAACAGCAAAATTATTAGGTTTAGATTATCCAGGCGGTGCAGCCTTAGCTGAGTTAGCGACGCTGGGTCGTGCTGGGCAGTATCAATTTCCCCGCCCGATGGTGAACCGTCCAGGTTTAGATTTTAGCTTCAGCGGGTTAAAAACATTTGCCATGAATACGGTGCATGGGGCGGGTAATGATCCGCAAACCTTGGCAGATATTGCTTATGCCTTCCAAGAAGCCGTGGTTGATACGCTGCTGATTAAGTGTCGTCGCGCAATAAAGCAATGTAAAATCAATCGATTAGTTGTTGCTGGCGGTGTGAGTGCCAATCAATTATTGCGGCAAAAACTTAAAGATTATATGTTTGAGATCAAAGGTGAAGTGTTTTATCCTCGCCATGAATTTTGTACCGATAATGGTGCTATGATTGCATACGTTGGTCATGTGCGTTTGCAAGCAGGACAAGCGGATGATACGGCGATTAAGGCTCGTGCTCGCTGGCCCATAACAGAGTTAACGCCTACATCTCAAAAAAAGTAAAATTTTTTTTTTGGTCTTTATTTTTTTAAATCAACACCTTAGAGATTTTATGCAAATAATATGTGATAAAAAGCCAAGAATTTACTTATGTTTTTGTTGACAAAATTTGGCATTACTTGTAGTTTTCAGTCTGTGCGTTAAGCAAACGCTTAAGCACGCCATGTAATTAAGCACTTTTTTCTACAATGATAAATTTAAGGAAGGCAGTGTTTGTCTCTATTTTGAATGAGGCAATCATTGTAAGTCACTTAATGATAAGGATAACTAACAATGCTAGTTTTAACCCGTCGCCATAACGAAACTATCCGCATCGGTGATGAAATTCAAGTCCATATTTTAGGGATGAGGGGAAATCAAGTCCGCGTCGGTATTGAAGCCCCGAAAGATATGAGTGTGCATCGTGAAGAAATTTATTTACGAATTCAGTCGCAGGAACCTGCACTGCATGAAGAAGAAGTACCCTATCTAAGAGCTGTGACAGAAGATTAAACTTTTTCAATTGTGTGTGACTAAGCTGGGATATTAAAAATATTCAGCCAAGGTGACTGCCGGATTCACTACCTTTAACCGGAAGAAAAGGGGAGTTTGGTCATGAAAAATAATTTAATGCTGGTAGTCGTTTTGGTACCCTGTGCCATCATTGTGTGGGGACTGACCGTTATTAATGTGCTTGCAGCCGTTAATTAACCCAGATTCGGCAGTTGTAGTCATGGGCTTTAACTACCGAATCTGCGTTAAGGGCACCTCTCTTCACTCAATCTGTGGCGATAAACTATGAAAAATTCTCCTCAAAATGCTCACATATTCATATATGCTCTGCTTTTTCGTCGAATTTTTCTACGTTTCTCACTCACAGCTTGAATGAATAGAGGCGCCCTTACGTTTTATTTTTTTTACCGATCCGACCTTCAGTGCCGGCTAATAATCGTTTTATGTTTTCGTAATGGCGTAAGACAATAATCACTGCCAGCAAGGTCAGTGGGATGACAAAAGACTTATCCGCAAACCAAAAGGCATAAGCCGGTGTTAATAAGGTTGCGACGATAGCAGCCAGGGATGAAAAGCGAAATATGGCCGCTACGATCAGCCAAGTCCCAATGACCATTAATGCTAATTGCCAAGATAAGCCTAGCAAAACTCCCAGCATGGTTGCCACGCCTTTCCCACCTTTGAATTTAAAAAATACCGGAAGTAAATGACCAAGGACTGCCGCTAGCGCTACCCAGGCTAAGGCTTGATGCAAAACGCCAATGTATTTTGCAATTAATACCGGCAATAAGCCTTTTAATACGTCAAATAGCAATGTTAAACCGGCCGGGAGTTTGCCACCGATGCGTAAGACGTTGGTGGTCCCAGGGTTATGAGAACCCGTTGAACGCGGATCAGGGAGACGCATAATTTTGCATATGATAATAGCGCTGCAAACAGAGCCAAATAAATAGGCAATAATGATCATGATGATAGTACTTTGCATGAGCTGTCCTGACTAGTGTGTATGTGAAAAGGATTATCCTCGATATGAGCATGTGTGGCAAATGGGGAGTGTAAGGGATATCATACATACCTCAAGGCTGAGGGTGTCGACGAGGGAAGCGCAAATAAATGAAAGGGGAAAAAATGCAACACGAAAACAACCTAATTTGGATCGATTTAGAAATGACGGGTTTAAACCCAGACACTGATAAAATTATCGAAATTGCTACTATCATCACGGACAATGAATTAAATACATTAGAAGAAGGTCCCGTTATTGCAATTCATCAATCAGAACAAATCATGAATTCGATGGATGAGTGGTGTACTACTCAGCATGGGAAATCTGGTCTAACGGAGCGAGTGTTAGAGGGTAACTATGATGAACGTGAGGCTGAGCAATTAACCTTAGACTTTGTGGCTAAGTATGTGCCGGCTAATACCTCCCCCATTTGTGGAAATAGTATTTGCCAAGACAGGCGGTTTCTATATAGACACATGCCTAGCTTAGCCGCTTATTTTCACTATCGTAATTTAGATGTTAGTACCTTAAAAATTTTAGCACAGCGTTGGGCACCCACAGTCGAAGAGGCTGTGCAAAAAGAGTCGAGTCATTTAGCGTTGGATGATATTCGTGACTCTATTAACGAGCTGCGCCATTATCGTCAACACTTTTTAAAATTGGAGCAATCCAAATGAATACACCACTTTATACCACAGAAGAAATCCGCCAATTAGAAAGCTTAAGCTTACAAAAAGGGATCAGCGAAACCACCTTGATGGAAACCGCCGGTGCGGCGTCTTTTGAAGTGATTCGTGCAAACTATCCTTTAATCAAAACGATGATTGTGTGTTGTGGGCCGGGTAATAATGGAGGCGATGGCTATGTGGTGGCACGTTTAGCGCAGGAGTGGGGGATTGATGTATGCCTTTATTACTTGAGTGATCCGGCGCAATTAACAGGTGCGGCTAAAGAAGCTGCCGATAAGTATTCTAAAGACATTAAAGCCTATCAAGAAAAGACTAAGTTTGTGGCGGATGTCTTAGTGGATGCTCTTTTTGGGACGGGCTTGCAGCGCGAAGTAAACGGTCTATTTAAACAATGCATCGATAACATGAATCAAAGCCAGATCCCCATTGTTGCATTGGACGTACCCTCGGGCCTGAATGCAGACTGTGGTAAAGTCTATGGTACTGCTATCAAAGCACAACACACGGTGACATTTATTGGTGAAAAGCGAGGTCTTTATACGGGGATCGCTGCGAATTACTGTGGGAAAATTCATTGTCATGATTTGCATATTTCCACGGATGTTTTTGAACAATGTCCTGCAAAGGCAGAGCATTTGGAGTGGAATAAGGATAATCCTTATTTAGCGCCGCGCGATAAAGCGAGCCATAAAGGTCAGTATGGTCATACGCTAGTGATTGGGGGTGATTATGGCATGGCAGGTGCCGCGCGTTTATGTGCTGAAGCGGCGGCGCGCGTCGGTAGTGGCTTGACGTCTGTGGCTACTCATATTGAGCATATTGCTGCGAATGTTGCTGCTAGGCCAGAAATTATGTGTCATGGCTTACATGAACCAGAAGCATTACGCGCGTTAATTAAAAAAGCGACCGTACTTGCCATTGGGCCGGGCCTTGGACAAAGTGATTGGAGTAATGCTTTGTTTAAGATTGCAATGGCTGCCGAATTACCGATGGTGGTGGATGCTGATGGTTTAAATCTATTGGCGCATCATCCTTTACAACGCGATCGTTGGATTTTAACACCTCACCCGGGAGAAGCAGCGCGATTATTACAAGGCAGTGTTGCCGATGTACAAAATGATCGTTTTGGTGCAGCCAGCGCGATCCAAGATCAATACGGTGGGATTTGTGTTTTGAAAGGTGTTGGGACAGTGATTGCGCTGCCAGGCGAGTCTTTTGCAATCAGTAACTATGGTAATCCCGGCATGGCATCTGGCGGCATGGGAGATGTGTTAACAGGTGTGCTCGCAGGTTTGTTAGCGCAGGGAATTCCATTGCAAGAGGCCGCAAAGTTGGGCGTTGTTGTGCATGGCTTGGCCGCAGATAAAGCCGCCTTGCAAGGTGAGCGGGGTTTATTGGCGCAGGATTTAATGGCACACATGCGCAGCTTGGTTAATCCTCATGAGTGAGCATTACTGTGAAAATGAAGCGGCGATGGCTCAGTTTGCGCATCAGTTTGCCCCCTGTTTACAGCCAGGGATGGTGGTGTACTTACAAGGTCAGTTGGGCGCTGGTAAAACCACCTTAGTGAGACAAATACTGCGCGCTCTGGGTTATGAAAACAAGGTCAAAAGCCCAACGTATACGTTAGTGGAGTCCTATGATATAGCTGGCGCCACCTTGCACCATTTTGATTTATACCGCTTATCCCACCCCGAAGAATTAGAATATTTAGGCATCAGAGATTATATCAATGGCCAAGCCATCTGTTTGATAGAATGGGCTGAAAAAGGCAAGGGCCTATTGCCGCCGGCAGATATTACTTGTTATATTGATTTGCGATTGCCAGGAAGATGCCTAAAATTGACCACCCATACACAGCGTGGCAAAAAATGTATAGTTGAATAATTAATATGCGGATCCGTTTTTTACAATTCATTGTTTTACTGCTTTTACCGATGCTGGGTGTGGCAAAGCCGGCACATATCACAGGGTTTCGTGTTACTGAGCAAGATAAACCACATGCGACACGTATCGTGTTTGAATTGGATCAAAAAACACCCTATCATTATTTTGGTTTGAGAAACCCTCACCGTTTAGTGGTTGATCTCATTACCACGCAGGCACGTGTTAATTTGCGTAAAGCCAAGTTGGATGGCACTGTCGTTAAACGTATTCGTACAGCGAAAAAAAAGAAAGGCACGTACCGAATTGTGTTTGATCTCAACCAAGAAGTACTCTTAAAAAGTTTTACCTTGGGCCCAAAGGGGATTTATAAAAAACGCATCATCTTTGATTTATATCACTCGAAAAAGAAAACAGTCACTATCCCCAAAAAACCTGTGATGACTGCTGCAAAAAAATCTACGCTACGCCCCGTCGTTGTTGTTATTGATCCTGGTCACGGAGGTAAAGATCCTGGTGCCACGGGTCCCCATGGCGTCCATGAAAAAGATGTCGTGTTAGCCATCTCCAAAGATTTAGCCCAAGACTTAAAAAACCAAAAAGGGATTAAAGTTTTTTTAACGAGAAAAGGTGATTATTATATTACGCTACGACAGCGTTTACGTTTAGCCAGACGTTATAAAGCCGATATTTTTGTGGCGATTCATGCTGATGCGTATAAAAATAAATATTCTAAAGGTGTCTCAGTCTATGCCTTGTCCTTAAGAGGTGCTAGTAGTGAAGCGGCACGGTGGTTGGCAGCCAAGGAAAACTATTCAGAATTAGGCGGTGTTGATTTAAAAGATAAAAATAGTGTGTTACGCTCAGTTCTTATTAATCTTTCACAAACAGCCACCATCACAGCGAGTTTACAATTAGGCACGAATGTGTTGGATCAATTAAATCACTTTACTAAGCTGCATCATGGTGCGGTCGAACAAGCGCCCTTTGTGGTTTTAAAATCTCCTGACATTCCCTCAGTATTAATTGAAACGGGTTTTTTATCAAACCCTAAAGAGGAACATTTATTGAAATCACCAAGATACCAACACCGTTTAGCTAAGGCTATTATGAATGGTGTCTATCGATATTTCTATCAGCGTCCACCGCCGGGGACTATCATCGCATGGCAAGTGTTACATCATAAAGTGAGAGCAAGGACATGAGACATAAAATTCATAAATTAAGCCCCATGCTCGCCAATCAAATCGCTGCAGGTGAAGTGGTGGAACGACCAGCAGCTGTAGTGAAAGAACTTATTGAAAATAGTTTAGATGCTGGCGCTACTCGTATTCAAATTGACATTGATGGTGGTGGTATCAAGCTTATCCAAGTTCGAGATGATGGTTGCGGTATTGCGAAAGATGATTTGGCCTTGGCCTTGAGTCGGCATGCGACCAGTAAAATAAGTGAGTTAAAGGATTTGCATGCAATTCAGAGTTTAGGTTTTCGTGGTGAAGCTTTAGCGAGTATTTGTTCAGTGTCGAGGTTTAGCATCACCTCTTGTGCTGAAGATGCAAAACAAGCCTGGGTCGCGACAGCACATGGTAAAGACTTAGTGAGTCAATTAAATCCCGCTTCACACCCTATTGGCACCACGGTAACGGTGAGAGATTTATTTTATAACACCCCTGCTAGGCGAAAATTTTTGCGTGCCGAGCGCACGGAATATCAACACATCGAAGATTTAGTCCGGCAATTTATTTTGAGTCGATTCCATGTGGGTTTTATTTTAAGACACCAACAACGTATGGTCTTTAATTTGCGTCCTGCAGAAAATGACGCGGCGCAAAAGCAACGAATTGCGACCACTATGGGACATCCTTTTGTAAGAGATGCAATTGCTGTGAATCGTGGCACCACGGATATGTCCCTTTTTGGTTGGATAGGTACCGCAGAAACTGCTCGAAGTAGTTCCGACAAACAATTTTTTTACGTCAATGGTCGCATTACTCGCGATAAACTCATGTTACATGCAATGCGTCAAGCCTATGAAGGCTTGATACCGGAAGGGCGGCATCCATTGTATGTGTTATTTTTGGAGTTACCAGCCGATAAAGTTGATGTGAATGTGCACCCTACCAAGCATGAAGTACGTTTCCATGAAAGTCGCCAAGTGCACGATTTTATTTGTTCTTCTGTACATCATCAATTAGCAGGGGAAAGTGTGTCTGTGAACCAACAAGTACACTACCAGCCACAAGCCTTACAAGTGAATGAGGCCAGCGTGACGTATCAAGTCACGCCAATGACCGCACAAGCCGAATTAGCGGTGGCACCACAAGTCGCCAGCATGAGCCATTATGCTAAAAGCACTACTGCAAAAAGACAAGCAATGATGCCACTACCCAAAGAAACCATTTGGGGTGAGCCCATCACGATTTTTAGTGATCAATACTTACTTGCTAAGACCCAAAACCAACTCAGCGTCATTCATTTAACACTCGCAAAACGTCACATCGCCTACCATAAGCTAACGGGCATACTAGCGGGTGCTACAATAAAATCCCAACCCTTATTGATCCCCCAAACTATCGATATTACTCAAATCGATTACGCCACTATCTTGGCTGCCATAAAACGCTTACAAAAGTTAATGATAGACATCGATACGTTGGGCCCCAACACCGTCGTCATCCGCAAACTCCCCAGCTTTCTGCGCGAATGCCGTTTCAAAGATTGCATCCAACAATTACTAAGAGCCAGACAAGCTCAAACCCTAACAAAACTACTAGCAGAAAACATCTACCACCCAAGTACTCCCCTAAACAAAGAAGAGATGCAGCTACTACTAACAGAATTAGCCACCGTAAAACTACACGTACAACACACCCTATTCCCCCACCCTATCCTCACCTACCAAACAACAGATTTCGATAAGTTACTATGATGAAAATGCGAGATTAACGCTACTGCCTTCCATTGACAGCTAAGCATAGAGAAAAGAAAACAAATCTCGATACCTTATTTTCTCCCCACCCCTTGGCGTAAACAATAAGCGGCAGGGACAGCCGCTTCTTAGCCCCCAGGGATGGGTTCACGGCGTGTTTACGCCAAGGGGTGGGGGGGGGAATAAGGTTTTAGCACGATCTTTAAAAATGCTTTCTCACAATCTCAATGACGCCATCACAAAGCTGTGCATCGTCACTATCAAGCCAAATCAAATCTGCCCACGATCGCAACCAAGTCATTTGCCGCTTCGCCAATTGCCGGGTAGCAATAATAGCTTTTTCGACCATGTCATCGTAGCTTAATTTCCCTTGTAAGTAATGCCACACTTGGCGATACCCCACGGCGCGAATAGAGGGTAATTCATCGCTCAAATCGCCGCGCTTATAGAGGGCTTCTACTTCAGCCACAAGGCCCTGTTGTAGCATGGCATGAAAGCGTTGCTCGATACGTTGATGCAAGACTTCTCTATTAGTGGGCGCCAAGGCAATATTTAGGATCTTATAGTCATCGACAAATTTTTGACGCTGTCCTTGCAATTCCGTTAACGTTTTTCCACTGATGTAATAGACTTCTAGCGCGCGTAGGGTGCGTTGTGGATCATTGCTATTAATGCGCGCGGCGGAAATAGGATCAATATCCTTTAGTTTGCGATGCAAAGCCTGTAAGCCAATTTGTTGCAATTCCTCTTCAAGCTTTTTCCTCACGGCCTCATCACTGGAGGGCAAATCAGATAAACCCTCAAGCAAGGCTTTGAAATAAAGCATGGTTCCGCCTACCAACATTGGAACACGTTGCCGGGCGGTGATGTCACGCATGATTCGCGAGGCATCAGTGGCAAATTGCGCCGCAGAATAACGTTGCAAAGGATCACAAATATCGATTAAATGATAACGCACCTGCTTACGCACGCGAGGACTAGGCTTCGCCGTCCCAATATCCATGCCTTGATAAATTAATGCAGAGTCAACATTAATTAATTCCGCAGGCATATCGTCAACTAATTGCTCAGCCAAGCGGCTCTTACCCGAAGCTGTTGGCCCCATGAGACAAAGAGCGATTTTTTTATGAACATTGTTGTTTGATTTTTTCATATTGTAATTTTTTCAAAAGCTTTTATAATCGTTCTCACGTGCTGTGGTGAGCATCATACACAGATTTGGCAAGTTTGTTTACTGTGTTCTAGGGTCATACCTAGTAAAAAAAGCGTTTTATGACGCTGCATAGTCCAGGAAGACAAACTTTAACGCGAATTTATGAAATAACTTGTAATACAGTTATTTCTAAATGCCGATAATTGTCACAACTGTGTGTACTTGTTATTCAGATTTTTTTGAATAACATAAAAAACTTAAGGTTTTTTAAAAAAAATGATGTTTATCACAAAAATAGTGTTGTTTTTTAATTAAAAAACATATTACTATAAGCACATCGCTATTGTTGCGGTGATTTTATATCACGTGAAACAATAACGATAAATGAGAGGTAAAGTAGGAAGTCGCACGAATTATAAAGGCGACGTCTGTGTTAATAATCTTAAAAAGGAAGAAAGAAGCGATGTTAAAAAAAGTAACTTTAGGCTTGATTGCTTTAGGCGTAAGTGCTTCTGCGCTAGCTGCTGGCCCAGGCGCAGACGTGCCTATCCCTGCTGCACCAGCGTCCATCAATGTGACTGCTCCAGTGCAACATGGATCATGGGAAATCGGTTTAGAAGCATTGTACGTAGAAGTAGGAAATGCAAACTTTCAGTATGCTCAACGTTTTGAAGGCGGCGACGAATTCAAAAATTACGACGTAGAGCCAGCTCATGATTGGATGGGCCATGCTGATTTCACATTCAATATCCCTGGTAATGGTCGTTTTGCCCAATTGGGTGTGAGTTATTTCTCACATAACGATTCAGACACTAAGAAAGCAAATGCTGCACTAACCAGCGGTGGTTTAGTTGAAGCACCATTTGAGTTAGCCGATATTGCTTTCTTAAATAATAGTTTTGCTGACTTTGGTCCATACGATATTGCTCGTGGTAAGTCTGAAAATGACTACATGGATGTTGATTTAGTATTTGGTCAAAAAATTGATGTTGGTCATCGTCTCCGCTTGAAATTCTGGGGCGGTGTGCGTTATGCGAGCACCAATAACGATGACAAAGGTACTTACAAAAATCATGATGCTAATGGTAACTTAGAAGACATTGATACTGGCAAAATCAAAAGCGATTTCTATGGCTTTGGTCCTCGCGCCGGTGTTGATTCTCAAGTTAACTTAGGTTATGGCTTTGCGATCGTTGGTCGTATTGCAGGTTCCTTGCTCGTTGGCAGCGTAAACCAAAAACTTGAAATTAATCAAACTCAATACAACACTTCTACGGGTGCTATTACTGGCACTGATTCAGCTGAGTTGAGAGACACAAGTGATACTCGCATTATCCCAGAAGCTGATGCGCGTATTGGTCTTCACTACAACTACGGCTTTAACCCAAGTACTTCATTGGGCTTAGAAGTTGGTTACCAAGTTGTTAATTACTTCGGTATGGTTGATAAAGACTTAATTGATATGGTTATTCCAAACACTGTTAATAATAACAATGATTTCGGATTCCATGGCCCATATCTAAGAGCTCAAATCAACTTAGCATAAGTTGTCCTCCTGGACTTGGCACGTCAGCGTAGCTGACGTGCCCTTTGTATCGATACCTTAGTGTTTTGATACAAAAACGCGATGTTTATTTAAACCGGGTATTGCTACCCGGTTTTTTACGTTAGTCTTATCAGAAATAATTTTTACCTATAGTGCTGTAAAATGCTAAAATGCGTCGTCGCACAGCGTAGACGATAGGATTGATAACGTGGATAGCAACAGCAGGGTTTACATTGCAGGACACCGGGGCTTAGTCGGCTCTGCACTGATACGTCGCTTCAAGCAAGCAGGATTTCGCTCCCTGATTACCCGCACACAAGCAGAGTTGAACTTAATGCGGCAAGATAAAGTAGAGATGTTCTTTGCGAGTGAGCAGCCAGAGTATGTCATCTTAGCGGCGGCAAAAGTGGGAGGTATTTATGCAAACAATACCTTTCCTGGTGAGTTTATTTACAATAATTTGATGATTCAAAGCAATGTTATTGAACAAGCTAGGCAACATAAGGTGAAGCGTTTCTTGTTTCTAGGAAGCAATTGCATTTACCCCAGGCAGTGCCCTCAACCTATCAAAGAAGACTCTTTACTCACTTGTGCGCTTGAGCCTACGAATGAGCCATATGCTATTGCTAAAATTGCAGGGCTTAAGATGTGCCAAGCTTATAATAAACAATACCACACAAACTATCTAACCCTGATGCCAGTGAATCTTTATGGGCCTGGCGATAATTTCTATTCTAAAAATTCTCATGTCTTGCCTGCTTTGATTCACAGGTTTCATTGCGCTAAGCAAGAGGGATTGGACACAGTGACAGTATGGGGTACAGGGAAGCCACTAAGAGAATTTATGCATGCGGATGACTTGGCAGATGCCTGTTTTTACTTTTTACAGCAAGAATGGAACGAAAGTATCATTAATATAGGTAGTGGTGAAGAAATTAGCATTGCAAGTTTAGTGAAACTTGTACAAAGCATTGTAGGCTATACTGGAAATATTATCTTTGATACGAGTATGCCTGATGGCACACCGCGAAAAAAATTAGATTTAAGTAAACAAAATGCGCTTGGCTGGCAGCCAAAAACGTCACTCAAAAAAGGCATCCAAGAAACCTATGGCTGGTATTGTCAACGTTTAGCAGAGGCAAGTGTGCCATGATTAATCCTGTCATACTCGCGGGAGGATCCGGTACCCGCCTTTGGCCATTATCAAGAGAAACCTACCCCAAAGTATTACTGCCACTAGCTAGTGAGTATTCATTGATGCAAGATACAGTGAAAAGAGCAGCAATTGTCAAAGATAGCATGCAGCCAATTGTCGTGTGTAATCAATCTTACCGATTCTTAGTGGCTAGTCAGTTGCAGAGCCTCAATATAAAACCACAAGCATTAATACTAGAGCCTTGTTCGCGTAATACGGCACCCGCAATTTCCATGGCTGCATTGCATGTCGCCCAAAGAGATTTAGATGAATTATTATTAGTGTTACCAGCTGATCATACCATAGAGGATAAGGCTGCATTTTCAGCTCTTGTTAATGTGGCGAAGCCCTTAGCTCAAGAAGGAAAACTAGTGATGTTTGGTATCGTTGCGGACAGCCCTGCAACGGGTTATGGTTACATTGAGCATAGCGCATCAAGCTCACAAACATACTCTCGTGTTAAATCCTTCATTGAAAAGCCAGATAAAGAAATTGCCAAAAGGTTGTTTTCATCAGGCAACTACTATTGGAACAGCGGTATTTTTCTCTTCAGTGCAAAGTCTTACCTTTCGGCGCTTGAGGCATATGCGACTGAAATCTATAATTGCTGTGTTGATGCTTATCACGATCGTATTCACGATTTAGATTTTATCCGTATTGGAAAAGAGGCGTTTGAGCGCTGTCCTAGCAATAGTATCGATTATGCCATTATGGAAAAAAATTTGGATGCTGTCGTTGTTCCCTTAGATACTCACTGGAGCGATATTGGTTCATGGGATGCACTACATCAAAGGAGCCAAAAGGATGAAAATAATAACGCTCTTATAGGAGATGTGATTACTAAAGAAGTAAAAAATAGTTATATTCAGGCCCAGAGTCGTTTAGTGGTTGCCATGGGAATTGAAAACATGATGGTAGTGGAAACTGATGATGCAATTTTAGTAGGTGATATTTCTAAAGCACAACAAGTGAAACACGTTGTCGAACATTTAAAGCAACAAGAAAGAACAGAGCTATTAACTCATAAAAAAGTGCACCGCCCATGGGGATCGTATGAGACATTAATTATGGGTGATAGATTTTTAGTAAAAAAATTATTAATTGAACCAGGAAAGCGAATGTCATTACAATTGCACCACCATCGCTCAGAACATTGGGTCATTGTGAACGGTACAGCGAAGGTGGAGTGTGAAGAAATAAACAAAATGGTCGCAGAAAATGAGTCATTCTATATTCCTATAGGTGCGAGACACCGCATTGAAAATCCAGGAAAAGTGCCTTTAGAAATTATTGAAATACAGGTGGGAAGTTACTTAAAAGAAGATGATATCGTCAGATTTTCTGATGACTTTAATAGGTGATATGTATGACCAGTCAAAAAAAAGCATTAATCACAGGAATAACGGGGCAAGATGGCTCGTATTTAGCAGAGCTATTGCTAGCCAAGGATTATGAAGTTTACGGCATTAAACGGCGAGCTTCATCATTTAATACAGAACGAATTGATCACTTATATTGTGATAGGTTTGAAGAAGGCGCAAAGTTGCATTTGCGATATGCCGATATGACTGACTCAAGTAGCTTGATGACAGTAGTACAAGATATCATGCCTGATGAAATTTATAATTTAGCTGCTCAAAGTCATGTGGCTGTCTCCTTTGAACAACCCGAATATACGACTAATTGTGATGCGATGGGTCCGTTACGCTTATTGCAAGCTGTTAGAGCCTTGCAGCATAAAAAGGATATTAAGTTTTATCAAGCATCTACATCCGAACTATTTGGAAAGGTACAAGAAAAACCGCAAAATGAGAAAACGCCTTTTTATCCACGCTCCCCCTATGGAGTTGCAAAATTATATGCACATTGGATCACTGTTAACTACCGAGAAGCCTATGATATCTTTGCTTGTAATGGGGTTTTATTTAACCATGAGTCTCCAAGAAGAGGTGAAACATTCGTAACAAGGAAAATTACCCGCGGGTTAGCAAGAATTAAACTAGGACTACAATCTTGTTTATATTTAGGAAACCTAGATGCAAAACGTGATTGGGGCCATGCAAAAGATTATGTAGAAGCTATGTGGTTAATGCTGCAACAAACACAAGCGGAAGATTATGTGATAGCAACGGGTAAACAGTATTCCGTCAGGGATTTTATTGCTATTGCTACTAAAGCGTTAGACTTAAACATTCAATGGGAAGGTCGCGGGGAGGATGAAAAAGCGTATGATGAAAAAGGCAATGTTGTGATAGCCATTGACTCCAAGTACTATCGACCTGCAGAAGTTGAAACATTATTGGGTGATCCAACAAAAGCGAATATCGAATTAAACTGGAAGCCAAAAATCAGCTTTGAAGGCTTAATTCAAGATATGATAATTTCCGATTATAATAAAGCAAAAAATGAGTTTAAAACAAAGGATAGATATGAAGACTAGTCCAACAAAGGTTGGTATTAAGTATCAACAAGAAAAAAAATACAAAAAAGCAAAAAAATGTTTTGAGCAAGCTTTAATAGAAAGGCCAGATAACATTTCAGCTTTAGTAAATCTTGGCGTCGTGTTACATCACTTAAACCAAACGTCGAAAGGATTAAGCTATATTGAAAAAGCCATGGCCCTACAACCAAAAAACCCGGATATTTTATATAATAAAGCAGAGTTATTACGAATGTCGGGAGATTACCAACATGCAATTACATACTATCGCGCAGTAGAAAAACTACAAGAACCCTCAGCATCACATTTATTCAATATAGGACGTTGCTTGGAAGGAGTAAAGCAATATCATGATGCAATTGTTTGTTATACGCAAGCTTATGAGCTCAGTCAAGATTCAAAGTTTGCTTATCAAGCGGGCCGTTTACTGTTATTTTTAAAAGAGTTTTTGTTAGCGAAGCGATGCTTTGAGAAAATTGTTGAAAAAAATCCGGATGCCGCGGATGCTTATTTTTATCTTGGGATGACACAGCACACAAATCATGATGAAGAAGCGAAACAATTTTTTGAAAAGGCACTAGCGCTGGATCCCAACCATAAAAAAGCGAGGGTTTTTTTATTTCACACGAAATTATTATTATGTGAATGGGAAAACTATGAAGATGAGTTAATAGTAGTCGTGAATATTGTTAAAAAAGAAATCAATCACAATAAATTGACCATAAACCCTTTTGCAGCAATGATTTTAAATACTGGGCCTGTATTACCTTATAAGATTACATCTTTCATTACATCGGGTTTCAAAACAGAAGCTAAAAACAATCACTATATTTTTGACAAACGAGATAGAAATAAACGTCTGAAAATAGGCTACCTATCAAAAGACGTGGAAGGGCATCCCGTAACGCACTTGGCTTACAATTTGTTTCAATCTCATGATAAAAGTACGGTGGAGTCATTCTTGTACTCGACAGGTAGAGTTGTGAAAGATGATCCATATCGCAATCATTGGGTACAAACTTGCGATCATTTTACTGAATGCAATCATTTAGGTGATTATGAAGTGGCGGACAAAATTTATAACGATCAAATAGATATCTTAGTTGACTTATCTGGTCACACGGGTTCAAGAGAATTGAGCATCATGGCCATGATGCCCGCACCTATTCAAGTTAATTATTTGGGCTATCCTGGTACCAGCGGTGCCGATTATATTGATTATATAATTGCTGATAAAACTGTTGTACCAGAGAATGAGTGGCAATATTATTCCGAAAAACCAGTATTAATGCCAGTCACATTTATTATTACCGATGATGAACAGAAAATCTCAAAAGTGAAAACATCATTAAGCGAGCATGATTTACCATCAGATAAATTTATTCTTTGCTCTTTTAATAGTAGTTATAAGCAAGATCCAACAGTATTTAGAATTTGGATGGAGATCATGCACCAATGTGAGAATACGGTGCTTTGGCTTGCCGCAAAAAATGAAACGGTAAAACATAATTTAACAAAAGAAGCAATTGCTAACGGAATAGCCTCTGATCGCTTGATTTTTTCGAAACGAGTTGATTCAAAAGCAGCGCACCTTGAGCGTTTATCTCATGCACATCTTTGTGTAGATTCCTTTGTATTTAATGCAATTACTACTTGTGTAGATGCATTATGGGCCGGTGTGCCGTTAATAACTAAAACAGGAAATTCTTATCACGCTCGCGGTAGCACGAGTATACTGCAGGCGATAGGTTTAAATGAGTTAGTTACGACAACAGAGCGAGAATATCAAGATAAAATTATACACTTTATAAAGCATAAAGATGAATACACAGCTATCAGAGATAAACTCATTAGAAATAGGACGACCACGCCACTATTTAATACGCGAGGTTTTGTGAGAAATTTAGAAAAAGCTTATCAGACTATGTGGCAGCGCTATCAAGAAGACCAGCCTTTAGAATTGATAGATGTCTCAACAGCTGATTAAATGATTTGTACAACTTACTAGAGAGAGAAACAATGACTCAACAAGGAATAAAATACCAGCAATCAGGGGATTATGAAAAGGCAATTGAGTGTTATAAAAGTGTATTAGAACAGCGTAGTGATAATGTGTCTGCCTTAACAAATTTAGGGGTTGCACTACATCATATTAATAAAACAGAGGAAGGTTTGAGCTATATTGATAAAGCATTAACTATTAGTAGAAATAATCCAGATATCATGTATAACAAAGCTGAGCTTTTAAGGATGAGCGACCATTTTGAGAAAGCACTACAATGTTATTCATTTGTACTAACGGCCCAACAGCCAACAGCAACTCATATTTTTAATATGGGGTGCTGTAAGGAAGGTCTCGGCTTATATCAACAAGCGCTAGTAGATTATCAGAAAGCATTCTCGATGAGACATGACCCAAAGTTTTTATACCGCCAGGGGGTTGTGTTATCGAACATAGGATCATCAGTCGATGCAATTAATGTTTTTTTGCAGGCTCTTGATCTTGATCCAAACTATGTCAAAGTGCTTTTATCGTTAGGTAAAATTTTTAAGGGTCAAAACCCAGCGCAAGCAAATGAATATTTTAACAAGGTATTAACGTTAGAACCTAATAATCCTAGAGCAATGGTAGGAATTTTTAATGCTAATATGGCAATGTGTAATTGGGCAGGCTACGATGAGCAAAGGTTTACGATTAAAAATGCTATTGAAAAAGCACTAGAAAATAATGAACAAGTCCCAATGGATCCCTTTGAAATTATGAGTTTAAATTTAGGCTATGAATTGCAAGTTAAAACAGCGGTTGCTGGTAGCTTATATTTACAGACCAGGTTACCGCGTAGAGAACATTATGATTTTTTAAATCGAGACAATCATAATAGGTCTATTAGAGTTGGCTTCATTAGTAGCGATATTAGAAAACATGCAATGGCCCATTTAATATCTTCTCTATTTACACATTTTGATCGTAATAAAATTCAAATTTATATGTATACTCATAGCCGTGATGATGAGAGTGCTTACCGACAAACAATTTTAGATAAATGTGATCACTGGGTTGACTGTTTTCAGTGGACTGATAAAAAGATAGCAGATGAAATTTATAAGGATCAAATTGATATTTTGGTAGACTTAAACGGTTATACTGCATCACACCGACTGATGGTTTTAGCATTTAAACCAGCACCGATACAAGTGACCTATATGGGATATCCCGGCACAACTGGCGCAAAATTTGTTGATTACTTAATCGCGGATAAGATTGTTGTTCCAGGAGAAACGTATGACTATTTTACAGAAAAAATTGTTACATTGCCGGATTGTTACTTAAGCACTGACGATCAACAAGCCATTTCAAGGCATAAGGGCTTACGACACGATCATGGCTTACCTGAGGATAAATTTATTTTATGCTCAATGAACTCAGCATATAAAATTGATCCGGGAGTTTTTGATTCTTGGATAAATGTGCTAAACGCATGTGAACATGCGGTATTATGGATGTATGCAACAAAAGAAGAAACAAGAAATAATATTATAGCTTATGCCAGTCAACGTGGACTAGATCGCAGAAAAATAATATTTGCAAGTCCTGAGCGAGATAAGTCAAGGCATCTAGCACGCTTAGCACACGCAGATTTAGTGTTGGATGCATTTGTAGTCAATGGTATTACAACCAGTGTCGATGCCTTATGGGCCAAGGTACCCGTCATAACTTGTATGGGATCAACCTTCCAACAGCGGGCAGCAGCATCAATTCTAAATGGGATTGGGTTATCCGAACTTGTTACCACATCAATGCAAGAATATAAAGAAACAATTATTCACTACGTAAATAACAAACAAGCTCACCAACAGTTAAACGAAAAAATAGCGGAAAATAGAAAAACACAACCTCTATTTAACACGAACAGAATCGCCAAGCATTTGGAAAAAGCGTTTGAACTTATGTGGCAGCGTTACCAAGAAGGGTTGTCACCAACAGCAATCAACGTCCCTAAAATAGAAAGTGTGACACAGATATGTGATATTAATTAAATAATAGGTTCAGGATTTATGGCACATTCAATGACCGACAAAGGTCTTAAATTTCAACATAAGAAGCAATACGGTAAAGCAATGCAGTGTTATGAAAAAGCCTTACAGCAACGGCCTAATGATACGGTGGCATTGGTTAATACAGCTATAGTGCTTCATCATTTAAAGCAACACAATAAAGGCTTACGTTATATCGATAAGGCGATATCAATAGAGAAGAATAACCCTGATTTCTTACTCTATAAGGCTCAATTACTTCATAAAAAATTAGAGTTTGAAGCGGCGCTAGCCTATTATAAAAAGTCTTTAGCAATCAAATCACCAACGGCGTTAAACCTATTTCACATGGGCTGTTGCTATCAGGCTATAGGGCTTAATGAAAAGGCCATTGAGTCATACAAAAAAGCATTTTCGATGAAGCCACAGGCAATATTCGCTTATAACGCGGCAAAATTATATCATTTTTTAGGTGCGAAAAGTCCTGCTGAAAAACATTACCTTCAAGCCCTAAGGCTTGAACCTCGTTCTGTTGATATTTTATTTTCACTTGGAGAATTATATAAAACGTCATACCCTCACCAAGCGAAAGATTATTTTGATGCACTATTAACGATTAATCCTAATTACGAAAAAGCGAAAACCGCTTTATTTTTTGTGAATTTGTCACTTTATAATTGGAAAAATTACCAGCAGAAGGTATTAGAGACAAAAAAGTTAGTAGAAAAATCAATTAAAAATAACCAACGCATTCCCATCGCGGCCTTTGATATTATATGCTTACCTGAGGCAAATAACTTACAGTATAAAGTGGGCAAGCGTATTTCTGCCGAGCTCGAAAAGTCTGTTTCTAAAAGAAGAAGCTATGAATTTAAGCATTTGCAGCAAAGCGCTTCACCCTTAAAGATTGGATTTATTTCAAGTAATATTGGAAGTCATCCATTAAGTTATGTGATTAATAAGTTGTTCTTACATTTTAATTCTGAGAAAATAACAACATATGTGTATTCACATGGAAGACATGACAATAGTGAATATCGAACGAATATCAAAAACAGTTGTGATTATTTCTGTGATTGTTACCAGTGGGATAATACAACTATAGCAGATAAAATATATAAAGATTCTATTCAAATTCTAGTTGATTTAAATGGTTTGTTATCCTTCAATCGCTTGAGCGTTTTAGCATTGCGTCCTGCACCAATACAAGTAAGATATTTAGGTTATAGTGGTAGTACAGGAGCAAACTTTATTGATTATATTATTGCGAATAACACAGTCATCCCACAGGAAAACTACCAGTATTATTCGGAGAAGCTAGTGGCATTGCCGGAGTGTCATTCGGCAACGGATGATCAACAGCTGATTGCAACAGAGCGATGCAAGCGCTGTGACTATGGATTACCAGAAGATAAGTTCATTTTATGTTCTATGAATACACCGTATAAATTAAGTCCTGATGTATTTGATTGTTGGCTGGCAATACTCAATAGCTGCGACAAAACAATTTTATGGATATTGATTGCCGATGATAAGGCGAAAGACACGCTTTTAGATTATGCTAAGAAAAGAGGAGTTACTGCAGATAGATTTTATTTTGCTAAAAGAATGACTGTGCGAGAGAAGCATTTGGCGCGTTTATCACAGGCTGATTTAATTGTTGATAGCTTTGTCGTCAATGGGTTAGCTACTAGCATCGACGCCTTATGGGCAGAAGTTCCTGTCATTAGAGTTATCGTCAAAAATTGTGTACGCAACTCCATAGTTAAGCGGCAGCTACATCGTCATTATCATTCGACGAAGTTTTGTTTTTTACCATACTATCCACTCTAACGCCATCCTTGTATTGAACGAAATTAATGACATCAGCGATCTTGTTGGCCCCATTGAGTCGCTTCCATCGTTTTTCAGCTTCTAAACAAAGCTTAAAGACACAGGCGAGAGCAGTTGTGCGAGACAAACAGTTTTTTGATTTTTTAGTCCGATGCCTAACCGTAGCAAAGGTTGATTCAATGGGATTGGTGGTACGCAAGTGTACCCAATGCTCAGCAGGATATTGGTAAAAGGTTAAGAGTTCATCTTTATCTTTAGCCAAGCACTCAACTACCTTGGGGTATTTAAGGGCGTAATGTTCATGGAAGTGATGTATGGCTTCCTCGGCATCTTTTTTAGATTCGGCAAGGTAAATATCATGTAGCATAGATTTGGCTTGGCCACGCTGAGATTTAGGCAGTTTATCCAGAACATTAGCCGTTTTATGGGCCCAACATCGTTGATGCGATGTCTTTGGAAACATTTCATTGATCGCGCCCCAGAATCCTAGGGCACCATCGCCAACAGCGACATTAGGCCCCATCATTAACCCTTGTTGTTGTAGGTGTCTTAACACGCAAAGCCAGCTTTCTTTACTCTCTCTAAAACCATCATTGACAGCTAATAATGATTTATTACCTTGCTCGTCTGCCCCAATTATCACTAACAAACAGGTTTTCTCTGATTCCATGCGGGCTGAGACATAAATACCGTCGACCCACCAATACACATAGCGTTTTTGGGATAGGTCGCGCTGCTGCCAAGTTTGAAGCTCATTAACCCAGGAGGCTTTTAATGTCCTAACGACTTTCTCTGATACTGAGGGGGCGTTTTCTCCTAGCAAGGGAGCCATTACATCGGGCATATCACCGGCTGAGATACCTTTCAAATAGAGCAGCGGCAACATAACATCTAAACTTGCTGTGCGGCGCATGTATTTTGGTATTAGGTTAGATATGAAGCTATATTTCTCATCACTATCACTGCGATCACGTACCCTAGGTACTGTCACTTTCACAGGCCCTACGCCGGTTTGTATGGCACGCTCTGGTAAATAACCATTCTTAACCACACGTTGGCGACCATCCGCAAGCCGGTGCTCGCTGAGGGTTTGAATAAACTCATCTACCTCAACGGCTATGGCTTCTTTCAGCATCTTTTGGGCACTATCACGAATAAATCGTGTTAATTCATCTTCTACGATCGTTCGGGCTGGATTTTTATACGCAATTACTTTATCGTCTTTCATCGGTGTATTCTCCGGTTTGTTACTTTGAGTTAGCACATATAATTTAACAAAATCATATGGTTGAATACACCGCTTAAATTATGGGCAGTTAGCGCCTATACACAACATTCGACGATAGCTCCTGTCATTACTTGTCCTGGCGATGGATATCATTCGCGAGGCGCCGCTAGTATCTTATATAATATTGGCTTACCTGAATTAGTGATGAATTCTCCACAAGAATATAAAGAAAAGATTATTTACTATATTAAAAATCCAGAAGAATATAAGCGACTAAAAGAAAAACTGATACAAAATAAAAAGACAGAACCATTGTTTAATACAAAACGTTTCGCCAAACATTTTGAAAAAGCTTGTGAATTAATGTGGCAGCGCTACCAAGAGGGCTTGGAGCCAGATGTAATCCAGGTGCCAAAAATAGATGCTTAAGATTGCTCTTTAGTCTTATTCATCAATGCATTCACATGTTCTACCAAGCCATTAGTCGAGGCGTCAAAATGCGTTGCTTGCGATCCCTGTAGCACCGGTAGCAATTCACTCGATAATTGTTTCCCAAGTTCAACGCTCCATTGGTCAAAAGGATTGATATTCCAAATGACACTTTGCGTAAAGACTTTATGTTCATAGAGTGCTAGCAAAGCGCCGAGGGTGTAGGGTGTTAATTCATCTAATACTAATGTATTACTAGGTCTATTCCCAGGAATATACTTTTGTTGTTCGAAAATATTCTGCGGTTCGGTTTGTGTACCTACCATCAATGCCTGTGATTGTGCAAAACAATTAGCAAGCACTAACTGATGATGATGCTCATAATCATGACGACTCTTGGCACAGACAATAAAATCAGCTGGCACCATATGCGTCCCTTGGTGCAGTAATTGATAAAAAGAATGTTGGCCGATTAAACCAGACTTTCCCCATAGCACTGCACTGGTTTTTCCAACTACCGCATTACCATCATGCTGCCAACATTTGCCATTACTTTCCATAACCAATTGTTGTAAATAATCCGGTAATAATTGCAGCAAATAATCATAAGGCAAAATCACATGACTCTGGGTATTAAAAAAGTTGTTATACCAAATCCCAAGCAACCCCAATAACACCGGCATGTTTTGATCCAAAGGACTATGGCGAAAATGTACATCCATGGCATGAGCCCCCGCCAAAAATTGCTCAAAGTGCTCACCACCAATCACCAAGGCAATCGGTAAGCCCATGGCAGACCAAATAGAATAGCGCCCACCGACCCAGGGCCAAACGGGTAAAATATTTTCAGCGGCCACATCCAGCAACAATGCTTGCTCAATGTTTTGTGTCACGCATATTAAGTGTTGCTTCAGTACAATATCCTGAGAAATATGTGATAATTGTTGCAGTAACCATAATTTTACTGCTTCAGTATTTAATAAGGTTTCTTTTGTGGATAATGACTTGCTAGCCACAATCACTAGCGTTGTTTCAGGCGTTAATTGCTGTAACAAATTTGCTAATTCAGTGCCATCAACACTCGCTAAAAAATGCAATTTCAAGCTTGAAGTTTTAAACGGCGCTAAAGCATCGCTTACTAACTTAGGTCCAAGTTCTGAGCCACCAATGCCAATGTGTAAAATATCGGTGATAGGTTTATTTGTGGCGCCTAACCATAGCTGCTGATTCAATTGGTTTGATAAGTTTTGCATGCGTTGCAACGTGTCTTTGATGTCAGGCATGATGTTATGATCGTTCACAATCAAAACTTTTTTCTGCTGACAGCGTAATGCTGTATGCAGTGCGGGGCGCTTTTCACTGATATTAACGGACTGCCCAGAAAATAAATCATTTATTTTCTGGTTAAGATTAGCTGCCTCGGCCAAGCCACACAATAATTTTAAGGTTTCACTATTAATATGATTTTTAGAATAATCTAAGAAAATTCCCGCATGTTGCAATGAACAGTGTTGAAAGCGTTGTGAGTCCAAGTCAAATAATTGTTTTAGGCTGACTTGCGCCATAAGCTCTTGGTGGTTTTGTAATTGCTGCCATAATGTTTTTACATTCGTCATAAGCTTAATTCTTCGATTTACGCCGTTTATGCTTTTGAAAATCCGTAATCATTTGAATGCGCTGTTCATGCTTGGCATGATAGAACGTTTTCCACCATTGAGCCGTTTCTTTTAAATTTGGATCAGCCTCAGCACGTAGTAATAAGAAATCATAACCCGCCCGAAACCTGGGATGACGCACCATGCGCAGTGGCCTTTTACCACGACGTTCTTCTAAGAAGCTTTGTGAATTCCAAATATCGCGAATATGATGATGCATTTTCCGAGGGATAGCTAAAGTATGTGTTTCTTGAGATAACACCGCGTCACAGGCTTTATCCTTAGCCACCATGCTGCGAAAACCTCCGGCCTGAAAGTGATATTGCTGTTGTAAATAAGGATGCCAGAGAATGGCTGCCAGTAAAAATACGACGCTAACAGGCTTACCGTCATCAACTCTATCATCAGTAGACTGAAATACTGTTTGTAAAAACGTATCCACGGGCAAATGTAGTGTAGTATCACCCAAACATGCTTGCGTTGCAGGAAATAATAAACCAAAAAGATTATACTGCAGCAAAAGAGAAAAGGTGACAGCGGCATAACCCGCAAAAAATAATTTATTAAATTCTTCAAATAAACGTGCTGCTGGAATTTGTTCTAATAAAATGGCGCATTCACGAATGGGTGCCGCCGTCGCTTCTTCAAGGTGAAAGCCCAATTTAGCCGCGAAGCGCACTGCCCGTAAAATTCTCACCGGATCTTCACGATAACGCGTGACGGGATCGCCAATTAAACGAATTAAACCATGATCGAGATCCTCTAAACCCTCAGTATAATCAATAACCGTAAAGCGGTTGATGTCATAAAGTAATGCGTTAATGGTAAAGTCTCGTCGAATAACATCTTCTTCAATAGAGCCATAGACATTGTCTCGGATGACTAAACCATCCTGGCTCATGGATTGCTTGCAAGGAACATTTGCACGAAAGGTGGCGACTTCAATGACTTCATGGCGAAAATAAACATGGGCTAAGCGAAAGCGCTTGCCAATCAAGCGACAGTTGCGAAATAGTTTACGTACCTCCTCCGGCGTAGCACTGGTGGCCACATCGAAATCCTTAGGCTCATGCCCCAATAATAGATCACGTACACTGCCGCCAACCAGATAAGCTTCATACCCCGCCTTACTCAATCGATACAGCACTTTACGACAATTAGCACTGATTTGCTTGCGAGAAATGCAATGCGAAGAGCGCGGGATGACTACGGGCCCGCTTAAGTCCAGACTAGCCGAGGCATTAGCTGATTTGTTATTATTTTTAAGTCTTTGTTTTATATATTGAATTACACCACGCAAAGCAGTTATCCCATTAAAGTTTGTTCATCGCCTCCCAGTCAGGATTAGCAATTATCCTAGAAACCGCTGCCTTAAACAAGCAAAATTAGCGATCCCCATGGTTCTTTAAAATAACTGTGCCACCCCATCATCATCACTATTGTTCGTCCCCGGATGATCAGTCTGGGTGGCATAAGTGGTCGGTGCATATTGCTCGCGAAAGGTTTCAAAGGCAGATTGGCTGCTACCCGGATCGGCAAGCAAGCCCGTTTTTGGATCAATTTTCACCGTTACTAAACCAGAGGGTTGCTGCGGTTTTGTTCCAGGCTTGCCCTTTAAGGCAATGCCCATAAATTCTGTCCATATTGGCAGTGCCACCTTAGAGGCATACTCATGCAAAGATTGCGGTTGATCGTACCCGACCCAAGCCACGGTGACTAAGTTATGATTAAACCCAGCAAACCACGCATCTTTCTGTTCATTTGTCGTACCCGTCTTTCCTGCTAAATCTTTACGTTTTAATTTCAGCGCATAACGTCCGGTGCCATTATTAATGACATCTTGGAGTGCCAAGGTCATCAAGTATGCTACTTGCGGTGAAATTGCTTGGGGTGCTTTTTGTTTTAACTCACAATCATTACAAGCCTGAGAAGGTTGTGCTTGATAAATCAATTGTCCGCGTGAATCAGTGATGCGTGTTATCAAAAAAGGCGTAATGCGATAACCACCATTGGCAAATACCGTATAAGCCGTTGCAAGCTGTAGTGGTGTCACCGTTCCTGTTCCCAATGCTAAAGATAGACTGTTCGGCATGGTATTCATGTCAAACCCAAATTTAGTTAAATAACTTAACGTATAGGGAATACCAATGGCTTGTAATAAACGAATTGACACTAAGTTTCTAGATTTAGATAAAGCTTTACGTAAGGGTGTTGGCCCGTAAAAACGCCGCGTGTCATTTTGTGGACGCCAATAATCTTCTTCATTAGGATCATTAATCACAATCGGTGCATCATTAATGATACTTGATAATGTAAAACCTTTAGCTAATGCGGCCGAATACACAAAAGGTTTAAAACTAGAACCAGGCTGGCGAGCAGCTTGGGTAACGCGATTAAACTTACTGGTTTTAAAATCAAAGCCACCGGTTAACGCTAACACGGCGCCGTTGTTAGGATCAATCGCAATCAGCGCTCCTTGTGCTTGAGGCATTTGTGACAATGCCCATTGCTTATTCTTTAATTGCTCAACGCGGATAACATCACCAATGCTTACGATTTCTTTTGCATTGCGTGGCTCATGTCCCACGTAACCACGGCTCAAACGTTTACGCGCCCAAGATAAACCTTGCCAGGGGATATAAATAATTTTCCCCGTGCTTAACATGGCGGCGATACTATTTTTCTGCACGCTCAGTACCACTGCAGGTCGCAAGCCACTCACAGTTTTAAACGTTTTTAACTGCTTTAACCATAGCGATAAATTATGGTCACTCGGTGTGCCATAGTTAGTGAGAGGTTTTTGAAAACCGTGGCGTTGGTCATAGTTGATTAAACCATTATGTAAGGCTTGATTCGCTGCTTGTTGTAAATGAGTGTCAAGGGTGGTGTAAATATTCAAACCCTGAGCATAAGCATCATTACCAAATTCATTAATAATTTCTCGTCGCACCATTTCTGCGACATAGCCAGCTTTCACTGTAATCGGTAAGCCATGATATTTGGCAGTGATTGGTTGATTAACGGCATCATCATACGCCGCATAGGTAATATAATTGCGCTCTAGCATACGGTGTAGCACATGATTTCGTCGTTTAAGAGCAGCTTCTTTATTGGCAAGGGGATTTAAATTAGAAGGAGCTTTGGGTAAACCGGCAATCATTGCTAATTGGGCTAAATTCAATTCTTCTAAGGGTTTGCCGTAATACACTTGCGCAGCCGCTGCCACGCCATAGGCATGGTTGCCTAAATAAATTTTATTAAGGTATAAATCGAGAATTTTTTCTTTACTGAGTTCATGATCAATTTTAATGGCGAGTAAAATTTCTTTGAGTTTTCGGGTATAGGTTTTTTTACTGGTTAAGAAAAAATTTCGTGCCACTTGCATGGTAATGGTACTACCTCCTTGTGACTTAGTTCCCGTTAGTAACAATTGCACCGCTGCTCTAGCCAAACCATAAATATCCACACCAGAATGCTCGAAGAAGCGTTGATCTTCTGTTGCTAATACAGCATGTACAATATCTTTAGGGATCTCGTCATAAGGAACCGGGTTACGCCGCTTAGCTCCAAACTCGGCAATGAGTTTGCCATTAGCTGTAAAAACACGCAGTGGAATTTGTAGTTGGAAATCCTTTAAAACCCCCACATCCGGCAGTTCTCGCTCAACATTCACAACGAGGACGATGAGCGTTAAGAAACCCATCGCTGTAATCCCCAGCACGGACCATATGCTAATTTTTAGAATTGATCGAATTCGGCTCATATTTATTCGTTGTGACTTGATGGTTATATGATTGTTAATGTAGCACGTTTCCGGCGGAAAAGCTGTTTTTTATGACCACCCAACTTGCATAATTTGCCCAGTTTGCTTGCCCATAATACTTTTGCGATAGGCAAGAGCAACAGTTTTAGCAGGTACCGGCAAAAAGCCGGGGAAATAGTCTTTATATTTTTCGACAGACTCTAGTAGTAATGCCGGTGAGACCACATTAATGCGTTGTTTTGCTGGTACATCAATCGCAGCCGCACGCGCAAACCCTTCAACAGCACCATTCACCATGCCGGCAGCACTGCCCGCTGCAATAGGATCACAATTTAAAAGCCCGGTGGTTAAGGTATAAGAAACATCATTTCCCAACAGTTTAAGCCCCTGGGTGACTAAGTCTATTTGTCCCAATTGCTTACTCTGCAAACTTTGCAAATAAGTGTCTTTTGTCATGTCGGCTAATGGCGCAAACACTACTCCTCGAGCAGCGGCACAAACCACAGCCTTTGCATTACTAAACTGACGGTAAAGCTCAGCGATGGATTCACTCGATGCAATATCAACGGTATGATCCCCACTAGAACCCCCGACCTTAATCACATCACAATCAGACTCAAGCTCAGCAACAATGGCTTGACCAATAGTGCCGGTAGCACCAATGACGATAACTTTTTTTCTCATTGAACTTCTCCTAAGTGACGAGTAATGACTCTACAAATTGATTAAAAGGGCGATAGCTAGCGTTTTCCAGCATGGCTTCTTCACTTTTAGGCATACTTATCGGTCCTAATCTAGTGGAGGTTTGCATGATGAAATTGATGTTATAAGGCTCGGCATCAAGAATATAAACTGCATAGTAATAAATTTGTGGCTTTTTGCGACTGAACCAATGTTTTTTCGTCATAATCGTTTGCTTATACATGCGATAAATAGCATCGTGCTTGTGAATTTTCATTTGTTTTGCGCTGATGAGGATCATCGGTTGTTCATAGGCTTGACTAAACATTTTCGCAAAGTGTCTTGCTTCCTTATTGGCAAAATGAGCAAAGCCTTTTTTTAACGCTTTATAATCACTCTCGTCGCGTGGCGCAATCATAATGCGATAAATCGTTTGGTCATATGTGCCGGGGCCGAAACTGATATAAGTAGAGTCGGGTGTGATGACTTGATTAACATCCACACTGCGCCACGTTTTTTGATTTTGGAACCGAGGCAATTCAATTTTGAAAGCACGCTGATTGGCTGGGGCGCCAATGTAGTCGGAATAATAACCTTGCCCAACCTGGCCTCTTAATTCTTCTAAGCCGGCATGGGCGATATTTACGAGGCCGACAAGCATGACTAAACAAAGGATTACATAAGAAAATGCTTTTTTATTCAACTGGTTATGCTCTACCTATGAGTACTGAACTTGTGGCATTGTACCCCATAAGGAGGATAATTTAAACACTTATGTTTTTTTTTAGGACTTAGTTTTCCTTATCCGCATAACCTGTTAATGTATTATTTTTAGAGGAGAGAGAAGCATGAATTTTCTTGCATTCATTTTGATAGGCCTGATTGCCGGCTGGATTGCTGGTAAATTGGTGCGTGGCGAAGGCTACGGTTTAATTTTCAATATTATCATTGGCGTTATCGGCGCCGTGATTGGCGGTGGTCTCTTTAGCCTGATAGGTATTGCTACCGGCGGATTTATTTTAGAGTTAGCGGCTGCTGTGATTGGCGCGATTGTGTTAATTGCCATCGTGCAACTCGTTAAAAAGATATAGGAGAAATATATGTGTACTGGTTTACAACTAAAAGCGGATGATGGTTCCATTGTGTTTGCACGCACCATGGAATTTGGCATTGATATTAATTCGGAAGTGATCGTGATACCACGCAATCATGCTTTAAAAGCTCATTGTGATAATGGCCATGAATGGCAAAGTAAGTATGCTGTGGTTGGCGCTAATGCCGAAGGGCTTCCTCTGATTGCCGATGGTGTTAATGAAAAAGGCTTAGCAGGCGGTTTATTTTATTTTGCTAAGTATGCGGGCTATCAAGCGGTGGATAAAGGTGAATCCGCATTAACTTCAGTGGACTTAGCAACGTGGATGTTAACGCAGTATGCCAGTGTTGCAGAGGTTAAAGAAGCAGTACAAAAGATTAAAGTCTCTGATGCAATTTTTAAAAAATGGGGTTTTACCTTGCCTGTTCATTATATCTTTAACGATCCCACGGGCGCTTGTTTAGTGATTGAATATATTGATGGGAAAATTAATCTTCATGACAATAAACTAGGTGTCTTTGCAAATACTCCCGACTTTAATTGGCATTTAACAAATTGCAGTAATTATATTAATTTGCGTCCTAAAGATTATGATCCCATAGAGCTTAGTGGTAACGAAGTGCATGGCACGGGACACGGTAGTGGTTTTTTAGGGATGCCAGGTGATTTTACACCTGCATCACGTTTCATTCGTGTGGCTGCCTTTAAACATACTAGTGCGCCAACTAAAGATGCTCATGATACGATGTTACAAGCATTTCACATTTTAAATAACTTCGATATTCCGTTTGGTGCTGTACGTGCAGAAACTGATGGTGTGATATATACTAGCTCAACCCTCTGGACTAGCGCTCAAGATTGTACGCATCAGCGTTATTATTTCCATACTTATGATAATCGCAGAATCCGCTTTGTAGATTTAAATCAATGTGATCTTAATGCTAAGGACATTCGCCACTTTTCGATGTTAAGTGAAGCGGTTGTCGAAGCATTAGCTTAGTTGGTGTGATTTTGTATCTTTAAGAATCATTTCTTTTTGCTATTTTGCCGTCCCGAGCTTGGCGTAGGGGTTACCCCCAATGGCTCGTCAGCCTCCGGCTTCCTGCGCTTGATTTGGGGGTAACCCCTACGCCAAGCTCGGGACTCTATTGTGCGTTATACTTGACATGTGTTATTTATTAAATAATAATATTTTTATTTTTTAAGTGATTTAATATGTTGGCTTTGATCATGGATGATACAAAATGGTCGTTGGTGGAGGGGTGTTGGAAGGGGGAGCAATTTTCCTTGGGTGAGGTTCGTACTGTTTCAGTGGCTAAATTTTCTGACTGTCCGGCTAGCCTTGCGATGGGGTTGGGTTTAGCGCAATTTGATGGGCAAACAGTGATTTTGGGTTTGTCATTATCTCACTGCATCATGGAAACGATTCATTTGCCGCAAGAGCTATTGCCTCATCAAATTAACAGTTATTGCCAAATTAAATTAGCGCGCCTTTTGCAAGTGTCGCCAGAGCAATGTCTTAGCGATTATAAGAAAATTGCGGATGATGAGGTGTCTGCTGTTGCTTGTCGCCAAGAGACGGTTGATTTTGTGCAGCAACTTTTTGCTAAGACTTCACTACGTTTAGCGTGTATTGATTTCATTCATGAGCAAACCGCTCATGACACAAGTTGCCAATACTTATTAAAAAGATACCTTGAAAAGCAAGGGTTTAATTTACTGCCATGGCGGGAAAAACACCGTCAACTTAATAAACGTTGGTTTGTTAGCATGTTAATCGTAGGTCTTGTGGGATCTGTAATAGGTCAGACAACACTGTTTTTACAAGGTGAGCAACAACAATTACAGGCAAAAAATCAATATCAACAATTAAGTGTCCAACTAAAACCATTGTTGATTAAACAAAAACAACAGCAAGCACTTATTAAGCAGCAGCAAGCTCAAACAGTGAGGCGTTCTGGCATTGAAAAACAACAGCGGTCTTTATTAAAACTATTCAATATTATTAATACCATGATGCCGACAACTGCTTATCTAATTCGAATTAATATCATCGATAATCAAGTGAACTTAACAGGGTTTATTAATAGTGCAAAAGCCATTGAGTCTTTTAGTAACGTGTTGCGAGGGCAATTAAAAACAAACCATGTGACTATCACACAAATGGATGTTCATCCTCGTGGATTTAAATTTAATATTAGTTTTGAGTTGGTTTCATGAAAGGGTTTGAGCGATTTTTTGCAATAAAGCGAATCAATGTGCTTTTATCAGTGAGTGCTATTATTTTTGGGTTAAATATCATAGCGGGTACTGTACTTCAGTATTATCATCATTATGAAGCACAGCAATTATCATCGGCTCTACAGCATGCTGAAAAAACATTAAATACACTGCGAAGCAAGCGCTTTTATCATGAGCATCAAACCTTTAGCAAAAAACTAACGAATATCAGTGTAGCCAAGCTTTCGCAAACCATTGCTAACGTGGGTATGGAAGCTGATTATATTAAAGAAAAAAAGGAAGATCATGAAATCTTCATTGATTTTTTGCTTTTGGGTAACTATTCACAATTTACTAGTTTGTTGCACTATCTTTATCGAAAAAATTCAATGTTACTTTTAAAAAAGCTTACATTAGCTCCCGAACAAAATAAGACCTACCAAGGAAAACTAAAAATAAAAGGATTACTTCATGTGCTACCATTTCAATAAAAAAATTAAACTAGTTCTAGTTATCACACTCTGTGTCATACAACCCATGGCTTTAGCGCAAGATCCTTTTATGCCACACACGACGGAGGGTAAATCTTATCCTGCGTCATCACCCGTTATCATGCAAACAAAGTTAATCACCATAAAACATGTGCAAGCCGAAAAAATTGCTAAGCTCATTAAAAGTAACAAAGCTTTAATGGGAGAGGGTAGCAGTCTTAGTGTTGATAACCATAGTAACAGGATTTTAATTTATGGTTCACCAAGCCTGACTCGCCGCATCGCCAACATCATTCGGCAGTTAGACATTGCCATGCCACAAATTGTGATTCAAGCCCGCATCATGAATATTGACAGACAATATGAACGCAGTCTTGGCGTTAGTTTTGGTGTGACCCAAGCCAATCATTTATCAGGCACCTTAAGAGGCGCTAACCAAATTGCCAATAATGCTTTAAATGATGCGACAGAGCCTGTGGCTAACATACCTTTTGCTGAGCGATTAAACTTCGATATGCCTGCGGCTATTGATACCTTATCTCAAGTCCCCAGCATTGGCATTGCTTTAGCAAAATTAGGTAAAGGTATATTATTAGATTTAGAATTATCTGCCGTCGAAGCAGAAGGTGGTGGACAACTCTTGTCGGCTCCCCATTTGGTAACATCCAACCATGAAGCAGCTTTCATCGAGGCCGGTGAAGAAATTCCTTACGAAGAATCCGCCTACAATGGTGCGACCACCGTCGCCTTTAAAAAAGCAGTCCTCGGTTTAAAAGTCGTGCCTGAAATCCTCGCTAACGATAACATCAACTTAGACATCAAAGTCAACCAAGACAAACGCGGCAATGATATTGTCAAAGGCGAACCCGCCATCGACACTCGCCAACTCAGCACTCACGTCATCGTAAAAAGCGGCGAAACCATCGTCCTCGGTGGCATCTTCGAACAAGATAAACGCGACAAAGTCATCCGAGTTCCCTTTCTTGGTAAACTCCCTATCCTCGGTAATTTCTTTACATCGCGCTACAAAGCGACCGAAGAAGACGAATTACTAATTTTTTTAACCCCTACGATTTACTATTCTGAATAAAGTGAGTTTTATACTAATTGCGAAAGTAAGCTTAATGCTGGCACAATGGTTGGATTCGTCGTATCGAAACAACTTTTCTCTACGAAGGGTAATTCGAGCACTACTTGGAAAGCGTGATTAGCGTTAGTTTGTTCTTGGAAATAATAAAGATTTTTATTAATGTGATGATTGTTGCTGCTTTTTGCTTCAACTAAGAACCATGGTTTTTCATCTTTTATAACGATAAAATCAACTTCACGTTTTTCTAAGTCTCTTAAATAATGTAAGCAAAATTTTCCATAACCTTGATCATTCCAATAATGTATGGCTTTTAGCAAGTGACTTGCTATAAAGTTTTCATATCGAGCACCAGGATTATCAATAACAGACCAATCCCATAGATAAACTTTGGGTTCTTTTATTAAGGAGCGGGTAATATTCTTACTCCATGGCGTAATAGTATAGCAATAGTAAAAAGCTTCTAATGTCTTTATCCATCTTCTAATCGTATCGTTGGCGACCCGCACTTTTTTAGCTAAATTCGAATAATTTAATACTTGTCCAGCTTGATGTTTGATAAGCTCTGTTAATACCTCCAATTGGTTAACTTCCTGTATTTTACTTAAATCTCGAATGTCTTCCTGAATTAATTGTTGTTGTCTTAACTGTTGCCAGCGAACGGTAAACCGTTTCTCATGCCGTAAAAATGGTTTGGGAAAACCGCCGTGGTCTAGTAATTTTTGTAAAATATTACGCTCAAGATTTCTAGGCTTACTAATTAACTCTGTTGGCAGTGATTGTGAGATGCATTCTCCCACGGAGAGGGGGTGCATACGAAAGGGGAAATAACGTCCCATTAAGCTATCCCCACCAGATTTGTAAATGTCTAATCGCGCACTGCCAGTAACGAGTATATGGGTTTCGTTCTTGTAGGTGTCATAGAACCCCTTTAATAAACTTTTCCATTCTTTGTATTTATGAATTTCATCTAACAGTATAAGCGGTTTGATTTTCTGGAGTTGATCTAGTTTGGCATATTCTGCAATAACACTGGGACCACTTAATATGATATTGCGGTGATCAAAGTTATCCCAGTTTAAATACGTGTAATTTGTGGTGAGTGCTTGTGCGGCCTTACCGGCTGTTGTTTTTCCAACTTGACGAGGACCTGCTAAAAATAGCATTAGATCCAGTTCTTCAAAATGTTGTTTTATGATGGCATCGTATAGGCGTTTCATTGGTTTATCTCAACGTTATATCTTCTGATTATTATAGGATGTATCGTGCATTGATCAAGATCATTTTACGAGGCATCCTATAATGATCACGATCAATTTACGATGGGCCGCAAATTGATCGAATTATTTTATGTTGTTTTGCCTTAAGAATCCCTCCATTATTGTGCAAATATGGAGTTAAACTCCAAATATACACATCTAATTGTTTGAAAACGGGTTATTTTATGTGTATATTTGGAGTGTGATTCCAAATATACACATAGAGAGACTGCTATGCACTATCAACATAGAGTTGCAGAAACCAAGCTCAGAGAATATCTCGATTTTTTTTCGGTCGTGGGGGTTACCGGTCCACGCCAATCCGGTAAATCAACCTTATTATTAAACATGCTCAAGGATGAATATACTTATGTCACCTTCGACGACAGTCGCATCTTGGCGTTATTCCACCATGATCCACAGCAATTTATTAGCATGTATCCTAATAAAATTATTTTTGATGAAGTACAAAAAGCACCAGAAATTTTTGATTTAATCAAAATAGCTGTCGACAATGACAGAGATACTAGAGGAAAATTTATTTTAACCGGTTCTAGTCAATTTGGATTTATCCGTGGTGTGTCTGAATCGCTGGCAGGAAGAATTGGTTTGTTGAGTTTATTACCTTATCAATATTCAGAAATAAAAAGCGCATTACATCAAGAGTCTATTTATAAAGGCAGCTACCCAGAGCTCGTTAATAAACATTATCAACTATTCCAAGATTGGTTTTCGGCTTATATTAATACTTATCTTAATAATGACGTTAGAGCGATTAGCAATATTGGTGACATGCGCGACTTTCAACGATTAATGAGCTTATTAGCCGCCAACACATCACAACAATTAAATATGAGCACTTACGCCAATGACTTAGGCGTAGATGTGAAAACCATTAAACATTGGATTTCTATTTTACAAGCTTCTTATATTATCTTTTTAATACCGCCCTATCATAAAAATTATGGTAAACGTATTGTTAAACGCCCAAAAGTTTATTTTCATGATACCGGCTTAGTATCCTACCTCACTGGAATAGAAAGCCACAAACAATATGCGCAAGGACCCTTGGCAGGCCCCATTTTTGAAAACTATATCGTGAGTGAAGTATTAAAGCGCGAATGGCATTTAAAAACCAATGCCGAGCTTTATTATTTACGCACGAGCCATGGACAAGAAGTTGATTTAATCATTGATCGTAAGCAATATAAGGAATGCCTTGAGATCAAATCAAGTGCTACGTTTCATCCTAAAATGATACAGCATCTTGATGTGTTTATGGAAAAAGAAGATAAAGCCTATTTAATTTATCAAGGCGATAGCTACCCGCCAATGCAGGATGTTGCTGTATTGAATTATGAAGCGTATTTATCATAAAAAGCGTAACTCTATAAAGGGACGTAAATTAACTGCGGATTGCGTACTGTTAAGATAATTTTAAGTATCACCAGTCAAGTACGATGGGCATATACCCATCACAGATGAAAATGCGAAATTAATGCTATTGCTTTTTGCCCCCTTGGAACCTTTGAAATTTGGCAATAGACCGACTATTATCTGCATTTCAAAGGTTCCAAGGGAACAAAAATCAACTCGCCTAAATCTCGCATTTTGAAGTGTGACGGGTATATCTGGCGCTATGGCTTGACTTTTTAATGGAAGTACACTTTACTTAACCAGTAAATATCGGGGGGAACGCACGAATATGACTGGTTTAATACGTAATATAGGCCAAAAAGTAATTAAATTGCTAGATTATTTTCCGGCTGTAGCCATTATTGGTGCGCGTCAGGCGGGTAAAACAACCATCGCTCAAAATTTGCTGCCCGATTGGCAGTATATCGATTTAGAAAACTCACACGATTATGATCGAGTGAGTTATGATCCGAATTTCTTTTTCAAACAATATCCCAATCATGTGATTTTTGATGAAGCTCAAGAATACCCTGAGCTGTTTCGGATTTTACGGGGAGTCATTGATAGTGATCGTAAGCAAAAAGGCCGTTTTATCTTAACAGGATCCAGTAGTCCAGAGTTAATTAATCATATTTCTGAAACCTTAGCGGGTAGGATTGCAACAATAGAGTTAGGTACACTTAAAGCCAATGAAATTTATCGACAACCTTTAAGTAAATTTTATCAACTATTTTTGCAAACATTAGCGAAAGATAAGATTGTAGCCGGTAAGCCACCAATAAGTAATGAACAAATGCAAACAGTGTGGTTGAAGGGAGGCTATCCAGAACCTGTGTTATCTAAAGACGATTATTTCTATGCCGAATGGATGGATAACTATCATCAAAACTATTTGAATCGAGATATTGGGAAGTTATTTCCAAAACTAAATAAGATTGCTTATCGTCGTTTTTTAACAATGCTGTGCCAATTATCAAGTACGATTATTAATAAGAGTGAATTAAGTCGAGCCATTGAAGTGAGTGAGAAAACGGCTAGAGAATACCTGACTATCGCTGAGGGAACTTTTTTATGGCGCTCACTACCAAGTTATGAAAAAAGCATTACTAAGTCTGTCATTAAAATGCCTAAGGGTTATATCCGTGACTCTGGTTTAATGCATTACTTATTAGGCATCCATGAGTTAGAGCAACTCTATTCACATCCAATTGTGGGGCATTCCTTTGAGGCATTTGTAATTGAAGAGTTACTGCAAGGTCTAAAAGCAACACAAGCAACAAGCTGGGATGCCTATTATTATCGAACTAAAAATCAAGCTGAAATAGATTTAATTATAGAGGGACCTTTTGGTGTGTTACCCGTAGAAATCAAGTATGGCTCGACGGTTAAGCGAAACAATTTACGAGCTCTACAACGCTTTGTAATTGATAATAAGCTTGCATTTGGGATCTTAATCAACCAAAGTGAAAAAGTAGAGTGGTTGACAGATGAAATAGCGCAACTACCTGTAGGCTGGTTGTAGTATGCCAAGGGATCAGGTGGTGATCCCTTTACTCACTATTGACGTGTTATTGGAAGATGAAGCACTTGCAGCTTGGGTGCTAGAACTTGCCATTGGCGGCGGAGAAAAATGGCCAACCTGAGCGACAAGTGTCTCTTGTGATACCGGCTCATCTGGAAACGCATTAATTGCTCGTAACTTTATTTCAATCTTTGCAGCAAAAGACTGAAGCTCTGGATAACAATTGCAAAATTTATGTATTGTTAATTTTTCTTCTGCCGTTAATTGATTAAAATAGCTTTGTCCGTTCCCAGCATTCTCCTGCAACATTAAATAGCTACAATGGCAACCATTTACGTTTGAGCTTTTAGCAGCTTTCAGAAAGTATTGGTAAAGCGCGGGCGCACTATTCAAATTTAGCATATCAATGACAGTATTATATCTTTCCCTTAGCTCAAGTGTGATTAACTGAAGGCTATAGGCGATATCACTTAATTGCCTTAAACCACAGTGATTGCTTTTCTGGGAATAGGATTGAAACTTATCGTTTACAAGATTAAGAATGACTTCTTCAGGAAAAAGCTCTCGTTTTTTTGTAATGGCTATTAATGTTAATGCGCTCGTGGCATCATTAATTTGCTCAAGATAAACGGTTAATAGTTCTTTAAATTCATTTTTACTAATATGCGCATCCTGAAACATTTTAAATAAAAAATCGTAACCTGATTGAAATTGTTTTAACAGCAAATATTCATTGAGTCTTTTAAAGATTTTAATGGATGGAATATGTTCCTTAAGGATAGTGTAACTTTGCTCGGGTAGTCGGACATGATGAGCCTGCTCCCATCTTGTAATGATCTCTTCAAGTCGATATAAATTGAGATATAGCCAATCGCGAACATGGTCGTGAAGCCAAAAAAACTTTTTAAAATTTTCTGTTTTAAACTCATCTGGATCTTTATAGTAAAAACGCTGGACCACAGAGAAGAAATCTGTTTGCTCAAGATAGTCATAACGCAACTGCTCACACAGCGCCACTGAAAAATTTTCTAAATCTTTTGTATTGAATCGATCCGTCTTAGCTTGACTTTGTAGCCATCTGCCAAATCCCCTAATCAACTCCGGTACTTCGCCTCTGGCGTTTATCCCGTAATGACTTGAAAAAAAGGCTTGATGCGCCCAGAAAAAATGACTGATGTAATCTAATGAATCTAACATAATTATTGCTCGCTTTTTTACCTAAGTAATCCCAGAAAAAGTTGGTCATTATAGACTAAAGCTTGTACAAATAAAAGTGGTGTGTCATTAATTGTCATTTACCCATCAATAGTTCGGTATTAGTGTTATCAGTGTCGCCTTGCTGTCCATTCTTGACTGGAGTATATGTAACCTAATTGACCACATCCCTATCCAAGGCAGATTATGTTACCATACCGGGTTTTCGCATAATCAAGCAGGTGGCACAGTTAATGTTAGGTTTTAAACAAAATGTATTTTTAGTCGGGCCCATGGGTGCGGGCAAAACCACGGTAGGTAAAGCACTTGCTAAAGAATTGAATTATACCTTTTATGACTCTGATTTAGAGATAGAAGAAACTACCGGCGTTGATATCGCCTGGATTTTCGATGTGGAAGGGGAAGAGGGTTTTCGTGATCGTGAAGTGGCAGTGATTGATCGCTTATCACAGTTAAACAGCATCGTCCTAGCCACCGGTGGTGGTGTTGTCGAGCGGGAAGAAAATTGCCGCTCTTTATCCAATCGTGGCTTAGTGGTTTATCTTAAGGCTAGTGTAGAGCAGCAATTAGAACGCACCATCAAAGACAAACGGCGCCCATTGCTGCGTACCGATGACAAAGAAGGCAGACTGCGAGAACTCATCGAACGACGCCATCAATTGTATGAACAAGCCTCAGATTATGTGTTTTCCACAGATGACTGTACAATAAAAGCCGTCGTTAATGATATTTTGAGTGTTCTTTGTGAGAGTGCCGAGACTTGAGTAAATAATCATGAATCAGCAAGACACTGACAGAGCAGCAACACTATGTTGGGTCGAAATAGGGCCGCGTCGATATCCTATCTATATAGGTAGTGGCCTATTATCTGAGACGGATTTATTACGCAGGCACATTCCCAAGCAACAAGCGATGATTGTCAGTAATACCACCGTGGCAGATTTATATGTAGACAAGTTAACCGAGGCACTCACCGACAAGCAATGTGATACGGTTATCCTACCAGACGGTGAGCAATTCAAAAACTTAGACACCTTAAACCAAATTTTTGATCAGCTGTTAAAACAAAAACACCACCGTGGCACAGTGATTATTGCCTTTGGGGGTGGTGTAATTGGTGATATGGCAGGCTTTGCGGCTAGCTGTTATCAACGCGGAGTGCCTTTTATTCAAGTGCCCACCACACTATTGGCACAAGTGGATGCTTCCGTGGGCGGTAAAACGGCAGTGAATCATGCGCTGGGTAAGAATATGATAGGCGCCTTTCACCAACCACTCGCTGTTATTATTGACACAGACACACTCAACACATTAGCAACTCGAGAATTTAACGCCGGTCTTGCTGAAGTCATCAAGTATGGCTTAATCCACGATATGGATTTTTTTGCTTGGTTAGAAGGAAATATCAATAAAATCATTGCTAAAGAGGCGCAAGCGTTGCAAACTATGATTTACCACTGTTGCCAAATAAAAGCAGACATCGTGGCAGCGGATGAAACAGAGCAAGGCATTAGGGCGCTGCTCAATTTAGGCCACACCTTTGGCCATGCCTTTGAAAACGGCTTAGGCTATGGGCAATGGTTACACGGTGAAGCGGTAGCAGCGGGCATGGTGGTAGCGGCAGAGCTGTCGCAGGACTTAGGGTATATACAAGCAGAAGATGTTGCACGGGTTAAACAATTATTGCAACAGTGCCAGTTACCCATAGCTGCTCCGGCAGCATTGAGCATTGAGACATGCATGGATTTAATGAGCGTTGACAAAAAAGTGATGGACCATCGTTTACGTTTAGTTTTATTAAAATCAATGGGCCAAGGGTTTGTGACAGATACTGTTGACACAACAGCCGTCATAAAAGCACTACAAACCTGTGGTTTAGACAAGGAGGAATAGCAATGTCAGATTACTGGAAATATTATCACTTATCATCGGATCCCTTCGCGGCCGATAATCCTGATATTACTCCTTACTTATCCGATCGCTGGCAACAGCAAATAGATTTATTATTACATTTAAGCCAATCAAGCAATGCCGTTTTAGTCGTGACAGGTGTTTTAGGCGTTGGTAAATCGGTGTTACGACATGAATTTGTGAGAGAAGTTAAAAAAGAAGCGGGTGTTTGCGAAGTCAAAGGTGAGCTTAGCATTGTCTCCTCTGTTTTACTGCAAATCCTTGCCAGCCATCTTGGCATTAATTATCAAGGCATGTCAGATTTTGATTTAAAAAGTGCTATTAACCAAGCCCTTGATACGATGTCATCACAAGGTAAGCGTTATGTGTTAGTGATTGACAATGCACATAAGTTACCAGAATCAACCCATGAAACATTACTACAATTTGCTAATGACAACGCCGAGCCGGTGAACCCTTTGCACATTGTCTTAGTCGGCGGTCCACAGTTAACAGCGACCCTATCGAGTATCACTTCAGAAACCATGGGAGAAGCCTTAACTCATACACAACGGGTTGAAGCGTTAAATCGCCAAGAAACAGCGCAATACATTGAGCATCGTTTAGCCTCTGTTGGTGTGCAAAGTAGTAATTTATTTTCTGAAAAAGACATTGATGAAATTTTCAAACAATCCAGTGGCGTGCCTATTAAAGTGAATTTCTTTGCTAAAAATATTTTAATTAAATATTTACCGCAGAGTGAAACTGGTTTACCCAAACGAACAAGGTTTCTGCGACGTCATTGGCCATTAGCCGCTGGTGCTTGTGTGTTGTTAGTCTTAGTGACGGCCTTTGTAGTGACGCCACATAACAACCCAGCCTTTATGCAAGCTAGCCAAGGCGAGGCTGCTTTGCCATCGCAGCGAGCCGCATTAATGGCTAAACAACAAAGCAATACTTATACGGCACGCTTAGCATTGGCTAGCAATACGCAATTGCCAACACAAGCCACCATAGAAACAGTGACAGCAACGACGCAAACGCCAGTAAACCCAGTGGTGAAAGTACAAGAAACACCAACGCCAACACAAAGTGATGCTCAATCAGATGAGGAAGAGCAAGCACAAATTGCCGCAAGAGCAGAAGCGCTCACTGCAGCAAATTTGCCAAGGCAAATACCAGTGACCTCTGAGCCTAAAGCCACGCAGCCGCAACAAGTCACACAAGCGGCCACAGAGCCTCGAGGCTATACCTTGCAATTGTTAGCCGCAGAAACCATTAACAAGGCGAATCAATTCATTATTAATCACGGTATCGAACAACAAGCGCATATTTACCATGTCTCCAGTCGCGGCAAGATATGGTATGTGGTAGCTTATGGTCAGTACAATGATAGTGCGACAGCTCACTTAGCAGTAAAAGATTTACCGCATAATTTACAACGGATACATCCATGGATAAGGAGCCTCAAAAGTATTAATCAAAATAAAGTGGGATAATTGAGTGGCACCCTTACAAAATGATCGTTTAATAAAAGCTTTATTGAGAGAACCCGTTGACGTAACTCCTGTGTGGATGATGCGCCAGGCAGGGCGTTACTTACCAGAATATAAAAAAGTACGTCAACAAGCGGGTGACTTCATGTCACTATGTCAGAATCCTGAATTAGCCTGTGAAGTCACTTTGCAACCCTTAGAAAGATTCGATTTAGATGCAGCAATTTTATTTTCAGATATTTTAACCATTCCTGATGCCATGGGTTTGGGTTTATATTTCACGACGGGAGAAGGGCCTAAGTTTGAACGTCCCATTACTTCCACAAACATGGTAGAGCAATTGCCTGTCCCTTGTCCGAGTGAAGAGTTACGCTATGTAATGGATACGGTGAGTCTTGTTCGAAAAAGCTTAAACAACAGGGTGCCTTTGATTGGTTTTGCTGGCAGCCCTTGGACATTGGCTACGTACATGGTTGAAGGTGGTCCTAGCAAAGCCTATGAAACTATCAAGGCCATGATGTATCAACAACCGCAAACCTTACACTTACTCTTGGAAAAATTATCACAAGCTATTGTTAATTACTTATCGGCACAAATTGCTGCGGGCGCGCAGGCTATTATGCTGTTTGATACCTGGGGCGGCGTATTAACAAAAACGGCTTATCAAGAATTTTCTCTTGATTATATGACAGCTATTATTGCGCAATTGCCCAGAGCCTATGAAGATCAAATAATTCCAAAAACAGTCTTCACTAAAAATGGGGGCCAATGGTTAGAATTAATGGCTGCTAGTGGCTGTGATTGTGTTGGCTTAGATTGGATGACTGAGATTGAAAACGCTAAGCAACGGATTGGTGATAAGGTTGCGCTGCAAGGCAATATGGATCCCGGTCTATTGTTCGCACCAGTAGAGCGTATCGAGCAAGAAGTTGCAAGCATTTTAAAAGGATTTGGCCTGGGTCCTGGGCATGTGTTTAACCTTGGCCATGGGATTCATCAACATACCCCGATCGAATCGGTTACGGTATTTATTGATGCGGTGCATAAGCTTAGTAAGCCTTACCATAACTAGCAGGAACTCATTGTATGAATACACTCGACAGGGATAAGCAATTAGTCGCAGAAATTTTAAACGGTAAGCGCCAAGCGCTATCTGAATTAGTGCATCTATATCATACCAATATGACACGCATTGCACGTAGTTTTGTAGGTGATGCTAATGCTGAAGATGTAGTGCAAGAAGCTTGGGTGTCTGTGGTGCGTTCTTTGGGAACCTTTAAGGGTGAAGCCAGTTTTAAAACGTGGATGACACGCATTACCATCAATGCCGCTAAAACCCGCTTGCGCAAAGAAGCAAAACATATCTCCCATGCAACGGTTGTAGAAGACTTATATCAAGATGATTATAAAGAAGATGGCACTTGGCGAGTAGCGCCTATCCCCTGGGATGATGAATCACCAGATGCGCTTTTACAAAGTGAACAAGTATTATCAGCAATCGCAAAAACAATTGATAAATTGCCTGATAATCAACGAATTATGCTGACTTTGCATGATTTAGAAGGTGTTCTGATGGAAGATGTTTGTAATCAATTGGATATTACAACGTCTAATGGAAGAGTCATACTGCACCGTGCAAGATTAGCAGTGAAGGCTGTTGTCAATAAACTACAGGAAGTGTAACTATGCTAACATGTCGTGATATTAATGAGCGCTCCAGTGAGTATCTCGATCAACAAATGTCGTTTATGCAGCGAATGAATTTTCGCATGCACCTGATGCTGTGCAAACACTGCAGTCGTTTTATGCGTCAATTAGAAGCCGTGGTGCATACCTTACATCGTCTTAGTCCCCAACAAAGCACCTCCGAAGAACAGTTAGAAGAGCTGGTTGATAAGCTTCACCAAGATCCCCAGGCTTAACCCATAGCTGTCGATCCCTCAGCCCACAAGGGTATAGCGCAGCTAGAGGAACATACTAGACACACGGCATGACTGAGGAATAGTTGAATCTGCAGTCATGCCCTTAAGGTACGTAGCAAAAGCGGGCAAGCTTAGGATGTGATTTTGTAAAATATCAATGTCTTCTTTCGTAAACGGCAAATGTTTTTGCATTTCAAAATTTTCAGACGCTATGAACAGTCTAGCATTATTAATTTCCCGTGATGATTTTGAAATCAGCGTTTTTGCTTTGCTAAATGCTTGCTTTGCCGCATTTAAGCAATGAGTTACCGCATCATATTTGCCAGTGACTCGATGATGATAACTTGCAATTTCGATGTATGTTTTTGCGAGTATTACCCAACCGATGGTGCCATGTTTATCTGAACAGTGATTTGCAGTTTTCAACAATGCGTCAATATCAACTGTGTCATCGTGCGTTGCAGTTTGTAACGCTTTGCGATAACGCTTATCAATTAACTCCAATAATGCTTTTAAGTTTGCATGTTCATAAGCTTGTTGTAAGTAATCAGTGATCTTGGTTTGCAAAAATTTCGCATAACAATACTCACCATAGAAAATTTCAAAGCTATTCAGAAATGTTTGTGGCTTCAAGCCAGACTTATAATTATTTAACTGCTTATTCCAAAAACTCACTAAGCGGGAATCTTCACGACAAAATTTTCGATAACTTGGATTGCTATAAGCGGTTCCACATAATTTTGCTATGTCGACGCCACGTTTTTCACGCGCCGCTTTTAACAATTTGTCTTTTTCTAAACGTGTTCCTGTTATTGTCTCAGTCCTCGTTCTCGCACACATCAGCTACCTCTCCCACATTTGTCACTGTCCAAAAAATGTAGCACAGGATTTGTGCTCCGCTAGTTTTTTTTACAGGGTTGTTGTTTGAATGAACAATAAAGTCAAATGATGAAGTAAAAAATTTCGTGTTAAATCTAGCGCTAAGACTAACTTGCTCACTTATTTTACTAACTGGAAAAATTTATATAATTTGCCACTAACAGCGCCGCGAGTTTGGCTGTTTGCTGATCTTTATCATGGGGAGGGGATAATTCTGCGATATCAAAGCTAACGACTTTTTTACTGCGAGCTATATAACGTAATAAACGAATCACTTGCCATGCTTGTAAACCGGCAACTTGCGGCGCACTGACGCCGGGCGCTATGGGTGCGCTGAATACATCCAAGCATACGGTTAAATAGATTTGATCGAGGCGATTTAAAGTATCATCCATCATCGCCACACTGTGTGCGGGATCTTGCATATAAATATCATCGGCTAATAGCGTATAAACATGATGCCGCTTTGCTGTATCAAATAATTCCTGAGTATTGGCGTGAGTTTGAATTCCAATACAGGTGTAATCAAAAGGGCATTGCCGTTTTTCACAATCCTTTGCTATTTGTAAAAAGGGTGTGCCGGAGCTGCCTTTATTACCCTTGAGTAGCTGCCGCATATCATAATGGGCGTCGAAATTAATAATGCCGAATTGCTCAAGGCTATGTGCGTTCAATAAGCCTTGGTAATGTCCCCAAGCAATTTCGTGGCCACCGCCTATTAAAATGGGTTTTAAGTTTAAGGCTTTGAGGCGCGCAACTGCCTCTGCAAGTGCTTGCTGGGCGGCTTCTAAGTCTTGCGTTTTATCCACAACATCGCCGCAATCATAGAGTCTGACAGTATCCGCAAAGTGTATCGGTAAATTAGCAAGGGCTTGCCTCAGAGCCTTAGGGCCTTCTTTCGCACCGGGGCGACCTTGGTTGCGAATAACACCGCTATCACAGCAAAAGCCCAGCAAACCGTAATTAACACAATCATCGGATACCATAATGTCTTTACGAATATCAATAGTATTTATTGCCTGATAATAATAGGCTTGGCCTTGACTCTGGCGCAGTCCCTTCCATACTTTTGAGTTAGAAGGTTGATAAAATTGATTAAATTTATCAGATATAGCCATAAGGAACCCTATGAAGACTCAACTATGGGATACCCTTTATCATAGTGCAAATTTAGCAACTATGGCGGGAGACAACGATTACGGAGAAATGCGCCACGCGGCCATCGCAGTGAAGCATGGCAAAATCGCTTGGATGGGTGCACAAGATAGTTTACTGGACCACCCGCAGGAATTAGCCAATAAAGTTGTTGATGTTGGGAATCGCTGGATAACGCCAAGTTTTATCGATTGTCACACCCATTTAATTTATGGCGGCAACCGCCTCAATGAATTTACCTTAAGAATGCAAGGCGCGGATTATGAAAGCCTCGCCAAGGCGGGTGGCGGCATTTTGTCAACGGTTGCTGCAACGCGTCAGCACAGTGAATCGGAATTATTAAATGCTGCCATGGCAAGAGCAAAAGCGTTAATGCGAGAAGGGGTTTACCATATTGAAATTAAATCTGGCTATGGTTTGGATTTAGCAAGCGAGCGCAAAATGTTAAGAGTTGCGAGACAATTAGAAGAAGCCTTGCCGATTAACGTCTATAAAACCTTTTTGGGTGCGCATGCTGTTCCTGAAGAATTTAATGGCGATACTCAACGTTATATCGATCATGTGTGTCAACAAATACTACCCGAACTAACAGCGCAAGGGTTGATTGATGCCGTCGATGGCTTTTGTGAAACCATTGCTTTTACGCCCGCGCACATTGAGCAAGTGTTTAAGGTCGCGACCGATCTTAACTTACCTGTAAAATTACATGCGGAACAATTATCGGATCAAGGCGGCGCTGCACTGGTCGCAAAATACCAAGGCTTATCGGCGGATCATTTAGAATATGTATCAAAACGGTCAGTGAATGCCATGGCCAAAGCAGGAACCGTGGCCGTGTTACTACCGGGTGCTTATTATTATTTACAACAATCAAAAAAACCACCTGTCGACCTATTACGAGAAAAACAAATCCCCATCGCCATCGCTACTGATTGTAACCCAGGAACATCCCCCATGTGCTCCATCAATGCCGTGATGAATATGGCTTGTATTCTTTTCGGCTTAACCCCAGCCGAAGCCCTAGCCGGCATTACCATTAATGCCGCCAAGGCACTAGCTATCGATGAAGACTACGGCAGCCTAGAAGTCGGCAAACTAGCGGACATGCTCATCTGGGACATATCACACCCAGCCGAGTTAGCCTATCAAATAGGCGTATCGGCGAGCCATGAACGTTATGTATCTTGACTCAGCCCTCCCAGATCACCATAATATGCGCCTTCTCTACACTAAGAGCCGGAATTATTCGTGATACAACCTTTAGTAAAAGAAATAGTATACAAGGATCCGAATTTATACTTTGCCGCATTTTCTGAGTCTGATGGAGCTGTTTTTTTAGATAGTGCTGATTTCGCCACAGACTGTGGCGATACGAATCGTTACAGCTATATCTTAGTGAATCCTTTTGAATTATTCATCACAGATGAAACGAAAAACCCCTTTGCATGCTTAAAAGAAAAATTAAAAACCTTTGTCCTTGATACTAGAAATGACTTACCACCGTTCCAAGGCGGTGTGGCTGGTTACTTCTCTTATGATTTATGCCATGATCTCTATAACATCTCTTGTGAAAAACCAATATCAACGTTCCCTAATATTGCCTTAGGGTTTTATGACAGTGTTATTTCATTTGATCATAAAAAACAACAAGCATGGATAGTCTCTACTGGTTTGCAAGAAGCAGATCCAAAAAAGCGTAAATTAAAAGCAGAGGAAAAACAGCTAGCATTAGAAAGTAAATTAGCAACCATCTCTGCTTCACCTAACCCTGATTATCTTAAAGAAATCATTGCAAGTGACCAGATAACAGCAAGCATCACGAAAGAAACATATTGCCAACTTATTAAAACAGTCCAGCAATATATTATAGACGGTGATATTTTTGAAGCTAATCTTTCGCAAAGTTTTACTACAAATCTTGAAAACAAACTAACGCCTTACCAACTTTATTGTAAATTACGTCATTTAAATCCAGCGCCATTTTCAGCTTTTTTGAAATTTGGTAACGACATTATTGCATCAGCATCACCTGAAAGATTCTTGAAAATTAATAACAATCATGTTGAAACAAGACCTATAAAAGGCACGCGACCACGTGACGCTTGCCCACAACAGGATAAACGTAATGCCCAGGAATTATTAAACAGCAAAAAAGATCGCGCAGAAAACACCATGATTGTCGATTTAATGCGAAACGATCTTTCCAAAGTTTGCGATGATAATAGCGTTGTCGTCACAAAACTTTGTGGCTTGGAAAGTTTTCAAACCGTACATCATTTAGTATCTGTGATTAGAGCAACCCTAAAACAAGATGCCCATGCAGTAGATTTATTAACAGCCGCATTTCCCGGTGGTTCTATTACCGGCGCACCTAAGATAAGAGCGATGCAAATCATTGATGAATTAGAACCAACAAACCGCGGACCTTATTGCGGCTCTATTGGTTATATAGGGTTTGACGGTTGCATGGATACGTCAATCATTATTCGCTCTTTCACTATCCAAAATAATAGGGCGCGTTATCAAGCGGGGGGGGCGATTGTGTATGATTCTGAGCCGGAACAAGAGTATATGGAAACCCTACATAAAGCCAATGCTTTAACCCGTGCACTCACCGAGGAAATCCTCCAATGAACAAAGAAATCTTAGTCATTGATAATTATGATTCCTTCGTGCATAACTTAGCGCGCTATATTGGCTTGCTGGGATTTAAACGGCGCGTTGTTAGAAATGATGCCATTACGCTTGAGGAAATCAAACAATTAAACCCACAGGCTATTGTGATTTCTCCTGGGCCTTGTACGCCCAATGAGGCTGGCATTTCGCTTGATATCATCAAAACTTTTTACGCAACTTATCCCATCTTAGGTGTATGCTTAGGTCATCAAGCAATTGCAGCCGCCTTTGGCGGCAACATCATTCATGCTAGGCAACCCATGCATGGCATGAATTCTGATGTCAGGCATTGTGGTAGCAGAATATTTACCGGCATCAAAAGCCCGGTTAAAGTCGCCCGCTATCACTCGTTAATTGCTTGTGAGAAAACCCTACCTGCTTGTTTACAAGTGCTTGCCTATTGTGAAGATAAACAAATCATGGCACTTGCCCATGAAACCTATCCTGTCATCGGTGTGCAATTTCACCCAGAATCCATCATCACTAGCCATTCCTTTGATTTGTTAAATAACTTTTTCACCGAGGCGGCCGGCTTTTATCGTCAACAAGCCTGTGCTTAACGATGGGTATAGGTAAAAAAATTTTCCCTTAAAATTCATCTGCTTCGGGATAACCAACCTATTTTTCCCTTCTTACTTAGGAAAACTGTACTATATTGAGCATTAGGACATTTTTCTCACGGGATTGCACGTATGTATAAATTATTATTTATATTAATTGCTATGGTGTTTACGACTATTGCTGTGGCGGCAGACAAAAACATCGACTATCTTTTTGCGCCTAGCAAAAATGTCACAGCAACTATGACCGATAATCAGGGAAATATCTTGGCACAGGGTAGTGCCTCTAAAACTATTGAGCTCACCATTGGTGCGCCCTATCTTATCACTGCAACCCATGATGGAAAAACCAATAAATGTGTCATTATCGCCGGCAAGCAAAGCTTTACATTGGCGCATGCTACTGCCGATAACTGTCAATTCTTATCCGCTTCTGCCGGGCGATCACTAGTCATCAGCCAACAAATTGTGACACAATAAGCTTTTTTGAGGGAGAAGTGCATGGCAAATATAGGATTCATTGGCCTGGGTCATATGGGTAACCCCATGACAGCGAATTTAATCAAACATAAACACGCGGTCACTGTATACGATATTTCACAAGAAGCCATGCAAAGAGCCGTGAGCCACGGCGCTAACTTCGCTTCATCGCCTGCAGATGTTGCCAAAGATAAAGACTTTGTCATCATGTCCTTACAAACAGGTGAGCAAGTAAAAAGTGTGTGTCACGGACAAGCAGGTCTTTTTGCGAATATTTCCCCTGAAACCGTTATTATTGATTGTTCTTCTATTGATATCACCGATGCCAGAGGCTTACATCAATTGGCCAAAGCCAAAGGTCTTGCGATGCTGGATGCACCTGTATCTGGCGGTGTGGCAGGGGCCGAAGCTGCTAGCCTTACGATTATGGTAGGGGGCAGCGAAGCCATCTTTGGTAAAGCGGAACCCATCTTAAAATGCATGGGGAAAAATATTATTCATGCAGGCCCAGCCGGCAATGGTCAAGCTGCCAAAATTTGCAATAATATGCTGTTAGGGATTTCCATGATTGGCGTGTGTGAAGCCATGACCTTAGGTCAAAAACTAGGTTTGGATCCAGAAGTCTTTTTTGATATTGCTTCTAACAGCTCCGGCCAATGCTGGTCACTTACCAGCTATTGTCCCGTGCCAGGCCCAGTGCCAGCCGCGCCTTCCAACAATGATTACCAGCCAGGATTCACCGCACAAATGATGCTAAAAGACTTAATGTTAAGCCAAGAAGCCTCTCATAGCGCCAAAGCTGACACACCCTTAGGGCACTTAGCGACCCAGCTCTATCACCGGTTTGTGGACAAAGGTGAGGGTCAATTAGACTTTTCGGCCATTATAAAAATGCTGGATTAATGTTTTAAGTTATTGAAAAAAAACAATATTTAAAAAATAGCAGAAAAACCTATGATCCGCACAACACAATAACCTATGACTGGTACAACACAAAAACCTATGATAAGCACAGCAAAATAACCTATAATTAATCCATAAGAGATAAAGTAGGCTAGGATATGGCATCACCATCAGAAAAATTGGCAGAATCATTAGCGTTGCTCCATGAATTACAGCAGCGGGGTCATATCGCTATTCAAGCGGGTGATTTGAGCAGAGTGCATCGAGAGCGCTTACTCAGCAATGGTTTTTTAGAAGATGTCATAAAAGGTTGGTATATCCCCTCAAGACCAGATATAGCTGCTGGAGAAAGCACAACCTGGTATGCGTCTTATTGGTATTTTTGTGCCGAATATCTTATGGCCCGTTTTGATGATGAGTGGTGCTTATCGCCCGAGCAATCACTGTTGCTACATACTGGTAATTGGACAGTACCACAACAATTATTAATTCATGCAAAAAATGCCAATAATAAAGTGACACAATTGCCTCATAACACTTCCTTGTTTGATGTTAGGTATAAATTGCCAAGCTCAGACAATATAGTCATTGTAAATGAGCTTAGGCTTTATTCTATCGCAGCAGGATTAGTCGCATGTTCCGCAAAATTTTATAGGCAATATCCAGTAGATGCTTATGCAGTATTTTCAATGATTAAAGATCCCTCAGAGGTATTAGGTATTTTATTAGATGGTGGACATAGTGTAATCGCAGGGCGGGTAGCAGGAGGCTTACGGTATGTGGGTAAAAATAAAATGGCGGATGATATTGTCAAGACAATGAAAGCCGTTGGTTACGATGTGAGAGAAGTTGATCCATTTTTGAAGGAAATGCCAATAATTATAGTGCCGGCAGCGCAATCACCAGCTGTTACCCGTATGCAAATGACCTGGCAACAGATGCGAGAAACAATATTAACAAACTTGCCAACAGCCGCTAAAAAAATTAAAAATACGGCGAGTTATTTAAAACAAGTAGACGCAGTTTATAGTAATGATGCTTATCATTCACTATCTATAGAGGGGTATCGTGTCAGTCCAGAGTTAATTGAACGTGTTAGATTGGGTCAGTGGGATCCTGAAAATATTGCTAGTGATTTAAATAATAAAAATGCATTAGCTGCACGTGGGTATTGGCAAGCATTTCAAGCCGTGACAGAGAGTATTAGCGTTGTATTAGAGCATAAACATCCAGCAAACATCGCAGCAAAGGCTCATGGAGATTGGTATCGCGAATTATTTGGGCCGAGCGTTATTGCTGGGATTTTAAAGCCATCTGATTTGGCCGGGTACAGAAGACACCCTGTTTATATACGACATTCAATGCATGTTCCTCCAAATTATGAGTTGGTGCCTGAGTTAATATCTGCATTTTTTTCTTTATTAGATAATGAAGATAATGGTTGGGTACGTGTTGTATTAGGACATTTCTTTTTCGTTTATATTCATCCTTATATGGATGGTAATGGCAGGATGGGCCGATTTTTAATGAATGTTATGCTAGCAGCCGCGAATTATCCTTGGATGATTATTCCTGTTGAGATGAGGGCTGACTATATGGGCAGTTTAGAAAGTGCAAGCGTTACTAGTAATATAGAACCATTTAACGCGCTCTTGAAAAGTCTTCTGCAGGATCACTGAATCTTTTTCTTCAATGCCAACACTTTGCGGGGCCATGCCTTGATGTTGGGGTAGTCATTGTTTAATGCTTTCTTTGCCGCCAGGGCTGCTTGATACGTCTTATAATCGCCGGCGACGAATATGTACCAATATTTTCCTTGGTAATAGGTACGGATAATTAAAGACTCAGGTAAGTCTAATTCTTTGCTGACCTTTTTTAGTGTGGGGTAATTGTGGGTTCCCATGACTTGTAGCACGAAGTGATCATTAGATAGCCCTTTAAAGGTTTGTGCTTGTTGCTTAAGGTTTGATGGTAAGGAAGAACTAATGGTTACCACGTTTTTCTGTTTGGGCTTTGAACTTGCTTTAGGCTTAGTCGTTGGTGCTTGTGTTGTTTGTTCATTCATCTTTGCTAACGCACGTTTCGCATCTGGTAAGCCTTGCGTTGCTGCTTTTTTAGTCCAGTAGCGTGATTGCTCATGATTTTGTGGCACGCCCAAGCCATAATAGAGTAAATAACCGATGGCATATTGTGCTTGTGCATTACCGTGTTGGGCTTCTGGCAGCAACTCCTGGTAGGCTTTTATATAATTGCCTTGGACAAAATCTTGCTTACCATGTTGCATGTTATTGAAGGCTACCATTTTGGCATCTTGTTGTGCCATGGCAGAGAGACTTGTGAACAAACAAAGCGTGATTAACGCTAAACTAAACGTACGTAACATAATGACTATCCATCAGAGTATTTGGCCTTATTGTACATAAAGCTTGAGCGTTATGTAATATCAAATTTCGCTAAATGATAATGACGGATAAGGCTTTTGATGGAGACAACGTAAGCTTGGCCACGTTGTGAATATCGATTTAAACCATTGGCTAAGCTCATGCCATCCGGCGTTTTATTGGATTGACGCTTTTTAAAACGAATATCACGCAACGTGGTATAAGCCGGGTTTGTATTTAGATTATGGATATAAGAACTCACAGACGCTTCTTTATCTTTAAATTTTTTCACCTCATGCCTCATGTGCGAACCGCGCTGTTTCGGCACTAAGCCGCAGCCACGAGAGTAACACCATTGACCGAAATAGTTATTGGCTTGCTTGGCAAAGCGTGATGTGCCCCAACCAGATTCATTAGCAGCTTGTGCAATCAACAAAGAAGGCGGGATAATGTCAACGCGTTTGATTAGCCTTTTCCAAGTATGGTTTTTGTTGAAATTAGCATTAGGCAACTTATATTGTTTGGCTAACTTCTTTAGCCATGCGGTATCGGCGGCGGATAAAGATTTTTTCTTTTCGTGCTTTTTATCCAGTGCTAATAATTGTTGGCGTTGTTGCACAATCGACTGGTTGGCATCATTGGCATAAGCCAGCATGTATTTGATAAATTGCTGCCGCGGCACCTTTGCTTGCGCTCGCAGCAAGGTTGGTGAAAAAAGTAAACAAATTGTCAGTAATATCAGGGTAATACGCTTATTCATATTAAATTCTCAATGTGGTAAGCCGGGCATTCTACCGTATTTTGAGCAAAAATGAAACCGCGGTGTCTTTTTTTGGCAGATTTTGTCTTTTTCTGGTTCAAATAGAGTTTAATCGGTATAATGGCGCCTTACTGAATCTTCAGTAATCCTATATAAATCCGATTGGGAGAGGTAACTTAATGAATAAATTAGTAAAATTATGTTTGGTTAGCGTGGTCGCTATCCTATTAACTGCGTGTGATACCACGAATCAAACCATGGGAACAGCCACAGGCGGTATTATTGGTGGTGTTATTGGCAGCCAATTCGGTGGTGGCACTGGCCGAACTGCAGCGACTATTGGTGGCACTGTGGTGGGTGCAATGATTGGTGGTTCCATTGGCCGCTCTATGGATCAACAAGATCGCATGAAAGTTGATATGGCCCTAGAGCGTACGCCAACAGGGCAGTCTACAAGCTGGGTTAACCCGGATAGCCATGCTCAATATACCGTAACGCCGACTAAAACAGTCACGGCTTCTAATGGCCAGCCTTGTCGTGAATACAGCACCTCTGCTATGGTCGGTGGCAAACAGCAACAAATCTACGGCAAAGCCTGTCGCGATGCATCCGGCGCTTGGAAAGTCGTTAGTTAAGCTACAAAAAAGGATTAAAGCACCTTCCCCTTTGCGGGGGAAGGTTAGGATAGGAAGACACTACACTTATGTCAAAAGTAAAAGTTATTTTTAACTGCACGGAATGCGGCGGCCAACACTCTAAATGGAATGGGCAATGTAGTGCATGCGGTACTTGGAATACCTTAGTCGAAGAACAAGCCACACCTAAAACCACAAATCCCTTCCGAGGTTATGCGGGTGAACAAAAAAATCAAATTACCCTGTTAGCCGATGTGGGTATTGCTCATGATGTAAAATGTAGTACGGGTTTGGCCGAGCTTGATCGCGTGTTAGGTGGTGGCTTGGTGCAAGGTGCAGTGGTTCTTATTGGGGGCGATCCTGGTATTGGTAAATCAACACTATTACTGCAAGCGTTGTCACTTATGTCACAACAACAAAAAGCGTTGTATGTTACTGGTGAGGAATCCTTACAACAAGTCGCCATGCGCGCGGGTCGTTTAGGTGCTCCCAATGATAAATTACTATTACTGCCTGAAACCCACGTTGAAGCCATGATTGCACAGGCAAAAAAAGCATTACCGCAAGTCATGGTGATTGATTCTATTCAAACAATCTACACGGAGCTCTTGCAATCCGCACCCGGGAGTGTGGGACAGTTGCGAGAAAGCGCAGCGCAGTTAGTCAGGTTTGCCAAACAGTCTGGGATCGCTCTTTTTCTTGTTGGTCATGTCACCAAAGAGGGCGCCCTTGCCGGGCCACGTGTGTTAGAACATATGGTAGATACGGTTTTATATTTTGAAGGACAAAAAGATAACCGATACCGCGTGGTGCGTGCGATAAAAAATCGTTTTGGCGCAGTGAATGAGTTAGGTATTTTTGCCATGACGGATAAAGGCTTGAAAGCCGTGAGTAACCCTTCTGCGATTTTCTTATCTCGCAGCAGCAAGCCAGTCTCAGGCAGTTGCGTGTTAGTAAGTTGGGAAGGAACGCGGCCTTTATTGGTGGAAGTGCAAGCCTTAATGGATGAAAGTTATTTAGCAAATCCCAGGCGAGTGACGGTTGGCTTAGAACATAATCGCTTAGCGATGCTACTAGCAATTTTAAATCGTCATGGCGGAATTACCACGTATAATCAAGATGTCTTCGTGAATGTGGTTGGCGGCGTTAAAGTCTTTGAAACCGCTGCCGATCTTGCTATCATGCTGGCGCTATTATCCAGCATGCGCGACAGACCGTTAGATCAACACATGGTAGCGTTTGGCGAAATAGGCTTAGCAGGAGAAGTTCGCCCCGTACAAAGCGGACAAGATCGCTTGTACGAAGCCGCAAAACACGGCTTCACCAAAGCCATCGTTCCAAAAGGCAACGCCCCCAAAAAACCAATCGAAGGCATGCAAGTCATCGCCGTCGAACACGTACAACAAGCCCTAGAACACGTATAGATCCCTCCCCCTCGCGGGGTGGGTTTAATAAAACCACAGTTTTTTTATCAAAAAGAATTAAACAAACTCAACGCGTTATACTTCATGCCATTCTCTTAATAAAACTATCATTATTAAACTCTTTAACAGCTCCTATAATCAAAGATATACAAATAAAAAAGAGGGTAAAGCTATGAAAACAACAGTAGCTGTTGCCGTTGTTGGCTTATCAGCAGGGTTGTATGGGGGTGTGAGTCTGGCGAACACAAACACTGGACCCGTGGGTCCTGTGACCCAAATCACCATACCTACCAATATGAATTTAACTTTAGAGAAACAGTCTATGCACGCAGCATGGCGACAAGGCCGCATGGGTCAGCGCCGTGGTGGCGGTAATCGTGGCATGCGTGGTGGCGGTGGCCGAGGTCCTGGTATGCGCGGTGGTCGTGGTGGCGGTCGTGGTATGCGCGGTCGCGGTGCTCGAAGAGCCGGTTGGCGCGGTGGTAGGCATCACCATCATCGTGATCGTTACTATAACAATTGGGGGTGGACAATCCCGGCAGCGATTGCGACCGGTGCTTTAATTTCAGCAACACAAAGCAGCGGCAACACCAGCAATGTTTATGCCTGTCAAGCAAGGTATAAAGGCTATTGGTACCAAGGACGCTTTAGACAAGGTGGTCCATGCTACATCAATGTTCGTGGTCGTATGATTGCCGTTAGCAATTATCGTCCCTTATGAGGCATTCTTTTCTTACCTGCATTGTGAGGCGAGTGTGAAACACTCGCCTTTGTCTATTGTTCTGCGCGGCAATATATATATTTATTTGGCAGCCACCAGGCAGTTTGGTAAAGTGCACCCTGTTTACGATGAGGTTAGCAGATTGGCCGGGAAGACGACGTAGGAAGAATGTGCCTAGAATAACGGACAAAACTCGCAAAAATCAAATCGCCTTAATTCCGCATTTTCATCTGTAATGGGTATATAGCACTTCCACTTTAATATTTTGTTAATTTTAGCTAGGTATTATTGCGCTTTAACTTCTAGCAAACATTATATGAGGATAATTTAAATGGCAGATGAAAAGATTGCAGATAAAAAGATTAACAAAGATAGTACTAATTGGCAGGAACAAAAACAGGCGTGGTTAACGGTTGTCAAGTCAAAACTACAATATGTTCGACGTGAGGATGATCAAACGTCACGATATGCGCTAAGAAATTTTTCTAAGCATGATGACCTCGATATAAATAATTGTAGAATAGGAGCGATGAACAAAATTATCAAACTACTCAACTTTACTAAGGATGAACACGAACCAGGTAAAACTTTCAGTGCGTTTCTTGACGGTAAGCTTCAAAAGCTATTTAGGACTAGGACATTCACTTGCCTTTACCTGTTAAGCCACGAAGGGGAGAGTGGTAACCCCGCACATTTTACAAAATTAATAGAAGATAATCTATCAAACTCACATTCAAAACTTAAGGAACATATAGCAAAGTTGAGTATGGATAATCAGAAATTCCCTGAAAATATTTTGAGTTACACTCAAAAATCTAAAACAGATATTCAGAAGATTATTAAACGTATTGGACGTGCTGAATTTCGTAAACATCTTGAACATATTGAAAGTATGGAACGTATTGAACGTGATAAGTATTTTAAAAGTGAACTGCGTGGTGAAATTAGCGATTTTTTTAATAAAAAATTCCATCCCGATAACCTTGGTGGTCCCTCGAGAAAAGGCTCTGATCTGAATGGTGTATTGCCTCCTTATATTACCATTTAGCAGCCAGCTATTGCACCTGAGGGAATAGAAGATGATACCACGGCGATCTGTTCATCTGATGGAAACCAAGCTGAAAGGGTCGCCTTGGGATAACCAAAGCGAAGCAAAACGACGCATATGCTCGAGATTTCTCCTAGAAAACCTTTTCATGTTATCTAATAGAGAATTTACTTGTTAATGTAGGATTATTTTTTAAGACTAGGTCGACTAATGCTTGTCCGACTATAGGGGCAAACTTATAACCATGCCCTGAAAAACCAGTGGCAAAAGCAACGTTGTCATAGTCAGGGTGTCTATCGATAATAAAATCTGAATCTTTAGTTTGAGTATATAAACAGTATTTTATATCTTCTGGTTTAAGTTCAATGTTATTAAGTGACTTATTTGAAAATTCAATAATAGCGTTCATCTCTTCGCTACTTGGCTCTAAGCCTAAATCACCCGGACCCTCTATAACTTTTCCACCGGTATGCCTCGCTATCTTTATTTGATTTTGATAGGGAGGAAAGCCATAAAAGAAATCTGAGCCTATATCAAAGCCGAATACTGGCATTGATGCAAGCTCCTCTGCTGCAAGCTTTGTGGTTATATTAAACCAACACAGTACTTTTTGTATCAGTTTAATATTACTAATTTTATATTTAATTATTTCATACCATGAGCCAGGTGTAATAATCAGATATTTTGATCGATATTCATTTTTATTAGTTTTAAGGATAACGTTATTATTTTTGATTTCCCAGTTTAAAACAATTTCATTAACGTTATGATGGCATAACGCATCATCAATCCCAGACAAAAAGGCTTTCTGTGCAGCCTCAATATCAAGAAAGCCAGAATAGGGTTCAAATATTCCAATCTGATTGTGGTTGAAATTAAAATAGTTAAATCTCGTTGCTAACTTGCTTGGATCATTAATTATCTCTATTGGAATGTTATATTGATTTGCAATGGATGTGATTTTAGAAACATCAACGTTATTGTTATCATGTATCTCCAACTTACCGCTGGTTTTTAATATTGATAAACCAGAGAGATTCTCTAAATTAGACCATTGTTCTTGAGCTGATTTTAACAATGGAATATAAAATGGCTTTTCGTAATAACCATATTGAAAGGCTCTTGTTTGTCCATGTGTACTACCTTTGGTGTGGCCTAAAGAGAATTGCTCAAAGCATAAAGTTCGCATTTTATTGTTGCTTAAATGATATAGGGATGCTAACCCCATTGCGCCACTACCAATAACTACGCAGTCATATTGTTTCATAGAACTATTATCCGATAACAGAGGATGATCATGATTGTAAAAAATTTTCCAAACCGATGGCTCTGACGTTAGTAGCCAAAGGAAAGTTACCGGTTCCAGGAAAAATCACATATAATTTTTCTAATTTTAAGAGCGTTATTGCCGCTTGCATTGATTTCGTAAGTTTTGGGGATGCCGTATATTTAAATTCAAAACCTAATTTTTTGTTATTTTGATAAATTAATAAATCTAACTCAGCCTGCTGGTGTACAGCCCAGAAGTAGCAATCTTCAGTATCAGCTTGTAAATGATGAATAACGGCTTCAATGGCCAGTCCTTCCCATGAGCCCCCCAGTTTTGGCGTAAGTAATAATTCTCGCTTGCTACTGATCCCTAATAAGCTATGCAGTATGCCAGTATCTCTAAAGTAAATTTTGGGAGATTTGACTTGACGCTTTTTTATATTTTCAGTCCATGGTTGTAGCTCTCTAACCATAAATGTCCCTACCAAAATATCTAGGTAGCGTCTTATTGTAGGTCCGGTTAAATCTAGTGAGTTACCAATTTCTGAGGCATTAAAAATCGTGCCATGATAATGGGCTAGCATCATCCAAAAGCGTCTCATAGCTCGCGATGGAATATTAAAACCAAGATTAGGGATATCCAATTCTAAAAAAGTTCTAATGTAATCTTTTCGCCAGCCAAGACTGTCTTTTAATGAGCGTGCTAGGTATGATTTCGGAAATCCGCCCCTTAACCAAAGTTTATTGAGATCTTGAGTCTCCTCGTAGCTGAATGGCGTCAATTCAAGGTAAGTTACTCGACCTGCTAGTGACTCTGATGATTGTTTGATAAGCTCCCTCGAAGCACTTCCTAATATTAAAAAATGACGCTTTGTACTGCGATCATCGATCAATACTCGCAACACAGGGAATAGCTCAGGCAGTCTTTGAACTTCATCAATAACAATTAAGCCAGATAATTCAGATAATGTTAATTGAGGAGATGCGAGCTTTTGCATATCTGTCGCATCTTCAAGATCAAAATAGTGTATTTCATCTTTGTCTCGCAGTTGATGAAGATACATTTTAGCTAACGTGGTTTTACCGCATTGTCTGGGCCCTAAAATAGCCACCGCGGGGTTATAGCTGAATGAATCTGAAATCTTTTGTAAATAGTGTTCTCTATCCATTTCCATGAAAATCTATAATGGTAATTTAGATTTTCATTATAGTTGGCTTTGGCTAAATGTCAACTCATCTGGTAAATTGAGGGAGTACGTTTGTCGTTAATAAATTAGGTCGGGTCATTAAGAATTTCCTTTGCATATAAAAATATTGTTGCAAATCGTTCACACATCAATATACTGTGCGTTTACGGTAAGCGTGCGTGACTAAGCATTTCGGCTGATTTATCGTCTATCCTCGACATAAACCGAAATATAGAGGACAAGCATGACAGCATTAACCCCCAATCAACCAGAATCATCATTAACGCTAGCATCAGTGA
>JAJFKI010000013.1 GCA_021773295.1 Gammaproteobacteria bacterium | reverse complement strand
TTGCTTTTTGCCCCCTTTGAACGTTCGAAATTTGCCAATAGAATAGCTATTACCTGCATTTCGAACGTCCAAAGGGAACAAAAATCAAATCGCCCTAATGTCGCATTTTCATCTGTAATGGATATATAACCCATAAGAGTGAGGCAAAGAGAGACAATAAAAAACAAAATAGAAAACTCATAAGCACATTAGTTTCATTTCATGTTGAAATAGTATCAATTTGGGGTGTTGCCGAAGACATTGTCGGTGCTATTAAAAGTGACGGTTCTATTCTCCACTACAGTACAATTATCAATCAAGATTACTTCTCAGTGTATGATGCGAATGCTAAAATAATTGGCAGCATTGATGATGAAAACTATCGTGAAAAGATTATCCAGGTATACGTAAAGTTAAAAAGGTTAGCAGATGCTATAGCGACATATTCAGACTACTATGAGAAATGGCTAGGGCAAATTAGTAGTGATCCTAATAGAACAGAGGTATTAAATCTTAGGCGGTGTTTTTTGGAAAAAGAAAAATTGCATCTGAAGCATTTTGTTTATGAGATTGCAAGTGAGATAAAAGAATATGGGCAGTTGCATGAGGATTATATTAAGAGAATAAAGGAAGATGGTGGTACTCCTAGTTCATAGCAGGCTCGGTCTTATTTTTTTAAAGCCACTCGATCTGTCTACAATACGTCTACATGAGGAAAACAGGATTTTGTAAAGTGGTGTGTAACTCTTTGATTTTAATGGTGGCCAGAGGTGGAATCGAACCACCGACACGAGGATTTTCAGTCCTCTGCTCTACCGACTGAGCTATCTGGCCCCAAAGAGTCGCTATTAAACAAAGTGTTGCTTCTGGAGTCAAGTTTTTTCTAGCTTTAAGCCATTATTCTTCGGGTGCCACAAAATCTGGTGGCGCTTCACTCCCCTCACCAAATAAAAACTTTTCCATTTCTTGTGCTAAAAATGCCCCGGCTTGACTGTCTAACATATTCAAACGGTATTCATTAATCAGCATGGTTTGGTGATTAAGCCACTGTTGCCAAGCTTGCTTTGAGATATTTTCAAACACTTTTTGTCCCATTTCCCCAGGCAAGGGTGGGAAGTCTAAGCCTTGGGCTTCTTTGCCGAGTTTTGCGCAGTGCACCATTCTTGTCATAACACGTGTTCCTCTAATTGTTGGATTAATTGTTTTACCGGTTGTGGTAAGCCTAATGATTGTGGTTGAGCAAGGTTATACCAAATCTGTGATGAGTTTTCCATGATCCTGGTAGTTTGTGATTTGAACTCGCAAACAACAGGCTGGATATTTAACTTAAAATGACTAAACGTGTGGGTAAATGCTTCTAACGTGTGGTGATCATGCAAAGACATACCTAAATGTTTTTTACTCCAGTGGTGAATATCCGCGTCTGGTTTAAGCTGTGGGAAACACCACAAACCTCCCCAAAGCCCTACGGGAGGCTGCTGCAGTAATAACAACTGGTTATTATTATTAATGATCAGCATCTTACTGTGTTTTAGCGGTAAGGCTTTCTTAGGCTTAGTGCCAGGATAGTGTGATTGACGTGCTAATTTCTTCGCTGTACAGCCCTGTTGCAAGGGGCAATCAATGCAAGCTGGCTTGGTGCGCGTGCACACCATGGCACCTAAATCCATCATGGCTTGGTTGTATTGATTGCATTGCTTGGCCGGCGTATGTAATTCAGCCAAATGCCATAATTGTTTCAGCACCTGGGTTTTCCCTGGCCAGCCTTCAATAGCAAAATAACGTGCCAGCACACGCTTCACATTACCATCTAATATCGGCGCAATCTTGTTTAATGATAAGCTGATAATGGCACCCGCCGTGGAGCGGCCAATGCCGGTAAGCTCGGTTAACGTGTCGACATCTTCCGGTAAGTTGCCGCCAAAATCGTTTAAAATGCATTTTGCAGCTTTATGTAAATTACGAGCGCGAGCATAATAACCCAAGCCCGTCCAATGATGTAGCACGTCATCAATCTCGGCATTGGCCAATGTGTTTACATTTGGAAATCGTTGCATGAAGCGCTCAAAGTAAGGGATCACTGTTTTTACCTGCGTTTGCTGCAGCATGATTTCAGACACCCAAACCTTATAAGGTGTGATGTCTTGCTGCCAGGGTAAATCCTTGCGGCCATAGTGCTGGTACCAAGCCAACACCGCTTGTTGAAAAGCGGTGATGGGTATAGTAGCAAGACTGGTCAAGACAATACTTAACGATTGAAGAATGATTTCACAGCATCGATGGATTTATCAATGCCTTGCTTAAACTCTTTAGTGGCCATGGCTCGCAAAATGGCTTGTTCATCAGGGCGCACCGTTGGGCTGGAAAGTTGCCCTTGAATGATAATGGGAATGCCGCCACCCAAGGCTTGTTCTAGCGCTTCAATGTGCGGCACGATGTTGCCAATGGTTTTAATCCGTAACTTATAATTAATTTGTTGGTTATTAAAGTTAATGACACCTTTACCGCTCGCAGAGAGCGCCGGGCTTGCTAAGTTAAAATCAGAGCTGCGCGCTACGCCATTGTTAATGTGCATACTGCCGGTCAAAGACGTAAAGGGTGTTGCATTACCATCTTGAGATGTATTAGCTGCTTTGCGGTTAAAGATGGCAACAGCAACGTTTAACGTTTTTCGTAAATTCACATGTTCAATGGCGCCATTTTGTAGCGAGTATGACATAGTGCCATTTAAATGTTTGACCATGCTAGTTGCATCAAGCCCTTGCGTGCTCATTTGCGCGGCAAAGTTTGCATTCCCTTGAATAAAATCAAGCGAGGCTAAATCCTTTAGCAAAGGTTGAATATTAATATTCGATAATTGTTCTTTAATTTTAATTTTCGGTATATTGCCACTGATGTCAATGTCGATGTCGCCAGTATAATTACCGCCATATAATTTTGCACTACTCGGCCCTAAGTCAAATACCCCCTGCTTAGCGCTGACGTCACTGTTAATAGAATTAGTCGTTAAATTCATAATGTGTAAGGCACCAATGGTTAAGTGTCCTTTTAAGTCTAATTGTCGTAATTCTTTTAACGGCAGTGGACTTGGCATTTGTGTATCATTACTTGCTGAACTGACGCCAGGTGTGCTTTGCGCCGTAACGGGTGCAGCGCTAGTTGTAGTCGTAGCCTCGAGATACTTATCTAAATCCAATTGGTTGATGTTAATATCAAACCTAGCTTTCTTTTTCGCAAAATCTTGAATATTCAACTTCCCTTTAACGATTGCATTATCTACCTTTATTTCTAGGGTTTTTAAGTTAGCAGAGTGTGTCGTTCCGTTGAATTCTGCTTTGGCAGATACTACTGACAAGGCGTTAGGATTTTTAAAATGTACCCCTCGCCCGATACTAGTCAGCCACTTGGCAACGTTGGTGGTAGGAATATTAATTTTGCCGTAATAACTAGGATTGTCGTTGATGTGTTTAATCAAAAAGACGCCTTTTGCGGTTAAGCCGTTAAGGGATATGTCTAATTGTTTCAAATCAATTTTTTGTTTATCTAAGTTTATGTCGCCATGGGATTGGATGACGAGGTTTAATTTTTTTCCGGGAAAGCTCACACCCTTTAAGTTAGTTACGAAGACTAATTTTTTGAAGGAATATTTTTTTTCAGCTAGATTTAATTGTAATTTAGAGCTTAAGTTGACTTCCCCCTCCAGTTGCGGACTACCGCTTTGCAAATGCATTTCTACGATTAAAGGAAAGGCTTTTCCATCAATATTTATTTCTTTAGCTCTAAACAGGACTAAATTAATAATTGCTTTGTGGTTCTTCTGCTGATCGTCTAAACTGACTTTCGCATTTTCAATATCAAACGATGAAATGGACACTTTGATGTTATTATTTGATTGGCTATGAGTTGTTGTCGCTGCTTTTTGAGGTTTATCAGAACCAGTAGCGGCAGTTGATGCAAACTTCTTGGTGAGATCATCCCAATTTGTTTCCCCATTAGCATGGCGTTGTAAATTTAATTGCAAACCATTTACCATGATAGTACCCGTTTCAATACGCTTGCTGAGTAAGGGAAGCAATTTAACACTGACTTCAGCACGGTTTAATTTGGCAAATGGGTTGGGACCAAATCCAGGGGCATTGCTCACCACAACATCATTAACTGTTAGCCCAATGCCGGGGAAGATGCTCCAACTAATGTTGCCATTGATACTCAGTTGGCGCCCTGTGGTTTTATAGACTTGCTGGCTGATTTCGTCTTTATAATGATTCGGATCGATGAAAAAGAGTAGTGATGAAATGGCAATAACCGCCAATAACACTAAACTGGCTATTGTAATGAGTATAATTTTTATGGCTTTGCCCATGATTTTGTGTCCCCATTGGTAATTCGGAAGTGGTCTATGGTATCCTTTCATTCTTACACAAGCCCCGTTTTCAGGGCTTGTGCCTGTGTAAGGATAAAGTAAAATGAATGAAATGCAACCTTATATTAACGCTGATAAGGTGCTTCCAGAAATTACAGTAAAAGTGATTATTATCAGCATCATCCTTGCGCTGGTGCTGTCCATGTCTAACGCTTACCTCGCCCTAAGAATCGGCATGCTGACATCGGCGTCTATTCCGGCCGCCATTCTTTCCTTAGGTATTTTACGTTTTTTCCGCCACGCTAATATTTTAGAAAATAATTTAATTCAAACGGCGGCCTCTGCTGGTGAAGCAGTGGCTGGTGGGATCGTTTATACCATTCCGGCGTTAGTTTTGATTCATTACTGGCATCATTTTCCTTATTGGCAGTGCATGTTAATCGCATTGACCAGTGGTATGCTCGGTGTTTTCTTTTCAATCCCGCTCAGGCGTATTTTAGTTAATGATAAAACCTTGCGATTCCCAGAAGGAAAGGCTATTGCAGAAGTATTAATTGTGGGTACCGATAAGCAGTTTGGTTTGCGACAAATTTTAACAGGTGGCTTGCTAGGTGGGGTTATCGAATTATTACAAACGGGATTTAAATTAGTTTCTAATCAATGGCAATGGTGGTTTGCCTCGGGGCGTAGCATCATGGGCGTGGGTTTAGGGTTTTCCCCCACAATGATTGGTGCGGGTTACTTGATTGGTTTTGATGTGGGCTTAACGATTTTTATGGGGGCTTTTTTTGCATGGTTTATTGGCGTACCGATTTTAAGTTACGGCATGCACATAGCGCCACAGCAAGATTATTTAAATACCGTCATGAGTTTATGGCAAAGTAAAATTCGTTACATTGGCGTTGGCGCCATGATCGTTGCTGGCTTTTGGACCTTGCTTACCTTATTAAAACCAGTAGGGCAAGGGCTAGTTGCTGCAATTAAAGTAGCGCAACAGTCGCGAGAGGAATTGATTGGCCAATTACGCACCGATAGAGACATGCCTATTATTTATGTGGCGATAGGTAGTATTTTATTTTTAATGCTGATGTATTTTTTATTGGAATATAGTTTACCCGTAGGAGCATTGAATCTGGGTGAAGGGATGCGCTTATCGTTTGTGTTTTATGCAGTGATTTATACGGCAATTCTAGGGTTTATCGTCTCAGCGATTACCAGTTATTTTTCTGGCTTAGTGGGCGTGTCAGCCAGTCCTGGTGCTTCCGTGTTAATTGCGTGCTTGCTGATTACGAGTCTTATTTTGCGAGCGCTTTTACATAATGTTCATATCCCTCACGAACAATTAATCAAAGTAGCCGCTATTCCTATTTTCTTAGGTGCAATCTTAACGGGCATTGGTGCCATAGCGAATGATAATATTCAAGATTTAAAAGTAGGGCAGCTAGTAGGCGCGACACCCTGGAAACAGCAAGCAATGTTATTGCTTGGGGTGGTGATTGCCTCGTTAGTCATTCCTGTAGTGATGGAATTATTATTTAACGTTTATGGCATTGGTGATGTATTGCCACAAGCGAACATGGATCCTTCACAAGCATTACCGGCACCACCTGCAGCGATGATGGCGGCGGTAACCCAAGGTGTTTTCAATTATAAATTACCCTGGGACATGGTCATTGCGGGTGGTGTTATGAGTGTATTAGCGATCGTTGCTGGCTTTTTCTTGAAAGCTAATGGTAAACGTTTTCCTGTATTAGCCTTTGCAGTCGGTATGTATTTACCCTTGGCGACATCGATGGCTTTGTTTGTGGGTAGCATATTTGCGAAACTGGTTAAAAGCATGACGGAGAAATCTGGCACCGATGATGCGAAACTTAATTATCAAAAGACTGTGATTTTTGCCTGTGGTCTCGTGGCAGGATCAGCCATCATGGATATTGTGTTAGCAGCGCCTTTTGCCATGGCGCATAATGCGAATTTATTTAAACTTGCACCCGCAGGCTGGGGTGTTGCTTCACAATTGCTTGGCGGTTTTGTGACATTATTTCTTGGCTACTACTTTGTTCGAGTTGCTAAAAAATCATGAAGAACGAGTCTAAGCATTTTAGGACGGTCCGGAGTTTTGTTAAGCGGACTGGGCGTTTGTCTGAGAGTCAGAAAAAAGCATTGGATGACGCTTGGCAAGGTTGGGTGTTGGAGATTGGTGATGAGCCTTATGATTTTTCTGACGTGTTTGGGCGGGACTCTTTTGCTACTTTAGAAATTGGTTTTGGAATGGGTCATGCTTTGTTGCAATTAGCTGAAGAAAACCCTTCCCAGAATTTTGTTGGTGTTGAAGTGCATTTGGCGGGGATTGCCAATGTATTGAAAGGGATTGAGGAAAAAAGCTTAAGCAATATTCGCTTGTTTCAAGTGGATGCGATAGATGTGTTGAAACAATGTGTGGTGGATGATACTTTTGATAAAGTATTATTATTGTTTCCCGATCCGTGGCATAAAACACGACATCATAAACGCAGACTGGTGCAGCCTGAATTTTTAAGTTTAGTATCACAAAAATTAAAACCCAGTGGAATATTTCATGTTGCAACAGACTGGCAAGACTACGCTCAGCATGTACTAGAAGTCATGGCCGATTGCAATGAGTTTACGGCAGTGGTGCCAAAGGAGGGATATAATGTGCGTCCCGAAGACAGGCCAATGACGAAGTACGAACAACGCGGCTTAAGGCTCGGCCATAAAATCTGGGATTTAACGTTTTTGAATCATTGATTTTGAGATTACAATTTGTGATCTCAAAAAATGCTGTGTTACAATCCGCACCATGATAAAACTCAACACTATAAACCTAGAAACAAAGCTTATTCAAGGCCCGCTGGCAGGCGTGAGTGCGAGGCCCTTTAGAGAGCTCGTATGGCAATATAGTAAGCCAGCTTATACCTGCACGGAAATGATATCCTGCAAAACCATATTGCATGATAGAGATTTTGTGAACCAGCGTTTTATTAACAAATCCCCTTTAGAAAAAGTGCTTTGTGTGCAATTGAGTGCGAGTGATCCGAGGGAATTAGGTGAAGCTGTTAAGATCGTGACAGATATGGGAGCGGATATTATTGATCTGAATTGTGGTTGCCCTAAGAAAAAAATTCGTAGTAAGCATACGGGTTCTAAATTATTAAGCGATCCACACATGCTGTATCAACTCATTAAGGCAATGAAAGACAATACTCACGTGCCAATATCCATCAAAATAAGAGTAGATGGCACTAGCAATGACAACTTTAATCATGACATTGTTAGCGTTATTAAAGATGCCGGTGCTGATTTACTGGTTGTGCATGGACGGCATTGGCAGGAAAATTATGAAACGCCTTGCCATTATGAGCAAATTGCTTTTTTTGCCAATGAATTAGAGATCCCAGTGATTGGCAATGGGGATGTTGCCAGTTTAGAGACATTAAAAAACATGTTAGCAACAGGCTGTGCGGGCACCATGATCGGACGTGCCGGTGTTGGCCAACCATGGTTGATTAATCAGTTATTGGCGGAGTTAGATGAAGCGTGCATTGTAAAGCCCGCAATCAAAAAAATCGCAGCCATATTTTTAACGCATATTGAACGTTTGTGCTCCTTATTACAAAGCGAAACATTCGCTATTTTGCACGCCAGAAAGTTAGCGAAATATTACGCGAGGGATTTAATAAATAGGCACGCCTTTTGTGCGGCCGTAAATCAAAGCCACACGTTTAATGAGTTACAACAAGTGTGTGGTAATTACTTTGAGTGATTTTTAAGTTAAGCGGTCAGTGAGCTCTCTGCTCTGTCCTTCTGATTCAACTAAAACTTTACTCTTCTCACCAGCTACTTCCTTTACTAATTTAGGCACTAGGTAGCCCGGTAATTGTTGTTGTAATGTTTGCAAAATACTTTGCGCGGTTGTTTCTGGGACATCAAAGTGTGCGCTACCGGCTACTTTATCAAGTAAGTGTAGATAATAAGGCATAACGCCCATGTCAAAAAGTGTGTGACTAAGTTCAGCTAAAACACTCGCGCTATCATTAATACCTTTTAATAAAACACTTTGATTGAGTAACGTCACATTCGCTTGTCTTAGTTTCATCAAAGCTGCCTCGAGCGTCACATCACATTCTTGAGGATGATTGCTATGTGTGACCATGACAGTATTTAAACGTGTTTGTTGTAAGCATGACACTAAGTCATTCGTAATTCGCTCTGGCAGCACAATTGGCATACGACTATGGATGCGCAAGGTTTTAATGTGGGGAATTATTTCAATGCGAGCCACCAAACTTGCAAGATAATCATCATTTACCAATAAAGGATCGCCGCCGCTTAAGATGACTTCATTAATATTAGGATCTTTCTCAATATACTCACAAGCTTGCTGCCAACCCTTGATGCCAGGGTTATTGTCTTGGTAAGGAAAATGACGACGAAAACAATAACGACAATTGATAGCGCAAGCACTCGTCACCGTGAGTAACACGCGGCTTTGATATTTATGCAATAAACCGGGGATGGGGTTAGCTTTAGATTCTTGCAAAGGATCCGTGATAAACCCGGGCGGATTATTTAATTCTTTCGCCAAGGGTAACACTTGTAACAGCAGCGGATCATGAGGATCCTCTTTTCGCATTTTAGCCACAAACCCTCTGGGCACACGCAGTTTAAATTGCGCCAAGGCGGGCGCCGCACCCTCGGTTAAAGAGGCTGGCAAGTGTAATAGTTCCAGTAACTCAGTGGGGCAGGTAATAGCATTTTGTAGTAATTTCTGCCAACTTGGCATGCTGATTCCACGCAATTTCATAAAAGGAACGCGATTCTAGCATTGGTGGTTTGAAAATAACACCAAGGTGTGTATAAGGTGTTTAATATTACGAATAAAAATATAAAATTTTTATTCGTAATATTATTTCATATGAGAATAATTAATGTAAAATTGTGAAAGCTTAGTATTAGATGAAAGATTATTAAAATGCATGACTCAAAGATACACTCACTGATACAACAAGGCGAAGGACTGCAGGTCGAGTTTAAAGAGTGCAAATCTGGGTTAAGTAGAAATATCTTTGAAACAGTTTGTGCGTTTTTAAATCGATCAGGTGGAGAGTTACTACTAGGAGTAAAGGACTGTGGTGAAATACAAGGTGTTAAGTTAGAAAATATAGATAAAATTAAGAATGACTTTATTGTCGCTATGAATAACCCTCAAAAAATCAGTCCGTCATTTTATCTATCAATTGAAGAAGTATTAATCGATGATAAAAAAATTCTTCACATCTATGTTCCTGAAAGTTCACAAGTACACCGATGTAATAATAAAATTTACGATCGAAATGGAGATGGTGATTTTAATATTACAGACAAGCAACATTTAGTCTCCACTTTGTATTTGAGAAAGCAGACCAACTATTCAGAGAATAAGATTTATCCATATGCTGAATTAGCTGATCTGCGTATGGATGTTATTTCGCGCGCGAGAAAGATGGCCGCAATTCAACGAGAAGAACATCCGTGGGAGGCAATGAACGATGTTGAATTAATTAAAAGTGCTCAATTATATGGCCGTGATTTTCAAACTGGAAAATGTGGAATTACTTTGGCGGGTATTCTTTTGTTTGGAAAAGACAGCACGATTCTTTTTGATGTTCCTGCAGTGCGGCAAGGTAGGTGATGGGATTCTCACCGGCCATGGCGCAGGTGTGTATCACGCTGGTGAGCACACCGCCAATCATGGCACCGTAGGGCGTTTTATAAAACAACCAGGTGCGCCGACCTCGAATAGGGATTTTTAACAGTCTCTCCACACTGTTGTTATCGAGGGGCGCGCTGGGAACTCGCAAGAACTGAGTCAGTTCATGCCAGTGCTTAAGCATGTACTTGACAGCTTTGCCTAAAGCACCATTAGGCTCAACGCGTTTTTGTTCCAGTAATTGGGTAAGGTAATCCTCAACGTCTTGCATGATGGTTTTGCTATGTGCTTGATGGTAAGTGAGTCGTGCTTCGGGTGTCATGCCTCTGGTTTTATCATCATAGTCATAAACTTTTGCAATACGCTTAATCACATACAGACATTCTTCTGGATAAAAGTCCTTTAAGTCATCAAATTTCCTAAAACCATGACCTAGGCAGTGGCATAGGATAGTTTCAAAGGAGGATGAGGTATTACGACTTAAGGCATCGCACATATAAATGACGTTATCCTTATCGGGGGTACGCTTCGCTAGTAACTGGCCCATGTTTTCTCCCGCATGCTGGGTACCATTATAAAATAAAGCAATCTTGTGCTGCTGTGTTTTAGATAAAATGGCCGTGGTGAACATGCCTGTTCTGGTTTTATCAGGGTTATCCAGATTATCTTTAATAATAGAGAGAATCTTAAGGTGACGGTCATCCGCGTGAATAATTTCGCCATTGGCGGCTAGCGTTTCAAGTACCCGAAAGATGGATAGCGCAGGTGTGGCAACTTGCTCGATGAGCTGCCATTGTGTGGATGCGGCTAGCGGGATATTCATTAAGGATTGAAAATAAGCTTGGCGATAGAAAGGAACCGCAATGTAATATTTTTGGATGGCCAGGATTGCTTTGAACGTGGCATCGTATTTTTCGCTGCCGACATCATCGGGAATGGGGGCACTAATCAATTTGCCGCACAAGGCACAGCGGAGTTTCTCAACATGGTATTTATGGGCACAAGCCCATTGTTGGCCTTTGATTCGAACTAAAATGCCTGGCTGGTAAGCATAAAGCTTGCCACCGCATTTAGTGGGACAAGCATCTCCAGGGGATAAGCCGTCAACCGATAAGTGATGGTGAATGGCATCCTCATAAACATCATGGGAATGACGGCCATGTCCAGGTTTTTTATCGGGTTCACCGGTAGCATCATCACGTTCGATTTGAAGGTTGCTGGGCTGCGTTGGATCTTCATTGGTGGGCAAATCACCAGGCTCAGACGCAAGATTACCCAGTTCATCATCGGCTGACTCATTGTCATCTTGCTCTTTTTTATTAGGATCTTTGCCCCCTTTTCTTTTAGAAGCTCCCTGACCAAAGATGAGTTTACGCAAATTGAATACGCTGATTTTCTTTTCCAGTAACGCTGTTGGTAGCCAAACCGCTAAATTGATGCAGGCAATCACAAATTTTTTAGTGGGTTCTGGGAGATTGCTACCATCAATGGCGTTAATCGCTTGGGCAATGTCTTCTGGGGTTTTGTCGATGACTTCAGGCAGATCCTTACCACTCATCCGCTGTCCTAATACAATTTCAATCTTGGCCGGGCAGCATAATGAAAAAGTGTCGACAAATCAATAGGATATCCGTGACAATTTTAACTGTTTTGTTTTTGATCGAATTTATGTATAATGCATAGCGAAATTATGAGTGTCTAGGCAGCTTTGTTGTAAGGGCATGTTAATCCAAAATTACATTTTGTTACATTCCTGGTATTTTCTTGAAACATTCTTTGATTAAAGTCCCTGCCTTCTAATACTTTGCTATAAAAACATAAATAATGAGGAAAATAATGATAAAAAAGATGATAGGTTTTTTCTTGGCGAGTAGTGTATTTCTATATTTTAATGCACATGCAGCAAATCCAAACGTGCCTGATCCCGTAACAGTAAAGCCCGTAAAGAACTCTGGGTTTTATGTGTCTGGTCAGCTGGGTTGGGGATGGACGAATACCGGTGAGCTCTTTGATGGTTTTATCTATGGAGGCAAGTCAAAACACTCTGTTCATGATGATGGGCTGGCAGGTCGATTAGCAGCAGGTTACAACTTTAATAAGTATTTGGGCTTAGAGATAGGCACCAGCAAATGGAGCGATGCCACCTCTAAGTGGACAGACTCTGATAGTAGCATGGACACTATCTACACTACTGTAAATGAAAGAAAAATAAAAACGGCAGCTATCGATCTTCTCGGTAAGTTGAATTACCGGTTTGACAATGGCTTTGGCCTGTTTCTTAAAGGCGGCGTTGCTGATGTTTTTACCCATAGAAATGAATCATACCGCCGTTACGACAATAAAACCTCCGACGTTTATAGAGACAAGAATAATAGTTTTGATAATATTTGGCTTCCAGAAGTTAGTGTTGGTGTTAGTTATCAACTTAACAAGCGTTGGGCTGTTGATATGGCGTATACTAAGATTTATTCCTCTATAGGTGCAGCTTTTGGTATGCCGGATAATGATATGGCGACCCTTGGCTTAACTTATAACTTTCTTTAACTATAAAACCCGCTAGATGGGCCTAATAACTCTTTAAAAAAGCTAATTGTAAATGCAATAAAAACTTACGTTTATTCTTGTTGGTACTTCGAAAGGTTACTGCACTTTGGCGAAAAGCATTTGAATGATCCTTTTTACTTAGAGGGAGATCAAAGAATTAGTTTGCGTAGTCATATCTTGCGGGAGGTAATCAGTAACTTATTAATTCACAGGGAATTTACTAGTCCATTTCCTGCAAAATTTGTAATTGAGAAAGAGAGGTTTTATAGTGAAAACAGTAATAAACCCCATAATTTGGGTATTATCGATCCGACGCGCTTTTCACCTTGCCCGAAAAATCCAGCTATTGCTCGCGTTTTTAGAGAAATAGGTCGAGCAGACGAACTGGGATCGGGAGTGCGAAAATTATTTAAGTATTCTAGAGCATTCTGTGGTAATGATCCGAAGCTAGTAGAAGGGGAAGTGTTCAAATTTATGTTACCTTTGATCGCAAAAGCTACCGAGCAAGCTACCGAGCAAGCTACCGAGCAGACGGAGAGAGTTGAACGCATCCTAGATTATTGTGAAACAGCGAAAACCACATCAGAAATCATGGCATATGTGGGTTTAACACACAGAGAGCATTTTCGCGCAGATATTCTGTCTCCACTGATTCAGCAACGGTTGCTGCAATTGACAGTTCCGGATAAACCAAAGAGCCCTGCTCAGCGGTATATACCCATCACAGATGAAAATGCGAAATAAATGCTATTGCTTTTTGCCCCCTTTGAACGTTCGAAATTTGCCAATAGACCGGCTATTACCTGCATTTCAAAGCTCCCAAGGGAACAAAAATCAAATCGCCTAAATCTCGCATTTTGAAGTGTGACGGGTATATATTCCTCATGATTCAATTTCTGCCAACTTGGCATGCTGATTCCACGCAATTTCATAAACGGAACGCGATTTTAGCATTGGTGGTTTGAAAATAACACCAAGGTGTGTATAATGCGACCAAGATTACAGCGATAGTTATGGGGATATCAATTATGGCCGCTTCTCAATATGAAGACACTCACCAGCCACGTTTATATATAATAACCGGTAAATCTGGTGCTATCGGCATGTTCACGCAACATTGGAACTCCAAAGCCACACCGCCAAAATGGAGGGAAATAAAAGCCGTAATGGGTAATAGCAAATACGTGGTGACTTCAGGAGTAGCTTACGTAGTGCATGATGGGCATTTATATCGGCACTTTCCGGACATGTCAGGCGAAGAGGGCGCCTACCAACATTGGAATGGTCAGGCTTGGGAAACGATAAATGAAGCAAGCTTTTCGGTTTTTTATAAAGGCAAGGGCAAAGGGAAGCAACGGTACTATTTAAAAGAGTATGCAATCGGTGGTGAGTCCTCATCACTAGAGCTTGGCTTAAGTAATGATGGGGCATTAGATATTAACGGTATTATGAAGCTGATATTGACTGAGCAACCATTGATGTTACTAGATGAAGCGAGTTCTCCTGCATTACCTGCAGTAGTATTTAATACTGAAGAAGAGCCAGTAGTAAAACTCACGGGGACTGGCGTTGAACATATTGTACGGTTAATAAATGCTGCTTGGGATATCTCACCTAGCAGCAGTCAGGCAGATACTTATACCTTAAAGTATACGGATAAAGAACAGTTACAGCGCTTATTAGCACATTGTAACTTAGATAAAAAAATCAGTACCGAGCGGTATAGCCGTACGGCAGTTGCTAATTTTCAAGCGATGTATAAGATTCATTTATCAACAGCGGATTTATCGATTTTTCCTAAGGTGTTAACGTGGTATCGCAGGGTGTCTGGAAAACCTGACAAAGGTAAAAAAACCTTATTCATGCATTGTGCACACTATTTAAATGAAAGCGATTTTCTCACGTTACTCAACACGGATTTTGCAGGCACCATTAATGAAGAGATTGAGAAACAAGATAGCCTTGGTGATTCAGCGCTTTATTATGTTGTGCGTTACCAAACTGATGCAGCAGTGTCAGCCATCATTAGTTATATTGATAGTGCAGTGCTTAAGAGACTACTACTCCAATATAATAAGCCAGCTAGTAAAACAGTAGAGAAAGAACTCGCTATGGTAAGGGTTGTGCGTTCTATCAAGAGACTTCCCTTCTCGGTACTACTGAAAAAACTGGGCATAGAAACATGCCTGCACTATTTGCAATATGAGAGTGGCCTATTGTTTAGGATCATCCTTTCAAAAAAGCCCAAACACTTTTTAGGTGAAGTCTTCGTCATGCTGAGTCGGCTAGATTTAAAATCATCTCAGCAAGACTCGAAACCACTCAGTGCTGAAGACTTTTTAAAAGGCGATGTTAAGTTGGGGGGGAAAGCTTATCAAGCATTTATTCGGCTGATGCACACAGAGGCTTTTTACGGAGGAAGTGTGCTTGTCGTAGCCTCATTACCAAGGTATACAAAGGATAAAGAGGTATTGCCATTGCTTTTATCATTGATGAGCGATGAACTGCTGCACAAGCAATTGGTGATAGAAGACACACTCGAAAGAACAGCGCTGCATTTCGCAGTGGTTTTTTTAACGGGTACGCAGTTAATAAAGCTTATTCCTAGATTGCCTAGCGCTCTTTTTACGGATCGCATCGTGAATTTTAAAAACCCAATTGATAATTTGAATTTGCTGCAACTTGCAGCGGCGGTGAATACTGAAGAAACATGCCGGCACTTGTGGAAAAAAATAGATTTTGCGGTATTAACTAAGATAGACGCTAGCACATTCAATTACGTCTATCAGAAGCACAGTGCTTTTCTTACGTTTTTAACCGACAGTTTTGCTAAGAGAAGGGGTGGCAGTATTACCTTACCACTACTTGAGACTATGATAGATAAGTTATTACTTAAATCAAACCATACAGAAGCGGCGTTAACTTTGTTTGCCCTCTATTGTCTGAAGAATACCGCCACAACTAAAAATTTCAAGCAATCTGAAAAAACGATTAAATTACTAGATAAAGTCAATGATGCGTTAAGTAATCATCCAAATGTTATATTCACAGTACGAAAGTCACTTCGTGCAGTTGGCGCTAGCGACCAACAAGCGCCGGGTAGCAAAGGGTTCTTTGCCAGTCACAATGTAAATTTTAACTATGACGATGACTCAGGTAGCGATTCTGAGAATTTATTTAGCTTGTAAACTTGAAACAGTGACGAGCTTGAAAACAATATGATGATGTGTATCATATAACCGAGATTACAACAAACGATATGAGGAGATAGACTATGGCCGCTAACATGATAGAGATCCCATCACGATTAATTATCCAACTCAACGATGATGATTCAATTCAAGTATTTACTCAAGTTTTTGCCGGTGAGCCGCAGGCGGTGGAAGCTGATGGCTCATGGAATACAGAACTGGGTTTTTTTGTGTGGCATGCTAGCCAGCTTTATCGGCGCACATTATATTCTAGCGTAGATGAAACGGGTGATGCGCAGTATGACTATGCACATTGGAATAACGGTGCGTGGTACACTATCAAAGAGGAAGACTTTAGAAAACTATATAATGAAAAAGGAAAGTTAGGTAAAACCTATTCATTAGAAGCACCAGAAGCAATCTGGAATAATTCAAGCTCGACAGATGAGTTGATGGAAGATATTACGTTCTTATTACAAAACGACAGTGAAGCGCCACTGACACAAACCACGGCCATGGCCAAAGGCTCATCATCCGTTGCTGCAACTACTGACGTACCTGGTGCTGCTAAGCGCTTGAGAGGATCCAAAATTGTCAATATTGTGAGATTGATTAATACAGCTTGGGACGTCTATAAAAGCTATAGTCATCTCGGTTGTTATACATTGAAATATACCAGCAAAAAACAGTTAAAAACGTTATTAAAAGAGTCTGGCCTTGAACATAAAAAAATTGAACAAGAAGTGTTTAATGCTGCTATATTCGCTTGGCATAAGCCAGTTTATAAAATCCATTTAAGCAGACAAGATGTCTTTGTATTTTCTGAAGTGTTATCAAATTACAATAAGTGGACCGGAGAACAACGTAATGGTGACAGAACGCTATTAATGCTATCCGCCCAGTATTTAAGTGAAGAAGCGTTTATATTGTTACTCAATACTGATTTTTCGCACATTATTAATAAAGAGATAGTAAAGCGCGATAGATATAACCAAACAGCACTCCATTATATTGCTTTTTATCAAACGGATGCCGCATTAATCTCCGTCATAAACTTTATTGATCAAAAGGTGTTGGATAAGATTTTATTGATAAAGAGCACTAGCGGTAAAAATGCGATAGATCACACGATGAAAAAAAGAGGAGTTATCGCATTTTCGGCAATGTTGAATCGAATGAGTAAAGAAGCATTTTGGACATTTTTAATGAACGATAAAGGACTTTTTTTCAAGACGATAATCCGTACTAAATCAGTTTCTTATTGTGTAGCAGTGCTACATAAATTGAGACAATTTGATGATGAGCTATTAACAAAAGAGGAAATAGCCAAAGATTGTGTTAACTTGCAAGATAAAAGCCAAGCAAAGTTTAATGAACTAATGATGCTCCGCAATGGTAATAATAAGACAATGCTAATACTGGCAGCTTCTAACGATGATGATAAAGTGCGGCATCTACTAAGATCATTAATCAGTGATGAATTGTTAAAAACCTTATCTACACTAAACGCAATGGCAAGCAGTTCTACGCCAGGCTCCACGGGTTTCTTTGGCATCAGTATGAATAATGACGGTAAAGACACGAAGCTGTCGGCTCCATCAGCCGTGGCAGCTCTCAATAGCCTATAAACGCTTTAAACATTGACACTATGGGATTTTGGCTAAAAATCCGTTAAACTGTGGCGGTTTCAATCTGATTAAAAGGAATCCTATGGCAAGCTTTAGCACCAATGAATTCAAAGCCGGTTTAAAAGTGTTATTAGACGGCGATCCTTATAACATCGTCGACAATGAATTCGTCAAGCCTGGCAAAGGTCAAGCCTTTAATCGCGTGAAATTAAGAAACTTAAAAAATGGTCGCGTGATCGAAAAAACCTTTAAATCAGGTGAAAGCATAGCAGCCGCCGATGTTCTTGATGTAGAGGCACAATATCTCTATAACGATGGTGAACACTGGCACTTCATGGATCCCAACACCTACGAGCAATTCCAAGCAGGTGACGCTGCCATGGCCGATGCTGCCCCTTGGTTAAAAGATCAAGACATGTGTACGGTAACACTCTGGAACGGCATACCGCTTAGCATCGCACCACCCAATTTTGTCGTGTTAAAAATCACTGAAACCGATCCCGGTTTAAAAGGTGACACTTCCGGCGGCGGCACCAAACCCGCCAAGCTAGAAACAGGCGCCGCGGTAAAAGTCCCATTATTCGTGCAAAAAGGCGAACTTATCAAAGTCGATACCCGTACGGGTGAGTATGTGTCTAGGGCAAAAGAGTAGGGTAGTCATCTACTTCTGGCATTACAAACGCTTAAAACCTGGCTTGTCATTCCATTTGAGTCACGAGGAGCCTATAAACACATAAAATAAATAATTTATATATTTTTACTTGCATATTTTGTTTATTTATGTTTAGATAATCATGACCGATGTCAGTTCTTTTTATTCATCCAATAGAAGGAGCAGATAACATGATTACAGAAACTATTGAAATTAAAGATCCTTTGTATGGACAGCTAATGTCGGCTAAGTCATTTAGTCAATTCATAAAAATTTTCAAAGCAAGTCCACTCAACACTAGTGTGATCTGTGAATTTCCCATCGAACTATTTATCAATATCATCGAAAAAATGATTGCTTGTCATTATAACCAATACTTTTCTAAGAAAAGTTTACAGGGCTTTTTTCGCCTCTCATCTTCAATTGCTCAACGCAAAAAAAGTTTTACTCAACATACCATTACACTTGTTCCCACAAATGAAGATGATGATACCTGTTATGCAGTACTTGAGGGCAAGGCGCTGATCATTGGCACCACAGATGAATTAAGCTTATGGGGGATGTTAAACAAACTCATTCTGGCATTACACAGTGAGAAATCAAAGGAAGATACGGCTATAAGCTTGTTAGCAACGTATCTTAGTACTTTCTCATTATCAAGGATGCGATATAAAAATGCTGAAGTTGAAGATAAAATGTTAGCAGCAATTGCAGCAAAGAATAATGCTAAAAAGGAATTAGAAAAACTCAATGAAGATTTAGAGGCGACAGAAGAAGCGTTGCTGATAGCGAGAGCTAAAGTAGCAGAAGCGGATTATCACTCCGAAAACATAGGCCGAGAAATTTCAAAACAAACGCTCGTCATGGAAAAGCAACAGCGAGACATAGAGCAATCACAAGCCTTGTGTGACGAAAAACAAGCAACGATCAGTAAGTTGGAACAGAATTCAGACACGCTCACACAACAAATTTTAGTATCTGAGCATAAGTATCAGGCTTTAAAAGAACATCATGATGAATTGTATGCGCATATTAAAGAAATTGTCACCATCGATGATGAGTATTTTAAACATATTATGCAGCGAGCAGAGGTAATTCATCAGCAGCTTGAATCGCTAGAAGCAAGTGTTCAGCAAAAATTAAATGATTTAATGGCTCAGAATGAGAACATGGACTCGGCAGATGAAACCATGCGGTCAATTTTGCAAGCTTTGTTGCATCAATCACTGTTCTTGCTAAATGATCATATGGCGCAAATAGCAGTATTACAACAGCAAAGCACTGATTTGTATCAACTGCTAAAGCAACGTAACCAGCATCCGTTAATCGCGCAAGTAAGAAAAGAGTTAGGTTTAGTGACTGAAGAAGGGCCACAAATCTTAGCCAGTAATCAGCAACGTGCCGAAACATTTAGGAAGAATGTATTACGTTGTTTGCAAAGCCTATCCTTGCCGATTCCAGAGAATGAGCTTAACAAGGCTTACCAAGAAATTATAACCGGACAATATGCAAGGAATATGTCAAGGCTTGCTAGAGCGTCTGTGAGGATAAAAGACAGCGTGTCTGGTCTTACCACTCAAAACCAGGCATTAAAAGAAGCATTGACCGTGCTCGCTCAACGCGAGAAAAAGTCATTGGCTTATGCCGCGAAAATTGAATGTGACAGGCGTCAATTATCACGTGCGCTGGCAGAGGTTAAGGTTCAAATTACTGAAGTTGAAGCTCATATTAGCAAGATTAAAAAACGTATTAAACGCGCCGAGCGACAATTAGATGACTTAGGGAAACGCTTGTATGATATTCATTTAAGTGTTAATGAGCTAACAGGCTCTGCCAGTGGGGCCACAAAAAGAGAGTATAGCTTGAGAGTATTGTTTTCGATCAATAAAGCAGTCGCACAACAAGTCTTACGTGCTGCGGTTGAGGCAGTGAGCCACTATTTGCAACATGAAGCACTCAATAAGTTTTACATGTCATCATCGCATGTCAAGGAAAATCGCTTCATGCGACTGGCCCAAGGCTTGTCTAATGGGGGTTATGATATTGAAAGCATGAGCACGGTGGACGACTTCATGAAAATGTATCATGACTTAAGAAAGATTTGCTGTGAGAATCGCTCAATGTTCAGTGTTGTCAAGAAACATTTAGCGCAAACCTCATCATCCATGATGTTTGATGCTGACATTGATAGAGCACTCAAACAGCAGGTTGAAAGTTTCCCTGCAGGCATTGGTGGATTAGCAGATCGAGAAAAAAGCATCATGAAAAAACAACAACAAAGAGAAAATGATTTAAGCGATTTGCAAACCGAATTGCAGTATTTGGAAGAGCAAAGCGTTGCAAGACGCCAGAATCTGAATCAGGTGCAATCACAAGGAGTAACAGCTGATAGCACCCAACATTTCTTTCATTCTCCCAGTGAACCCATAACAAGTGCTACGCGCACACCCTCCATGGCCGCAAGCATGCATACTGTGTGAAGGATGAAAAAGCGCTAATCATGCAAGGGCGGTTGGTGAACCGCCCTTGCATGGTTAGCATTTTAAAGTACAATGTGTGTAGCGCAAAGCTAAAAAATCTGTTTTAATAAGCACAACAAAATGATTACAGGGAGTAATAATAATGGCCGCTGAAGAAATAGAAAACAATACTTCATCAAACAGTGAACCGAGTAGTAGTTCCGATGACGGGAATGGAACATCATCTGCAAAAAAACTACCACAAGCGTTTATTCTCGAGTTAATCGCAAGCAAAGACGAGTTGACAGCTGAACAAGCGGCTTACTTAAAATCACATAGAGATGTTATTAATAGTAAAGCATGTGAACTTATAAAGGGAGTCTATACCCATTATAACGATCTAACAGTAGCTATGAACGCATTGAACCGTCTCTTAATAAAACTACTGGCCCATTATGCTAAAACGCCTTGCGCCGACTATATAAGGGCGCAGGATCATGCATTAGCAAGAATCCTATTAGCATTTTTAGCATTAGCTAATTATAAACAAAATGATTCAAATCCTTTTGAAGGAAAAGAACGTGTGCTTTATCTACAAGTAAAAGATGTAAGAGACAATAGAGAATTAATGCCCTTATACACTTCTTTTATTGCAGCCAATCAAAAAACCACTGTATCTTTTGTTTTGAAAGAATACGTCTATAAAAACTTTTATTCTGTTCGTAAAGAAGAAGGGTTATCCGGGGAAAAGTTAATAAAAGCGGTATTGCTAGACTGTATTACACTTTTTTCGACATTTATCTATGGGTTAGCAGTAGCGTCAGAAATAAAGGATAAGAATGGCTTATTTTGTGCGAAAAATTCCCCGGAAATTAACAATGAAAAAGAAGAATTAATTTTTGTTGCTTCCCAAGTAAAGCAAGTTATTAATTGTTTTTCTCATGAAGAAGTTTGCGCCATAACGTCATTACATAGAAAAATAAGTGCAATTAATATAGAAGAGAGTGACTTGGATAAAGATTCTTTGTATAACATGTTTTCTATTTTTTCGCGTTCCATAAAAGAAGGCAATGGGCCAGATTTAGAAAAAGAGCATCCTAATTATCTTGAGCTAATCCAAGATTTTCTGAAAAAAGCATGGCTGAATAATGCGGTCATTACAAAAGAAGAATTTTTATTGTTCTATAAATTACGACTCAGTCCATTATCGTTTGCAGAACAGCTAAGACAGCGCAGAGAAGCGCGTGCTGATCGCTTACAAACATTCGCGAAAGCGTTAGAAATCCCCACGATAAACCTCATTGAAATGGCTCCTCCTACGCCTGTTAGTGGCGGCGCAGCTGCAAGCAGCAGCTCTGCTGAAGCTGCAGGCGCCCTGATGGTTAAAAAACAGTTGTACCTCTATATTTGTCTTGCAAAAATTGGCATAACGGGCGCTATGAAAGAAGGTGTTGGAGACTTGTTAGTATCAGCAACAGATTATACTGGTTTAGAAGACTCCGAAGATACAAGCGAATCATTTTTAGTGGTGCCAAAAGGCAAAAATGTAAACAAATTAATAGAAACAACGCGTAAAATCAGCTTGCCACCTTTATATATCAAGAATAAATACGGTTCTGAATTCGGAAATGATAATAGTATACTGAGTACTTGGGAGCTTCTACAAACATTGGGATTTCTACCGAAACAATTAGAATATGCCAAAAGCTTTATTAAAAGCAGTCAAAGTAATTCTAATATAGCATTAGCCATCTTAGAAAATTTAATTAAGAGAGATCTCGAGTATCATCAAAAAATCATCAATCATATTATTAGTAGCTTGCCAAATCGTTTGGCTGCACTTCAAGAATTATATAAAAGCAGTTTCATTGAGGAATATACTTATCAATCACAATTAAGAATGATATTAAATGATTATTTTGATTTATTATATGACGTGTTATCCAGAGAGCGTGCTATGCACCAAATGAAAGCAGCACGCCTCAAGATAAAAAAATTAAATCATGAAACGAGTATTAGCGGCAGCATGAGTCGAACAATGTCTGAGTCTAGCAGCAGCCTTTCAAAAGTTTTTTATTCACGCAAACGGGGCGGCAGCTCCTCAAGAGAGCGGTCGAGTAGTGAAACCAAGGCTGCATCGTCATCAAGGAGCAGTGTGCGTCGCAGCAGAGTATCGTCAGAAATCATTATTTTACAAGATATGAATGAGCAGTCTGAAATAAAAACACTTAAAAGAATGCTTGTGTCACTAAAAACAATGTCTGAAAACTTAAGCAGCGAGACGTTAATAAAAGAAGACTTAAACATGTTTTGGGATGAACTAAAACGCTTAAATCCAATGGTAAACCATTTAGATGCTTTTTTTCGCAGCTTGCAACAACAATTAATATTTGCATCCGCGTTAACAGCCTCTCCATCATCATCCACAAGTAACGTTTATACTGCTGCCACAGGGCCCCAGGCCACAGCAGTAAGATTTGAAGCACTCAGCTGCGCCAAACTTGTTGCCGAAGAAGAATTTTTCCGTTCAAACACAAAACCTGTAAGCGTACTGTCTCAACTAAATGGATTGATGTTTAAAAATGCGAAAGCATTAATCACTCAAGTGCAATTCCAAGTCGAAAATTGTCGTGACGCACATGCTAGCCATGAGTTTGCTGACGTGTATAAAGAGATTTCATGTTTAGAACGAATCACAAAAACCGCACATTATCTTTATAATAGCCATCCAAAGGTTACAGGAAACAGTGCCAAGAAACCTAACTGCTATGATGCTGAGTTTGCTAAAGAGTATTTAGGCAAGAAACCACCCGTACTCTTAGCTTTATGTTGGGATTACTATAACGAGTTTCGTATTGCTTGTCATCGCTTTGAAAGTGTTGTCGCTGTTGAAACATCAGCGTTATTAGCTGAGGTCGTTGCAAAAGCACAAGCACTACACCAAGAGCATTCTGCCGAGCTAAAAACTCGCGTTACAGAATTGGAAAAAAACTTAGAAGAAATGTTGATCCAATTACTACATTTAAGAGATGATATCCGGGGGTTAGAAGCAGATCTCGAATTAAAAATACAATTTTCAATCTATCCCATTCGAGAATCAGACATTGAAACCTACAAAAGCACAAAAATTATTTCGGATAAAACAGAAGAAGCACTGCAAGATTACTATGTGCACTATTACGCAAAATTCCTAGAAATCTGTAACACCTATTACGAATTAAAAGTCATCCAACGCAGTATTGCAAAACGTATCACAGCCGAAAGCCCAAGAAAAAACACAAGCTCAACTGGCATGTGGCAAACACCCGTCAGCCCAGCCGCAAGTTCTCAAGACTCCTCCTTAAGCGAAGCTGGCATAAGGCAAGAAGCCGACAAGCCAACGCCAAGCCAAAGCATATCATTAGCACATTCTAGAGAAGAGTAGTGAGTTTATAAAGCGACGAAAGAATAAGGTATGCAACACAATACAGTCCTGTGCTTGGCGTCAGGGTTACCCCCAAATCAAGCACAGGAGCCCCCAGGGCGAC
>JAJFKI010000012.1 GCA_021773295.1 Gammaproteobacteria bacterium | reverse complement strand
ACTGTAGATTTAAGCTGTTTTGATACTTTACGTGAAGAACTTGCCTGTTGGCAATTCTATTATAATTGGCAACGTCCACATGGAGCCTTAAAAGGAAAAACACCTTCTCAAGTAGACTCGGAGTTAGTAGAAAAAACACCGCTACAAGAAGAAGTTTGCGAGCAATACGATCAATTTAAAGAACACATCCAGCTTGCTAACTACTACCAAGAAATGCAGCTACGCAAATTGAAAGGATCTCTATGAATCACACAACTAAAGATATATATGGCTATCGCCTTTTTCTAAGACAACCTCATAGCCACATGCATGGGAGATATTAATAAAATTGCTGAGTTTGATATCCGTCTGTTTTCCTGAGCGAAGCTTTTGTATAACCGTTGGCGATAATCCAACCTCCTTCGCCAAAGCCCTAACAGATTTCTGATCGTTTTCCATCATTGCAAGAACAAGTTCAGAAATTAAAAATTCCTTGTACTTTTTCTCGAATTTTTTCCGAAATGACGCTTTTTTCATTTCTCGTTCAAATGTTGATTGTGATTTATTTGCCATAATACTTACCTGCTTTTACTCGTTTCATGTAATCAACACGCCTTTTCACTGCCCTTTCCTTCTCATTTTTTGGCAATTTTTGTTGTTTCTTTTTAAATGCGTTTGTCACGATAATCTTACCGCCTTCATAAAAAAAACATAAAAATCGATCTGGTTGCGGTTTAAAGGCATATATCTTATCGCCCTCATTCCGAAACTTCGTTTTATCCTTAATCTCACCGGCATCACCCATTCGCTTAAAAAGTTTCAAGAGCTTAATGCGAGCATCATCGGATAAAGACTCATAATATTCAAGCGCATCACTATGGTAGTTAGTATCTAAATACCACTCTATCGCTAAGCACTCACCTTCATAAGCAATGTATTCATCTTGGTGTTTCATATTTAAGTGTATCACTTTAGTTGTACATGTCAAATAAATGATGTCATTAAAGCCCTGCCCAACCCAATGACATTAGCCCATACCCACATAATTTTGTACTATACGTGATTCATGATCGCGTTGGCGAATAACACTGGAATGGATGGGCGGTATTTACTGGAATCTATTGGCGGAAAAGACTGGAATGGCTTGGCGAAAAGAATGGAATATGCAACATCAGGTCTGATTCAACAAGTGACATAGAGAGTAAGTACTTATATGTCATTCAGGAAAAAACAAAAAAACATAGTTCATCCGCTTACTTAAAAATTGAAATCGGTAACCAGTTAATGAAAGTAATAAATCGTTGTAATGATGCTATTGACTCCCCCTTCCTTGTCCATAGGGTTCTAAAAAGAATGTCTTCAAAAAAAGGTGCTAAAGAAAAAGAACATTACACACAACTTACGTCAGATTATATATCAAGAGCTTTTTCTATGCTCAGAGACAAAACAGGTTTATTTAGCGAGCTTGATCCAAAAAATAGACCTACCTTTCATGAAATACGTTCTCTCGGTATTGCACTCTATAAAGATGCGGGAATAGATCCCCAAGCACTTGCTGGTCACACTAATCCAAAAATGACTAACGAGTATCAAAAAGGACATAATATTAAATGGACTCATGCTCTAGCTGATCTAATCATTGATTAATAACTCCCCCTCTCAACTGGTCACTAGCCAACCAGATTGTAATGCTTAATATTTATCCTATAGCGCCAATGCCCTCAGAGTTTTGCTTTTTTTTTTGCTTTTTGCAAATTTTAACCAGAAGAGGCGGCTTGTCAATTTAAGGGTAATACCTTGATTTCACTATGATTTCATGGTGCCCGGGGCCAGACTCGAACTGGCACGGGATTAACTCCCGAGGGATTTTAAGTCCCTTGCGTCTACCAATTTCGCCACCCGGGCAACGCAATATTATTGGAGGCTGAGGCCGGAATCGAACCGGCGTACGCGGCTTTGCAGGCCGCTGCATAACCACTCTGCCACCCAGCCATTTAAAGGCAGATGTTCTTTAGACTTTAGTGAACTTTGGCATAAGCCTTTCAATAAGTGCATAAAATCTAAAGATATGGAGCGGGAAACGAGACTCGAACTCGCGACCCCAACCTTGGCAAGGTTGTGCTCTACCAACTGAGCTATTCCCGCTGCATGGCCGTGTATTGTAGCGAACAGCCGATGCATGTCAAGCTCAGTCTATGATTTTGTCCTGAGTGCTTTTAGGCGCGAGCGCGGAATTCTCCCCAAGCTGCTTGAAGATACATAATCATTGACCAAAGGGTTAATATGGCAGCAACATAAAGCATAATAATGCCTAAAATGGCTGATAAATTAAAGATCATGCCATCAGCACCACGCCCTACTAGCATCAATATAACGGCAATCATTTGAACGGCTGTTTTAAACTTTCCGACATGACTCACCGCAACACTGGTGCGTTTCCCCAGCTCTGCCATCCACTCACGCAACGCCGATACGACAATTTCACGCCCAATAATCACAGCGGCAGGCACTGCTAGGTAGGAGTAATGATACTCTGCCACTAACAATACTAACGCAATTACAATGACTAATTTATCCGCGACGGGATCAAGAAAAGCACCCAGCTGTGAGGTTTGTGACCAAGAACGCGCTAAATACCCATCAAGCCAGTCTGTAATGGCTGCAATACAAAACACAGCGGCCGTCACAATATAGGCCCAGGAAACCGGCAAATAAAACATAACAATAAAAATTGGGATCAAAAGAATACGCGTCAACGTTAATAATGTAGGAAAATTCATACTGCCAAATTCCGAGCCATTGCCATAGGACGAGTGTAACGAAATCCTCCGCAAAGCACAATCCTAGAGACTAACGAATAGAAATGCTCGAATATCACGTAATTGAACTAATCATGTAAGGCTAAATAAATTTTCTTGGCTAAGGCTTTTGAAATGCTTGGTACCTTGGCAATATCTTCAATGCTAGCGCGTTTTAATTCCTGTAAACCGCCAAATTGCCTGAGTAATTCACGACGGCGCTTGGCTCCGACGCCAGGAATGCTCTCTAAACTAGAAATTTTTCGAGCTTTACCACGCCGCGCCCTATGACCCGTGATAGCGAATCGATGAGCTTCATCGCGCACAAATTGTAACAAGTGTAAAGCGGGGGAATCTGGGGCTAAGGAAAAAGAGTGCCCCTTGCTTTCAACATACAATTGCTCCAAACCTGGTTTGCGTGAAGGCCCCTTCGCTATTCCCAAAATTTGAATTTCTGTTAACTGTAACTCTTGTAATACTTGTTCTGCTTGCGAAATTTGTCCTTTACCACCATCTATCAAAAGGATATCAGGAATTTTGCCTTCTTCCTTTTTAACTTTACTATAACGACGTGATAAGGCTTGATACATGGCAGCGTAATCATCGCCAGCTTGAATGTTTTTAATATTAAAACGTCGATATTCACTTTTCGCAGGGCCGTTAGCATCAAACACCACACAGGATGCAACCGTTGCTTCACCCATAGTATGACTGATATCAAAACATTCAATTCGGTTAGGTCGTTGTGGCAATTGCAAGACATCGGTTAAATTTTCTAAACGTTGCAACGTGTTGGACTTATCACTCAAATAGCGCAGCAAGGCTTGCTCTGCCGTTTGCCTTGCCATGTCTAGCCACTGTTGTTTTTTTTGTTGCACACGTGATAGTATTTTTACCTTGTGCGCTGCCTGTTGGCTTAAGCCCTCACTGAGCCATTCACTGTCAGCAATGGAGCAAGGTAAAATAATTTCATGAGGAATTTGCGCCTGCCCTTGTTCAGACAAATAATGCTGTGAAATAAATTCAGCAATAACTTCTTCTGATTTATAGTCAGCAGGTACTTTAGGGAAATAACGTTTGCTTCCAATAATTTCGCCGTGACGCATAAACATTAGCACTAAGCACACAGCATGATTCGTGGCTAAGCCAATAATATCCGCATCACCTCTTGCGGTAGTCATCACACATTGTTGCTGTGATATTTTTCGCATTAAAGCGATTTGATCGCGCAACCCAGCCGCTTGTTCATAATTTAATTGTTGCGACGCTAAATCCATTTGCTTGATCAGCTCATTAATCACCGCATTGTTTTTTCCTTGCAAAAACATGCGCGCATGCCGCACATCACTTTGATAATCATCTGGTGAAATAGCATTAACGCAAGGCGCTGTGCAGCGCTTGATTTGGTATTGCAAACAAGGCCTAGAACGATTTTTAAAAAACACATCATCGCAAGATCGTAATTTAAATATTTTTTGCAGTAAGTTTAAACTTTCTCTGGCGCTATGAGCACTGGTATAAGGCCCAAAATATTCGCCAGATTTATTATGCACCGTACCACGATAAAAACCCATGCGCGGGTAATGAGGATCTTTCGATAAGTAAAGATAGGGGTAACTCTTATCATCCCGAAACAGAACATTATAACGTGGCCGCAAAGATTTAATTAAATTATTTTCCAATAATAATGCATCGTTTTCACTCTGGGCGATTGTTACTTCGATTTGATCGATATGACTCACGAGTGCCCTTGTTTTAGCGCTGTCTACATTCTTTTGAAAATAACTACTGAGGCGGTTCTTTAAATTTTTGGCTTTACCCACGTACAAAATTACACCGGCGCTATCATACATACAATAAACACCAGGGCAAGTAGAACAACTTCGCAGAAATTGTTTAGCATCAAAGGTGGTGGGATCTGTCATCTCATGTATATCAAAAAACGCAGGCAGCTACTGGCTACGAGTGTTACCACTGCCATCATTATTCGTCATCCTTACCAATCGTAAGCACCATCAATCCGTTAACAAGCCCGCCGTATCTAAAATACCGTAGCGCAATGCTAAATGTGTTAATTCAACATCGCTGTTAATGGATAATTTTTCAAAAATCCGATAACGGTAACTGTTGACGGTCTTACTGCTTAAACAAAGTTTCTCAGCAATTACTGATACTTTTTGTTTATTGCAAATCATAATAGTCACTTGCAATTCACGCTCTGACAAAACATCAAAAGGTGATTCATCTTGCTCATTAAGACTTTTAAGCGCCATGTTCTGAGCAATGCTAGGACTAATATAACGTTGACCGGAATAAACACTTTTAATGGCATCCACCATTTCTTGCGCATCTGCACCTTTCGTCAGAAAACCCGCCGCACCCGCTTGCAATAAGCGTGACGGAAAGGGATCTTCAGACATTGCGGTGACGGCTAAGACTTTTAGCCCCGGGATAGTACGTGCTAATTTACGTGTCGCTTCTAAGCCGCCTATACCAGGCATGTTCACATCCATGAGCACCACATGGGGTTTTATTTGCCGTGCGACCTTGAGCGCCTCTTCACCACTTTCAGCTTCAGCAACAACTTTGATGCCTTGCTCATCTTCCAGCAGTTTTTTTATACCATGACGAACCAAGCCATGATCATCTACAAGCAAAACTTTAATCAAGATAAACACTCCATTTTATCATTGGCGGAGAGGCAGGGATTCGAACCCTGGGAGGGGGAGACCCCTCAACGGTTTTCAAGACCGTCGCTTTCGACCACTCAGCCACCTCTCCACTCTTTAGTTAATAGGGATTGGGATTATATCGGTAGCGTTCTTAAAAAGCTAGTAAAAACAATGCGTTAGCAGTAAATACTGTTAGAAACTACCCTCTCTTTCCCTAGTGTGTCACTGTTTGCACTTAACACTTTCAAGGTTTACACAGATTATGTCTATTTAGTGTTCGCAATGCTGTCTAAAACACTACGCCCAGACTTTCTGCGACATGCCCTGACCTTTGGTCTGTCCTTAGAGCCAGCAATTCTTCGTCCCTAACTGCTAGTTTGGGGTAAAATTCTCCCATCCTGCAAACGTTATCGTACAGCATCTTTTATTAATATTAAAGAGAAATTTCCTAATACACTTGAAAAATTTCCTTTAGAAACATATATTAATGACTAATTAATTATCCATGGGAGCGACAAACATGCAACAACGAGACATTTCTATCAAAAGTACTAGCCAATCCGCCATCGCGAGTAATGCCGTATTGCGAAATACTTACTTCTTATTAGCCTTAACCTTACTCACCAGCGCCTTAATGGCGGGCATTGCAATGTTTACCAATGCAGCGCCAATGAGCCCGATCTTGGTGCTCGTGGGTTATTTTGGTTTATTATTCGCAACCAACATGACACGCAATAGCGGTTGGGGATTGGTGTGTATCTTTGCATTGACTGGATTTATGGGCTACACACTTGGGCCTATTCTCAATTTCTATATCCACCACCTCAGCAATGGCAGCCAACTCGTCATGACGGCGCTTGGTGGTACCGGGGTAATCTTTTTTGCTTTGTCTGCCTATGCCTTGACGACTCGCAAAGATTTTAGCTACATGCGCAGCTTTTTATTCGTGGGCATCATCGTTGCTTTTATAGCAAGCATCATCGGGCTCTTTTTCCCAATACCACTATTGCTGTTAGTTGTTTCCGCAGCATTCATGATTTTGTCTTCTGGTATTATCTTGTATCAAACAAGCTCAATCATTCATGGCGGCGAAACCAATTACATCATGGCAACGGTAACGCTTTATGTATCACTCTACAATATTTTCCTCAGCCTGTTGAATATTCTCAGCATACTCTCAGGTAACCGCAACTAGTGCCTGCCCGTTTTTCCTTAGTGGTCTTAAGTGGGCCGCAAAGAACCCAAGGCAGTTTGAGCGCATTTCGTTTTGCACAAGCTGCCTTAGCCAAACAACATGAAATTCTCACGGTCTTTTTCTATGCCGATGGCACCTATCATGGCAATCGAGCCAGCCAGATTCCTCAGGATGAGACAGATATGAACACACTATGGCAATCCTTGGCGCAACAATATGGATTCGAGCTCAAACTATGCTCCGGCTCCGCTTTGCGCCGTGGTGTCAATGCAGACTCCCTACTGCCAAGTTACCAATTGACAGGGCTTGGGGAGTTAGCCAATGCGTATAATGATTCGGATCGTGTCTTGGTGTTTGGCACATGAAAGAGATCGTTTTTATTATTAAGAGTCCACCCTATGGCACCCATCGTGGCGATGATGGTTTAACAGCTGCCATGTTGTTGGCTGCGCTGGAGCAAAAAATCAGAATTGCATTCATTGGCGATGGTGTTTGGCATTTAACCAAGGCACAAAATCCACAAGCATTACCTCTTAAAGCGTATACTCAAGCACTTAAGTCACTCAACGTTTATGATATTGCTCCCCCTTTCGTCCTCGAAGAAGATTTACAGCATTACAATTTGTCCGCTGAGGATTTTTTTATTAGCACCGAAACCATTAAGACAAAAGACTTATCACTCTTAATGGAAAACAAAGATGCAAGCATGGTGTTTTGACAATGTTACATATCATCAACAAATCACTACAGTCACCACACAATCGTCAATTAGAACTAATTAACACTTCGCACACATTAGTGTTACTAGAAGATGGCGTATATGCTGCTCTCAATGAAAGTGAAAGTGCAATAACGCTCTCAAAAAAATGTAATGATTGCTTGGTGCTAAAAGCCGACGTTAGTGCTCGTGCTCTATCACAACGCTTACATCCAAGCTTCAAACAAATAGATTATGAAGACTTGGTGGATCTCACCTTAACTCATAAACAAGTCATCAGTTGGTAACCATGACTAACATTGACAAAAATGAAGATGGTTACTTAAAAGACTGGACAACTTGGTCAAAAGAAGTCGCCATCGAGATTGCCAATGAAGAAAACATTGCACTCACAGAAGAACATTGGCAAGTGATCTGCTTTTTAAGAAACTTTTACCAAGAATACCAACACACACCTGTTATGCGGATCTTTGTCAAGCAATTGCAACAAGTCCTTTCACAAGAAAAGGCGAACAGTCTTTACCTTTATAGGTTATTTCCTGAGGGACCTGTAAAACAAGGGTGTAAAATTGCAGGCTTACCGAAACCGCCGCACTGTATATAGTAGAACTACATTTTAGCTATCACAGCATCACCAAACTCAGAGCATTTTAGTAAGGTTGCACCACCCATCAAGCGTTCAAAGTCATAAGTAACTGTCTTCGCCGCAATGGCGCCTTCCATACCTTTAACAATTAAATCTGCCGCTTCAACCCAGCCTAAATGACGTAGCATCATTTCTGCCGATAAAATCAATGAGCCTGGGTTTACTTTATCTTGGCCTGCGTACTTTGGCGCGGTGCCATGAGTAGCTTCAAATAAAGCACAATTATCACCAATGTTAGCGCCAGGTGCTATACCAATACCACCCACTTGTGCAGCTAAGGCATCAGAAACATAATCACCATTCAAGTTCAAGGTTGCAATCACATCGTATTCTGCTGGACGCAGTAAGATTTGTTGTAAGAAAGCATCAGCGATAACATCTTTAATAATGATATCTTTACCCGTTTTTGGGTTTTTCATTACTTGCCAGGGGCCACCATCATAAAGTTGTGCGTCAAAGTTTTCCCGAGCCACTTCATAGCCCCAATCTTTGAATGCACCTTCAGTGAATTTCATGATATTACCTTTGTGAACTAAGGTCACAGATTCACGATCATTGTCGATGGCATATTGCAGAGCACGGCTCACTAAACGATACGTCCCTTCTTTAGAAACAGGCTTCACGCCAATACCGCATTCATTAGGGAAACGAATTTTAGTCACACCCATGGTGTCTTGTAAAAAGTTAATCACTTTATCAGCTTCTGTTGTGCCAGCTTGCCATTCAATGCCAGCATAAATATCTTCTGAGTTTTCACGGAAAATTACCATATTGGTTTTTTCAGGCTCTTTGAGCGGACTTGGCGTGCCGGCATAATAACGCACGGGGCGCAAACAAACGTACAAATCTAAGTTTTGACGTAGCGCCACATTAAGTGAGCGAATACCACCACCCACTGGCGTGGTCAAAGGTCCTTTGATAGCCACTTTAAACTCTTCGATGGCTAATAATGTTTCTTGTGGCAGCCATTGGTTTTCACCATAAACATTAACTGATTTTTCACCGGTATAAATTTCCATCCAAGCAATGGATTTATCACCAGCGTATGCTTTTTCAATAGCAGCATCTACCACTTTTTTCATCACCGGTGTTATATCTGAGCCAATTCCATCCCCTTCAATGAAAGGTATAATCGGTTGATTAGGTACATTGAGAGATTGATCGGCATTGGCTGTAATTTTTTCACCCTGAGTCGGTATTTGGACATGTTTATAGGTCATGATGGCACTTTCTCCACTTGCAATAGTTTGAAGAGTATAGCATTTCTGGACTCTAGGAACCAGAATTCAAGCTTGCTTGCAATGTCCTAATCCGCTAGGATTAATTCATGAACATGAAATCGAGACAATCAGGCGTTAGCCTCATCGAATTGCTACTGTGGTTAGCCGTGGTGGCAGCCATTCTCATTACTGTTGGGCGCTTTTTCAAGACTGAAAACTATTCTGCGCAAGTTACGCAAGCTGTCACAAGGGTAGGTAACTTTAGCCAAGGTTTTTCTCGCTACATCCGAGTTGTACAACCAGGACAAGCTATGACAAGCAATGGCTATACAAACTCAGGTCAACAATGGAGTAGCCCAGACTTATACAGACTTGGATTTGTCTCGGCAGAGGATGTTCAAACACCCTGGCCTGTTTCAAAAAGTAGCTGTGGAAACAGAGGAACAATTTGCGGTTCGATCAGCTTTACAACGAATCATCAAGGCGATCACTCTTTTGATCATTATTACATCACCATATCAAAACCACCAGCTGCATTATGCAGCCAATTAGAAAATCAATTAACGCAAAATGGATATACGATCAAAAAAAGCTGCAGTGGTGGCTCAGATACTATGGTTGAATACCACCTCTACTAACTAATCAGTTGCCGGATTTGCTTTCGCATTAAATTCAATTGCGTTTTGTTATCATGACACAAGGTAATATGCCCAAGCTTGCGGTTCGCTCGCGCTGTCTTCCCATAACTGTGATAATGTGCCCCAGCCATTTGCAGCACCTCTGAAGCTGCCACTTCTTCGCTAATCATATTAACCATGCAACTATAGCCACGCACCGAGCAATCGCCTACTGGAAAACCAGCAATCGCGCGCATATGATTTTCAAATTGACTCGTTACAGCACCTTCAATAGTCCAGTGCCCTGTATTATGAACACGCGGTGCAATTTCATTCGCGATTAATTGATTTTTTGTAACGAAAAATTCAATGGCAAGTACACCCACATAATCCAAATGCTTTAATAATTTGTGCATATTCTTGATGGCTAGCTTTTCTAAATGGTGGTTTTCAAAGGGTGCATAGGATTCTCGCAAAATACCTTCTTTGTGAATATTTTCTACCAAAGGATACGTTTTAATATCACCATTGCTACCACGAACAGCAAGCATAGACACTTCAGTATTAAAGGGCACAAAGCCCTCTAAAATTAGTGGGCGGTTTCCTAATTGTTCCCACGCTAAAGCAATATCGTCTTGCAAATGGATCACAGCTTGCCCTTTGCCATCATACCCTCCCCTGCGGGTTTTCAAGATACATGGCATGCCAAACTCAGTCACAGCAGCATGAAGTGATTCTAAACTATTAATATCAGTAAAAGGTGCGGTTGGGATCCCTAATTGATTTAAACATTGTTTTTCCAATAAGCGATCTTGAGCTATTAGTAAGGCATTTTTGCTAGGGTAAAATTTATCGCAATCAGCTAGAATTGAAAAAATTTCTGCAGTAATATTCTCTGTTTCAAAAGTAATTACATCAACCTTACTTGCAAAGTCTTTTAACGTGTCTTGATTAAGATAATCAGCAGTTATTACATTCGCTACTTGTTTTGCACAAGCATCTGGCGTTGGATCATAACATACTGTCGACAGTCCTAAGGGATAAGCCGCCACACTCAACATTTTTGCTAATTGACCAGCACCTAAAACACCAATTCTTGTCATGACGCTGCACTAGGATCGTCAGCGTCTAATACCCTTTGTGTTTGTTCTAAACGATATTGCAGCAAAGTATCACGGACGTTAGGATATTTGTTCGCTAAAATTGAGGCTGTAAATAAAGCCGCATTGGTTGCACCAGCTTTGCCGATAGCCATTGTTGCCACAGGCACGCCTCCCGGCATTTGTACGATTGATAGTAATGAGTCAACACCGTTAAGCGTTTTTGATTTAACCGGTACGCCTATCACAGGCAATGAAGTTTTTGCCGCGACCATCCCAGGTAAGTGAGCCGCACCACCAGCCCCGGCGATAATGACTTCTAAACCACGAGCCGCTGCATTTTCCGCATATTCAAACATGCGATCCGGCGTGCGATGTGCAGACACAACCTTACACTCATGACTAATACTCAATTCATCAAGAATCACCGCCACATGCTGCATGGTGTCCCAGTCGCTTTTGGAACCCATGATGATTCCCACCAATATTTTCGCTTGAGTCATGACAACTCCTTTACTCTAAATCATCAACATAGGTCGCTTTAGTAATCACAACGTCTTCTTCTGGCACGTCACCATGGCCCGCTTTCACCGTCGTTGCTACATTTTTAATGTTATCAACTACGTCCATGCCACCAATCACTTTTGCAAAAACGCAGTAACCCCAGCCTTCATTATTTTCAGCACGAAAGTTGAGGAATTCATTATCGGCCACATTAATAAAAAACTGTGATGAGGCTGAATGAGGATCATTGGTACGCGCCATGGCAACCGTGCCTTTCATATTTTTTAAACCATTGTTCGCTTCATTCTCAATAGGAGAATTCGTGGATTTTTGCTCCATGCCAGGCGTAAAACCTCCACCTTGAATCATGAATCCATCAATGATGCGATGAAAGATGGTGCCATCGTAAAAACCATCGTCAACATAGTGTTTGAAATTTGCTGCCGTATTCGGCGCATTTTTAAAATCTAGGGATAATTTAATCAGACCATAATTTGTTTCTAAAATTACCATTATTCAGTTTCCTCTAATTTTGGAACGTGTATGATATCACAGATTAGATTGGACATAAGCCCTTAGGTGCTCTGCCTGGGCGAAGCTAAAGTATAGCCCGAGTTTGGTTCTGCGCCAGAGGATATCATCAATCTGCTGTGCCCACTCGTGTTGCATTAAATAATCCACTTCCACTTGGTATAAACCATGTCCAAAATCCTGGCCTAGTTGTGCGTAATTTTCACAGCCTTGCAAAAAAAGATGGGCCATTTGACCATAAGTCGATAAATAGCGCTGACATAAAGCCTTATCTAACCATAAAAATTGTTCTGTAAATTGTTGGCAATACTCATCATACTCAGCTGCAGTAACCGCACCTGGCAATAAAGAATCAGCCGTTTGGCAAGACAGCATCTCCGGTAAATAGGGTTTTAACTTATCGACGGCCTGCTGTGATAATTTACGATACGTGGTCACCTTGCCGCCCAGTATATTAAGCAGCGGCAAATTATCTTTAACATCCATTTCAAATTGATAATCGCGAGAGGTGGTTGAGACACTACCCGTTTTACTCGCTAATAATGGCCTAACACCGGCATAGCGATGGACAATATCCTTTGTTGAAATTGTTTGTTTAAAATAGTGGTTAACAAGATCTAATAAATAAACTTCTTCTTCTACTGATATGCTTACTTTTTCAGGTGTTTGTTCATGCAATACTTCGGTCGTGCCTATCAAATTAAAGTCGTTATAGTAAGGCATAACGAATACAACTCGACCATCATCATGTTGTAATAAATAAGCGTGATTACCGTCATAAAATTTTCGACATACGATGTGAGAACCTCGCACTAATTGTAATTTACTAGCTCGTGCATAATGCAATTTCTCATCTAATAAGCTATCTAGCCACGGTCCGCTAGCATTAACGATGGCCTTGGCTTCTATCATCATAGGTTTCTTATCTGAACTTTCTAATTCAATATGCCAATGTTGCTCACCCCGCTTAGCACCAAGAAAACGTGTGTTTACCACAATCTTAGCATCTGCATCTCGTGCGGCTAAAGCATTAGCAATCACCAAGCGTGCATCATCTACCCAAGCATCAGAATACATAAATCCATTTGTGTAACTTTCCTTTAACGGTATAAAACACTTATTGTTTTTGGTATTAATAGATACTGATTTTTTAAACACCTTAGAATGATAAAGATGATCATATAGTCCCAGTCCTATACGCACCATCCAGGCAGGGCGTGACCCTTTAACACAAGGGATAGCAAAGCGCATCGGTTTAATTAAATGGGGCGCTTTACGATATAGAATTTCTCGCTCATGTAATGCTTTTCTTACTAATAAAAAATCAAAATGTTCTAAGTAACGCAAACCACCATGGATCAGTTTACTCGAACGCGACGAAGTGCCTGATGCCAAGTCATTCTGCTCACACAAAAAAACCTTTAAACCTCGTGTTGCAGCATCTACGGCAATCCCTGTTCCATTAATACCACCACCGATGATTGCTAAATCATACATTTCAATTATCATTCGCTAATTCATGATAAAACGTTTGTGATTGCATTAAATCCGGATAGTCGGTAATAATATAGCGCACCCCATAATCAATGAACGTTGCCGCAATCACAGCATCGTTGACCGTGAAACTTGCAATTTCAAAACCAGCATCCTGTAGCCGATGCACTCTTTCTTGATTCAACACTTCATGATTAATACACGCAATATTAATGCCATCGGATTGTAAGTGCTTAATTTCATTTTCATGCCAATCATTCATGACAACGCCCGTAATAATATCTCGACCTGGCATTTTTGCTTTAAGATTTTTTAAAAGTTCTTTTGTTTCACTGAACACAATTGGGGTGTGTCCTTGTCGCTCCCAATGCGCTAATATGACGCTACTCACAGTGCTTATAAAGCGTTCGTGATCCGAGCCGTTATCTTTCAACTCAAAAATAGCACGCAAGTTTGCGGCTTCCATTACATCCAAAGACTCTTGCAGCGTAGGAATGCTTTCACCGGTAAATTGCTGGTTAAACCAAAAGCCTGCATCAAGGGCTTTAATTTTTTCTAAATTCTGCGCTGCAACTGCGCCACAGCCATTGGTGGTGCGATCTAAAGTATCGTCATGGTGGATGATTAACGCTCCATCATCCAGCATCATTACATCACATTCTATCCATTGCATTTGCATTTCATGTGCTAATTTGAAAGCAGCAATGGTATTTTCTGGTGCATACGCACTGGCGCCTCGATGGGCAACAAAAATTGGAGCAGCATTCTTTTGATCATTGTTCATGATACATCCTTGCTAAACGAGATTTTAATCCTTCAAGTGCCAAGGCTGGTAAACGCGCATTTATGGCTAGTACATACCAATGATCACACGCGAAAGCTCGACACTTAATCGCATCTTTTTCAGTCATAATGACTGGATTATCATCACCAAATTCAAAATCACCGGCAACATAGGCATGATGATCTGGAAATTGATGGGGGATTACCTTCATACCAAATTTGGTTAATTGCTCAAAAAACTGCTGTGGAAAAGCAATACCGGCCACTGCATGTACTCGCACACCACGCCAATCTGTCATTAATTGTTGTTCATTAGAGCGCAACTGGTATAAAGAATCAAGCGTTACTTCAACGCCATAAGATTCATTTGCACGATTGGTTTTATGCAATACAAAATCAACGGATTGCAAACGTGATTGCGGTTCTCTTAAGGGACCGGCAGGGAGTAAAAAAGCATTACCAAAACCATGATCATGATTGATCATGACAATTTCAATATCGCGTTGCAGGGCATAATGCTGTAAACCATCATCACTAATGATGACATCACATCGCTCTTGCTCTAATAGCGTCTCAACTGCTCGCACGCGTTTTGGATCAACAACGACAGGGCAGTTTGTTTTTTTGTGAATCAGCCAGGGCTCATCACCACATTCATGAGCTGCTATCGATTGTGTCACTGTTAATGGGTACTGTTTCGCTTGCGATTTATAACCACGACTGACCACGCCAGGATAATACCCCAGTTGGCGTAAATAATGACAAAGTGCAATCACCGTGGGTGTTTTACCAGTACCGCCAACGGTAATATTGCCAACAATGACCACAGGGATAGGGAATTTTTTACTGGGCAAAATACCCCAATGATATAATTTACGGCGTATGCTAATCACGAGTCGAAATAACCACGATAAAGGTAACAGTATTATCGCAATGACACCTCGCCGTTCAAACCATTTCATAGGGCCTCGGTAGTAGTTTGAAATTGCATTTGGTGTAACCTGGCATAGATACCTTTATGGTTCACTAATTGCTGGTGACTTCCTTCTTCTTGCACATAGCCATCTTGCAACACCACAATTCTGTCTGCATTTTCAATGGTCGATAAGCGATGCGCAATCACCACCGTAGTTCTGTTACGCATGACTTCTTCTAACGCCGCTTGAATCAAACGCTCAGACTCGGTGTCTAAGGCGGACGTCGCTTCGTCTAAAATCAAGATCGGCGCATCTTTTAAAATTGCCCGTGCAATGGCTAAGCGTTGTCTTTGTCCTCCTGACAGTAACACACCATTTTCACCAATCACAGTATGGATCCCTTCTGGCAAGTCCTTAATAAACTCCATCGCATGAGCAGCGGTTGCAGCTTGTATGATTTCCTCTTCGGATACATCTTTTCCATGTTTGCCGTAAGCAATATTATGTGCCACGGTATCATCAAATAAAGTCACATGCTGCGATACTAAGGCAAATTGACTGCGTAAATTAGTGATTTCGTAATCGTGAACATCAACGCCATCGATTGTTATACTGCCTGATAACACATCATAAAAGCGTGACAACAAACTTACGATGGTGGATTTTCCGCTACCGGACTTGCCCACTAATGCTAGCGTTTCACCAGCGTTTACTTCAAAGTTAATACCATGTAACACTTCAGCGCCAGTGCTGGGGTAAGTAAAGCTTACATTTTGATAGTGAATAGTTCCATCAACGCGCGCCACTTGATGCGTCCCTGTGTTCTTTTCTTCCGGCTCGTCTAATACTTCAAAAATACTTTCAGCGCCTGCTAAGCCACGTTGAATTTTGGCATTCACAGTAGTCAATGCTTTCATCGGTTTTAACAAACCCATCATGGCGGCAATCACTGCTGTAAAACCACCAGCGGTTAAAGCACTCTGCCCCGTGCTATGTGTCGCCATCCACACCATCACTGCTAACACACTTACGCCAATTAATTGCACACTAGAAGTGCTAATGGTTTTTGTCACGACCACCTTTAATTCACTAAAGACATTCTTACGATTAATGCGCTTAAACTTTTCTAACTCGTAGTCTTCACCACCGAAGGTGCGCACAACTTTATACCCATCAATCACTTCTTCTGCCACATTAGTAATGCCACCCACACTATTTTGGGCGTTACGATTTATGCGACGCAAACGTCGACTACTGAGATTTAACAATATCGCCAGGAATGGCACCGTCACTAAAAACACTAATGACAAACGCCAACTAATCGTAAGCATCACTGTCACAAACCCAATCACCAGGAAAAACGCTTGGATAAAATCGGTTAAAGCTGTGGTAGATGCATTGGCGACTTGGGCACTGTTATAAACAATCAGCGATAAAATTTTACCGGAGGACGTTCTATCGTAAAAACTGCAAGGCAATCGCAATATACGCTCCATGATTTGGACCCGCAGCAATTTCACCACACTGCGCCCTACCAAAGCCATGCAATAACTACCGGCCAAATTAAGGATAGCTCTCAACAGATACAGTCCGATGATCACCACCGGCACATAGGCCAAGAAAGCTTGATTACGATTCTCAAAGCCTTTATCTAGCAGTGGCTTTAATAAATAGACAAAAGTGGCATCAACGCCGGAATAGAGCATATTGGCAAAAAAGGCGATGATTAGCGCATACCAATAGGGCTTCGCATAGGTCAAAAGACGTTTGTAGAGATCAACACTGTTGCCTTCTGGCTTCTTTTTTAAATATTTACGTTCGACTTTCATTGGTTAATTTTGTTCCAAATTGCTAAATGGTTAAACCGGTAGAAAACGGGCCCTATGATAGACTGATTTGCTGTAATAATAAACTGTATCGCACCAGTTTCTGCCGTTTTATAGGCTTTTGCTCCCACTTTTTTATATCGCTGCTGCACTTTCTTGCTGGGAAAGCCATAGCGGTTATGCCAACCCATGGGATAAACCACATACTCAGGATGTACTGCTGCTACGAATTTTGGGGTTGAAGATGTAATACTGCCGTGGTGCGGCGCTACGATAATGGATGCTTTTAGTAAGGCACGCTGTGAGTTTACTAAACGCTTTTCGCCACCTGCTTCTAAGTCACCTGGCAATAAAATTGTTTGCTGTCCCACTTGTATTTGCAATACGCAAGAACTTTCATTGACTTTATAGGCTTGTCCTGCTTGCGGGTAGAGCATCTTAAAGTTCACATTATCTACTTGCCACTGCTGCCCGCTCACACAGGTTTCGCTCGGGTGAAATTGCTTTATAATATGCGGATCGCTCGTCATGACCTTTGTGTGTGGGTATTGATGTAATATTGAAGCCATCCCCCCTTTATGATCATTGTCCCCATGACTGATGACTATCGTGTCTAGCTTCCTAATACCCAAGCGGTGCAAATAAGGCACGATGACATTAATACCGCTGTCTGAAGTATCAGAAAACTTAATACCAGTATCGTACAAATACACATGCTGTTTCGTTTCAATCACCGTTGCTAAGCCCTGCCCTACATCCAGTACGGTCAAGCGCAACAACCAGTCAGGATGAAAGTGGCGGGCATTAATAAACACGGCTACAATGAGCCACACACTAGCTATTGATTTCATCGGCCACGCTTTTGGTAGCAGCAACAGCAATAATGCCAACAATAGACAGGCAAACCCTAACACGCCATTCACACCCAAATGCCAATACAAATGCGATGCTTGACAGTATTGTAAAAAAATCAACATCCAATGAATACTGTATTGTACGCCTAGTAATAAATAATGATTGACACCATTCACGCCCAGCAACAACAATGACAATACACTCAATGGCACCACCACAAAACTCGCCCAAGGGATTGCTAGTAGATTAGCAAACCCTGCAATTAAGGATATTTGCTGAAAATAAAACAAGCTAAGTGGTAGCATGCCAATAAAGATTGCGCCTTGTATTCTAAAGATTTGCTGCCACTTATTGAGTCTAGCAACTCGATATGCCATCACATAAACAATTAGAAATACCGCATAAAATGACAACCAAAAACCTGTTGATAAAATAGCGAAGGGATCAAGCAATAATACGACAAACAAAGCATAACACCACAACGTCAATGGACTGACGATGCGCTTTAGTAATTGCGCCAACATCACAATACTCACCATCACTAAAGCACGCTGCGTTGATACAGAAAAACCTGCTAAAGCACTATAGGCCGCAGCACCAAGAATAGCACTGATTGCAGCAATGCTTCGTGCTGGAATATACAAACAACAGCGAGGGAAGCAGCGAGTGACGAGTAAACTTAAATAAAAAAACAACATCGCCATCAAGCCAATATGCAAACCCGATATTGCCATTAAATGACTGGTTCCAGTGTCACGAAACAATTGCCATTGTTTGACACTGATATGATCTCTATCCCCTAATAGTAATGCTAAAACAATCCCATCAAATGGCGTTTTCCCCATGCGCTTTAGTAATGATTGTTTGAGTTGATAACGCCAATGATTGATCCACTGCCTAGGTTCAATGCCTGATAAACGATAGTTTAAAGGGCCCGAACGAACATACCCTCGCCCAACAATGCCTTGTTGCCAAAGATAGCGTTCATAATCAAAACCACCGGGATTAGCTAACCCATGAGGGCGCCTTACCTTCAGCTGCAAACGCCAACGTTGTCCAGGTTGTAATTGAGGGTAAGCGCCATACCAGGATAATTGCAATAAAGCGTTACGCTTAATGCATGCTCCATTAACGCAAACACGCGTGGCTTTATATTGGAAACTAAGACGATAGCTATCATTCTCTGGCATACCCACAACATAACCTTCGGCACTGATAACTTGGCCATCATTATCTCGTGGTAAATATTGCTGCGCCTGGTATTCAACCCATAAAAAAGCATAAGTCCAACCAACCACAAAGCCTGATAACAGCACAATCCAAGGTAACAAACGCCAGCGAAGCACTGAAATGCCGGCAGTAATGATGATGACGTAGCTCCACCAAGGCCAACGTAGGCTTAAAAACCACAACATTGTAACACCGAGAACAAAGGCGGCTATCCATTTGTTTATATTATTATTATTCATCGATGGAATTTTACTGCGCCTACTGTCAATTTACAAGTGTTATCCCTACAAAGAGCAACACCAGTAATTGTTAATAATTTATTAATGCAGCAATGATATTATGGTTAACTTTAAAACAATAACTAGCGATAAATGAGGTTATACGACATGCTGAGCAAACGAGTAGCGCTCTTCTCAGACAAAATGGCGATGTTTGCTGATGCAACCATACCCCGCCTTTTGGCACCCATAGAAGTACATGCTAACTGGATCATTAAAAATATCTACCATAACCCCTATACCAAGGACCAAAATAATGCACCGACCATTGCTCGCTTTCATCATGGTGGTCAGCATGTAAGCCGCGTCGCAGCTTATATTCCCGTTCTAAATAACTTTCGTCACAAGCTCAAATTATCTGGAGTAGCCGAACCTCTTTGCGATGATTTCTTAAAAAAATTACAATTGGTCGCCTTGTTACACGATGCAGGACGCGACAGCGATGGAGAAGATATTTATGAACTCCAAAGCGCCGCAATGTGCTTTCTTTACCTTAGAAATATTGGCTTGGCAGAAAATGAAGCCTTGCAATTTGCGGAGCTCATCATCAATAAAGATTTTGAAACGACATTTCACCCCTATGATGGTGACTATACCTATCGAATAATCGCGATTCGTAACGAACATTATCTCACGCTCAAAGAAATAACCGTCTCGGGCTATCCTGTGTCCAACCCATTATTTGTTGAAGCACTGATACTCTTACACGATGCTGACTGTTTAGATATTATTCGCGCTCGCACTGTGTTTCAAGCCGAGTACTTATTCAGTTATAAACATATTTATACGAAGACCCATTACTGGGAAAAGGACGCAGCGGCCTTGACGCTACTGGGTGAACTGATTCAAAACATCAAGGCATTGATTTTTAATCAGGGTGATGGTCGAAACTGTACTGACGTAACGACAAAAATCCATTATGAACATGCTGAAAATTGTTATCAATTAACCCTCCTTGATTTTGAACGTTATAGATTACTGCGAAGTCTATCGGTGTCAATGACTGCACCGCAGGCGCTGATACCTAAAGCCGCCACAACCTCATTCGCAAAGCGCACTGATGGCACCATGGGTGAAGAAGAATTGCAATGTCGCATTGCGCATGGCCTGATTTACTTTAGAGGTGTGTGTTCACCCAGCAAGGAACAAAAAAACGGTATGAGTAGGGGTGATATTGAAATCGATTACACCTATAAATCCGGCGGCAATCAACGTCGCTCGGCGCATTTACTACCCTCAGATTTATTTCACGGGGTTGGTTTTGTCGTCGCTGCAAAAATTGCTGATATAAAGACCTTAAAACATAAGGATCTTAATACCGGTTATGGACAAAAATATCATTATATGACAACGCCAGAGAAACCAGAAACCCTTTTTGCTAAAAGAGCACAGGTACAACATGCGATGCTGTTCGGCCATAACAGTGACACAGAATTTTCACACAATGAAGCCATTCTAAACATCAAGAGATTCATTGGCATCGGTGTTTCAACAAGCATAACACGGTGCATAGACTGTGCCAGCGATAGACATGATAATATCTCACAACGCGCAGCAAACCTGCTGCAAGCGCTTTACTTGCAGCAATTACATGAAAAGAAGACCGGTCGTCGTTTACCTATCTACACCTATTCTTCAACAGAAAATATAATTAGCGAAATTTGTTTAAATGATGATGACATTTTAGCGCTGTGGAAATTAATTATCAAAAAATACTTGCAAGAATACCATGAAATAACCAAGTTAAGCACAGCATTCATAAAATACGCGAGTCTTAATAGCTCTGCCCACACTCATATGCTAGCCGAAAAAACAATACCATTGCCGGTAGATTGTTATTTATCGGCAGAAGATAACGATGAACTCGACCAACACATTGAAACCTTGCAGTTTAAAACCATGCGCAACAAGCTTAAGGGCGAAATTCTTACATTGCTACATTCATCTTCAAGGGAACATTGTGTGATTTATGATTCATTGATCCACTTAAAAATGATTTATATGGCCGATGATTTACATGAGTTATTAACAGATGAAATGTCTAAGCAATTGCAAGATGCGATCACGAATCTGATGCAAGCTAATGACAGTGAATTAATCGACCCATCACGTTATGACACTTCATGTATAATACTTGCCTTTCGCATCGCTAAACGCTTAAACAACCAAGTATTACTAAGAACCCTTCACGAACGCGCAACAAACCTGAACTTGGATTTAGATAAATCAGATTTTACATGCCGACATGTTTCTCAGTATTATCTTTTGCAAATTGCTAAGGAATTTAAGCTAGAACACTATGGAACGATAAAAGCCAGAGTCAATGGTTTTATTGCTACGGATATTGCTAACACAAGAAAGCTCATTGCAAGCAAACATCGTGAGGCATCAAGCCATAGTAGCCCGCCTTATAACTCACTCGTTAGTCTTAACCAACCCTTTCGCATTTTACATCACTTACCAAACACCGACCTCAGCGAGGCTAATAAAACATCGCTCAAGCAATTAATGAGAGAACATACCGCACTAAGCATAATCCATCTCTCATGCTTTGATAAATTTAAACAAGATTTTGGGGGTTTTTTATATACATCATACTTCTTAGATGAAGTTAATACAGAAATAGAGCTCCAATTAGTGTTTATGAAACGCTTTGACTTAAATGAGCCAGACATCGAGAATCTTTTAATTATATTAATTGAATTAGCATTAGAAAAAGTTGAAATTTTTACTCCCGATATTCTAACAAACTATTTTTTAAAATGGGCGCAGTCATTAAACACATTAGATGAGGCATTTCTCAGTAAGATCATTCATAACGTTTGCCCCGCTACTCATGCAAACGTCGATGGCAATACATCAATCATAGCCATTGCTAACATTCAAGCATTATTATTAGCTCAAACAAAAAATTCTGAATCAAGAAAAAGCATTCAACAAAGCATGCATTCACGATGGATGTCGTCGAATAAGTTTTATTTTTCAACAAAACCTGACATTGCTGCCCTACAGTATGCTAATCTCGAAAAAGATGGCTTACTAGAGCACGTTCCTGAGCCTGTATTAACGTTATTAATGTACGAAATGGTTAAACTCACGACGAAGCATGAAACATTAGCGCAAGAGCTTGTTAAATTACTTCAAGACAAGCATCAATTTCTTAAAGAATTTATCCTGGATGGCAGTGATGACGGCACTATTAAAAAGCATAGGGGGCTTACACTCTTTGATCAAAATTCGCCACCAATTGCCTGTAGCAGTGCTGCTAGTTCAAGCGCTATTACTGCAATGACGCCTCTCAATCAATAAGCTCACATCGGGGTTAATCTTCCCTCAGTCAACATTAAAATCCTGTCCATGCGATTGGCTAAAGCCATATCGTGGGTTACGATCACTAAGCTTGTATTCATATGCCGGTTTATTTCCAACATGGTTTGATACACTTGTTCTGCGGTTTGCCTATCTAAATTACCTGTGGGTTCATCAGCAAGTAAGCAGACGGGATCAGTCACCAAGCCCCTGGCGATGGCAGTCCGTTGACGTTCGCCCCCAGATATTTCACCCAGTTTATGGGTTACTCGATGTGATAAGCCAACTTTTTCTAATAAGGCCAATGCTTTTTGTTGCACGGCTTCAATAGAAAGTGCTTGGAACAGTAACGGCATGCACACATTTTCTAACACGCTAAACTCTGGCAATAAATGATGCATTTGATAGACAAAACCTAACTTTTCATTGCGCAGCTTTGATAATTTTTTCTCAGATAAATGCTGCATATCAATGCCATCGACAAAGATGCTGCCCGACGTAGGTTTATCTAACCCGCCCAACATGTGCAGTAACGTACTTTTGCCAGAGCCAGAAGTACCGACGATTGCCACTTGTTCTTTTGGTGCTATGTCTAAATCCACCCCCAACAAAACGGGTACTTGCAATTTACCGTCGACATAGGTCTTTTTAACCTTATCGCATTTCAAGGCTGCTGTATTACTCATAACGCAATGCCTCCGCGGGTTGTACCTTCGATGCGCGCCAAGCTGGATACAGTGTGGCAACCAAGCTCATGAGCATCGACAGTAAACAAATCGTAATAATATCTGAACTTTCAATCTTCGACGGCAAGTAATCCACGTAATAAGCACTGGAGGCAAAGATATTAACGCCCAACACATGTTGTAAGCCGGAAACAATGCTGGTGACATTTTCAGCCAGCAATAAGCCGCCGATTAAACCAATGAACGTGCCAATGAAGCCAATCAAAGAACCTTGTACCATGAATATTTTCATTATTGTGCCCGGCGTTGAACCTAAGGTTCGCAGGATTGCAATGTCAGATTGTTTATCGGTTACGACCATTACCAACGAGGACACTAAGTTAAAGGCTGCTACTAAAATAATTAAGGTCAAAATAATAAACATCATGGTTTTCTCTAAAGCAATGGCTTTGAAAAATGCGCCATACTGCACCGTCCAATTACTCACAATATAATTCGGTGATAAAGCATCTACTAACTTATTGGCAATCAATGGCGCTTGGTATAAATCATTTAACTTAAAGCGCAAGCCACTGACATTGTCCCCCAGTTGATAAAAAGTCTGCGCATCCTTCAAGTTGATAAATGAATAACTATTATCAAAACCAAACCCTCTGCCAGCACTAAACACACCCACAACGGTAAAACGTTTAAAACGAGGTATTATACCCATGGGTGTTAGTGTTGCGACTGGCGCAACCAATGTGACTTTATCCCCCACACTCACCGTTAAATTCGCAGCTAACTCCTCGCCCAAGATAATGCCAAAGCTGCCGGGTTTTAACGCCGCAAGCTTACCTACGATCATGCTTTTATCAAGTGCCGATACCTTTTTTTCATACTGCGGCATAACACCAAAAATCAAGCTCGGGTGCACTTGATCATCACGCGTTAACATGCCCTGACCAAAGATATAAGGCGCACTGGCTTTAATCCCCTTCACTTTTGCAATCTTTTTCTCAACACTTTGCCAATCAGGCAAAACGTTATTATAGGTACTCAAACTTACTTGCACCGCCATGGAAAACACCCGCTGTTTAATTTGGCTGTCAAAGCCATTCATCACGGATAAAACGGTAATCAAAGCGGCCACCCCCAGCGCAATGCCAAGCATAGAGACTAAACCTATAAAGGAAATAAAATGATTACGGCGTTTTGCCCGCGAATAGCGCAAACCAATAAAAAATGCGATGGGACGATACATTTAAGTGCTATTTACCCTACGTTGAAATCAGTGAATGGCACCTATCATACCATTATTACTATAAAATACGATAATGCGCTAAGCTTATCTCACTTAAACGCCTATTGTAGATAAGTTTCAGAGATGTCAACATTATGACTAGACTCATAATAAATCAGCAATTTTTAGGACTGTAGTCATAATGCTGGGAATCGTCAATGGGAAATACCATATAGAAGCATGTTGGGGTATAGTAACGCTTCTTAGACCAGCAAAAGGAGATCATTCATACTATGGCAGGATTCAATAAAGTCGTCACATCCTATGATGACGCCCTCGCTGGGATTAAAGATGGCATGACCATCATGGTGGGAGGCTTTGGCCTTTGTGGTATACCTGAGGGCTTGATAGCCCAACTACAGCACTTAGAGGCCAAAGAATTAACCTGTATCTCTAACAATGCGGGTGTCGATGGATTCGGCCTAGGATTACTCCTTGAAAAGCGCCAAATTAAAACCATGATTGCATCCTATGTGGGCGAGAATCGTTTATTCGAAAAATTATTCATCAATAAAGAAATGGAAGTCATTTTAACCCCACAAGGCACATTGGCTGAAAAAATTCGTGCCGGTGGTGCTGGTATTCCTGCTTTTTATACGGCCACGGGTTATGGTACTCAAGTGGCACAAGGTAAAGAAACCAGAGAATTTAACGGCAGATCATACGTACTAGAACCTTCTTTAACCGCGGACTTTTCCTTAGTAAAAGCTTACAAAGCTGACACCATGGGTAATTTAGTCTTTCGTAAAACAGCCATGAATTTTAACCCGATGATGGCCACCGCCGGACACATTACTGTGGCTGAAGTGGAAGAAATCGTTGAACCGGGTGAACTCGACCCTGAACACATCCATACCCCCGGCATTTATGTCCACCGCGTTATCAAAGGGCAGTTTGAAAAGCGCATTGAGCGCGCGACGACAATTGATTAAGAAGGAAAACCCCATGGCTTTAACACGAGAACAAATCGCACAAAGAATCGCACAAGAATTACAAGATGGCTATTACGTTAACTTAGGAATTGGCATGCCGACTTTAGTGGCTAATTACATTCCAGAGAGCATCGAAGTAATGCTCCAATCAGAAAATGGTTTACTGGGCATGGGATCTTATCCTCAACAACATGAAATCGATCCGGATTTAATTAATGCCGGTAAAGAAACCGTTACCGCCATTACCGGTGCTGCGTATTTTTCATCGGCTGATAGCTTCGCCATGATTCGCGGAGGGCATGTGGATTTAACCGTGCTCGGTGCTTTTGAAATCGATCAACAGGGCAACATCGCCTCCTACATGATTCCAGGCAAACTGGTTAAAGGCATGGGAGGTGCCATGGATTTAGTAGCTGGTGCAAAAAACATCATTGTCAGTATGACCCACTGCAACCGCCACGGCCAATCGAAACTTTTAAAACAATGCACCCTACCCCTAACGGGTGTTAATTGCGTCAATAAAGTCGTCACCGACTTAGCCGTGATGGAGATTAATCAAGGTTGCTTTCACTTAACTGAACGTGCACCAGGCGTTAGTATTGATGAAATCCGTGAGAAAACCGCAGGTGAACTCAGCATCTCTGGCGACATTTTAGAAATGAACGTTAGCTAGTTATGCACAGACGTCAAATTATTGACAATAATTCGTGAAATATTGGAAACCAGAACAATTTTTTAATAATCTTACCTACACGCTTGATTTTACTTATAAATTAAAAAATATACACTGTCCTTAAATAATACAAAAATTATTAAACACGGCTTACCCCATGCTTACTCCCGAACAACACACAGTTTTATCCACAGAATCTGGGGATAATTCATAGTAAGCATTTGTTAGTCAGTGGACGTACCGGGTAACAGTGGAACGAATATGACATGATCCAAAAGTTTCTGATGGAAGTTTTCTCCTTCACGGGTAATTTCTAATAAGCGTTGTGAACCGTAACCACCCACAGGAATAATCAGCTTGCCACCCTCGGCTAATTGCTGACACAAAGCATCCGGAATTTTTTCACTGGCGGCTGTGACAAGGATGCCATCATAGGGAGCACCTTGTGGGTAGCCTTTGAACCCATCACCATAGTGGCAAATAATATTATCATACCCCTGCTTAGCCAAATATTCCTTGGCAGTTTCATACAAGGTTTTAATCCGCTCAATAGAAACGACCTGTTCGACTAATAACGACAGAATCGCCGCTTGATAGCCAGAACCTGTCCCAATTTCTAATACTTTATTAGGCTTGGCCGTCATGACAGCTTGCGTCATTAAAGCAACAATGAATGGTTGCGAAATGGTTTGCTCACAGGCAATTGGTAATGCTGTGTTTTCATAGGCTCGATTAGCTAAGGCTGCGCTCATAAAATGATCCCGCGGCACTTGAGTAATCGCGTTTAAAACATTTGAATCAGTAATGCCCATCGACGATAATTCAGCGATGAGCATCGTTTGAGAATAGTATGTCATTTACAGCGAAGTGTTATTCTTTTGAATTTCCACTTGCCACGTATTTAATCAATGCGCCAACCGCTAAAATAGGAATCATAGCATTGAAGAATTTCATGACCAATAAAACATTCATGATATGGCTAACAGGCACCACAGAAGCGAGAATTCCCATTACTACCGCTAATACGATAATAATTATTCCAAAGACTTTAGCTGACATGAGTAATCATCTCCCTTGATTTAACTAAAGTTGGATTATGACATTAATAAGTTACTGACTCAATCATTCAAGAACATTTATCATAGTGGTATACTCGGTGCTAAAGCAATTTTAATAACGAGGATTTATATCTATGCAATTTATCGCCGAATATGGCTTATTCCTAACCAAAGTCATGACAGTTGTGGCTGCGATACTCATTGTCGTTGCTGGTATAATCGCTCTGAGTCAAAAAGGCAAAGGCGGCGACAAAAAGAAAATCAGCATTAAACACCTCAATAAAAAACTAAACGATCTAAGGCAGCACTTGCAGCAGGAAATCCTTAGCAAAGCTGAATTAAAGAAAGTGTTAAAAGCTGAAAAAAAAGAAAAGAAAAAAGCCAAAAACATGCCGCGTTTATTTGTCATTCGCTTTCACGGTGATATTCGCGCAACAGCTGCTAATAGCCTCAGAGAAGAAATTACCGCTATTTTGAGCATTGCAACGAAAGATGATGAAGTGCTTGTGGTTTTAGAATCAGGCGGCGGCGTCGTTCACGGCTATGGCTTATGTGCCTCTCAATTAGCTCGCATTCGCCAACGTGAAATCCCACTCACCATTGCCATCGACTTAATCGCTGCCAGCGGCGGTTATATGATGGCGTGTGTGGCGAATAAGATCATTGCCGCACCCTTTGCCATCATTGGCTCTATCGGTGTTATTGCACAACTACCCAACTTTAACCGCTTACTTAAAGATAAAAAAATTGACTTCGAGCAACACACCGCCGGCCAATTTAAACGAACAATCACCACCTTCGGTGAAAATACAGATGAAGCACGAGAAAAACTAAAAGAAGAATTAGAAGAAACCCACGTTCTTTTTAAAAACTTTATTCACCAATACCGCTCTATCATTAACTTAGAAAAAGTCGCCACCGGCGAACATTGGTATGCCCGCCAAGCATTGGATTTAAAGTTAGTGGATGAGCTTAGCACCAGTGATGATTACTTAATGGGAAACCTCGACAATAAAGCGATTTACGAAATCACGTGTAAAACCAAAAAGTCAGTGCTTGAAAAAATGTTTCAACAAGCAGAGTTAGCTTGGACTCATTTTAAATTTTAGGCCAATACTGCGACAGTCAAATAAGACTTGACTTTAACCCAGCAATCGATAGAATATGCGCGTTTACAGATGAATTTTGAGGTTAAGATATACACCATCCAGCACCATTGCTCAATTTTACCGGGCTTGTAGCTTTTTCCCGTTAAAAAACAAAGGGGTAAAGCCTTTAAACTTCAAAATTCCAGATTAATGATATGTTGATTTTTAAGGGGGAATAAACTGTGGAGTATCGTCAAGAGTATCATAATGGGCAGCGCGATGTGATGGAGACCCCAACAGCTGCTGATTTTCCTGGGCTTATTACAGACGATCTTCCCTCAACAGAAAGTTATCCCATTCTAGCGCATCCCCAGGCAACAGATAATTATGACGCAATTATTCAGCGTGAATTTGCACCTCGGCCACCGACGTGTTGTCTCTACAAAAGCAAATACTTGGTCGCCAATCCTAAACATACCTCAATGTTTGAAATCGCATTTGAACCACCTGCCATGGCCTTTAATTTTACTTACCTCCTTTGGGAAGCGTCAGGTGACTTAACTTTGACCGCTGTGGGTTGCGCTTTCATTACAGTCTTGGTTTTAGCCATGACCCTATCAGCGAGCTATCTACATTACATTTTAAATAAAGAAGCAAAACAACGTCCTGAGTATGAAACCCTTGAAGACACAGAAGAAGACACCTACTGCCTTGAACCATGCCTAACTAAAATAACCGCTTGCTGCTCACCAGTGACTCGTTTCCACTTGTTTACAACAGCCGACACACTGTACCATGCTAATGATCAGTCTGCTATATTGATCGCGGGTCTTAATATATTATTTCTTATGTTAGAGTTGGCTGCCGGAATCGATACCTCCTTTTATATTGTTCTAATGGCTAATTTGCTGGCGTTTATAGCGGGGGCGTATTTTGCAACTCCTTATGGCCATCGTTGTCATAAAGCACAACAAGATGACTACACAAGAAAATACTTAAATGAAGCAGCCAGAGCACCTATACCCATTTAACAAAATAAAAGGACACAAGCCTCAAACTTGTATCCTTTACCAAAGTTCCTTTAATTAGTACGATGTCACTTTGACTTGCGTACCATAACGCATGAAGTTTTTACTTAACCAAGCGGCATCGGTTGGATGGACCCGGATGCAGCCATGGCTAGCATTGTAGTTAGGTACGTGTCCAGAACCATGAATGGCATACCCCCCTCTGAAAAACATGCAGTACGGCATAGGTGCACCACCACGACCTAAAGGAAATTTCGATGACTTACAGGCTCTAGTGCCTTTACGATACACCCGAAAATTACCTCTTGGCGTACGGCAAGCTTTGCGAGTATCTGGGCAATACCCTTTACCCCCAGAGGCTTGCCCCGTTTTTACCAAACGGCCATTACTCTCATAGGCAGCCCAAGCTGTTTGTTTGGGATCGAAGATAAAGACTCGACGACCCGTTGCCGCACGACTGCTAGCAAATTGTGGTGGTGGATTGTAAGCACGACGTTTCGCTGCCCTTCTTTGTGGCTTACGATAGCGATTATTTTGATACTGTCGTTGTTGCTGCTGGTTCACCTGTCTGGCACCGTTCGGATAATAATTATAAATCACTTTCCGACCATTTCGATACACCACTTTTTTCTGGTAACCTTGTCGCCGCGGCTGCACTCTTTGTGCCTGCTGCTGCTGATAGCTGGGTCGTCGGTAACGGTTATTGCTATTGTTATAAGCATATTGTTGCCCATTACGAATGTCGTTACCCCTTATAACCTGCTTGGCACAGGAAAAAGGATTGCTGCATTGCTCGGCCAAGGCACTGCTGGTCACCCCTAATGAAACAGTGGCAATCACTGCAATAATTGTTCTTTTCATAGTTCCCTCCCTAATTAAAGGACAAGCGCTCCCAAGGAAGCCCATAAGTCTAAGTATGACCGGGGATAGTGTTTTTTGTTCATTTAATTTACAGCTAATACTTGTTTGCATAGGGTGAAAGACCGCAATTAAAGGGTAGGTTTAACGTGAAAATATTATAAAAAAACTTAAATGAATTAAGAACTTAACCTTGAGTTAATCTTTGTTAGAAATACACATCAAACTCACCCGTCACAGCATTACTGTACTTACCGCCAGGGCGGCCGAAAATTAGGCCACCATTGGTGCCCCTAGCCTTATCATTTTTGCCATAGTTCACATCATAGCGATATTCTAAGCTACAGACCGTATGCTCCCATATGGACGTGTTGAAGGTGGCCATAAAGCGTTGTAGTGGCACATTAAAGGCTAAGGCTTCCCTGGAGTCGCCTAGGCTGACACCGAAGCTGCTGGGCCAGGAAAAGAGTTTGAAGGCAAAATCCCCTTCCACATGGCCAGCACTGATATCAGCACCTTTGCCATTAAAGGTAATATCACGGGCATCAAAAGCACGGGTCGTCATATCGTATTCACCGATTAAACGAAACGCACCATAATCAAACACAGCGCGCACATCCACCGCAGGCACTAAGTGTTGTAAGACTTCTGTCGCGGTCGTATACGCAAAGCCTTTAAAGTGTAACGGCAGGGCGCCAGTGGCTTGCATGCCGCTAGCATCGGCGACATTGTTAATCACACTGGCTCCAAAGGTGGCGTGCAGTGAATCCCACACTATTGCATGATAGCTTAAATCAGCCCCGAAGAGATTGACTTCTGTATTACGAGAGCGCGCTAAAGATAATGGTTTGTAATCACCCCTACGGCTGTCACCATGACCCATATAAATTGAGGTATCTAAACCAGACGCACCAAGATGATGGTAACCTAAAACCACAAGCCTTGATTTCGTTCTAAATAGTATTTTAGCGAGCGTATCGCTCGTCATGTTGCTATTGAAAGAGCCAAAAGGTGCATACTCTTGCCCTGCGTTCGCATACAGTGGCGACTTATTAAAATTACCTAACGTTACAAATGCAGTATCTAATGCAACATTTGAGTTCGTCACTCGACGCCCTGTTTGAGAAAAACCATTGTCATAACCAATAGACATGAACCCCGTCACCCACTTATTGACTAAAGCTTGAAAATCCAACTCTGAGCCACTGATATCAATATCCGTATCTCGCGCATTATTAAAAGCGCTTTGACCAAACGCTTTCACGGCTAATTTACCACTTACCTCGAGTAACGGTAACTTGGGAATACGAAAACCCTCAGCTGCCATATGGTTTACAAAGGCTTGGCGCTGCTTCAACGACGCAATGTATTTTTTGATGCTCGAATAATTAACAATTAAGTCAGAGCCTTTATAAGTGTAGTTCGATTGAATAAACGGCGTGGTAATAATGGCGGTACCACCAATTTTTGCTAAATTATGCATACCACTATAAGGCAAGGCTTCAGGATGCTCTTTAAAATAAGGAGACTCTTCTTCTTTGTAGTATTTTGAATGATGATGAAAGGATTTTTCTTTATCCGGCGCCTTATGATCAAATTGCACCGGTACACCCTGGGTCGCTCGGGTGTAATGCGCTTGGCCAATACTAGCGCCATGGGCCGGCACAGGTTGTGGCGCTTGATGAGCCTCTACGACAGCCTCATGGGATAAACGAGCCTGTCCCTTCATTAAACTGTCTTGACGATGCTTTAAACGAACTTGCTCCGCATGTAATTCACCCATCTCCTTTTGCAACAATAGCATTTGCTGCTCAATCTTTTGCGTTTGCAAGGCAATGCTATGCACATCCTCAGCTAATTGCTGTGACTGTGTCCTTTGTGCAGCATATGCCGGCCCAAATGAACAGAGTCCTAGCAAGCAAAGTGACGCAAAGACTGGCTTCAAAGATGCAAGCATGGGGATCCTCTCTAATTCATCGGCTGTTAATTATTATTACAATTATTAAAGGCGAGCATAATAGCATTCAACTAAGCCCAGATTCAAATGGATATTTTTAACTCAAGATTGGATAGCTGTTAGCGCAATCGTAAATACAATATCATCCACGAGTGCCCCACGAGATAAGTCATTCACTGGCTTACGTAAGCCTTGCAACATCGGTCCAATACAAACCACATTAGCACTGCGCTGTACAGCTTTATACGTGGTATTCCCAGTATTCAAATCTGGAAATATGAAGACGGTGGCCTTACCTGCCACCGGGCTATCTGGTGCTTTTTGTTTGGCGACGGTTTCCATAAAAGCAGCATCATATTGTAAGGGCCCATCCACTAATAAATCAGGCCGTAATTGCTTAACCAGCTCCGTTGCTTTTCTGACTTTATCGACATCACCACCACTGCCCGATGCCCCCGTGCTATAGCTAATCATGGCAATCTTAGGCTCAATACCAAAGGCCGTCGCCGAGTCAGCACTTTGAATCGCAATATCCGCTAATTCTTCATGATTAGGATTAGGATTAACGGCACAATCACCATAGATTAACACTTGTTCGGGTAAACACATGAAAAACACCGAAGACACTAACTTGGCATTATCGGCGGTTTTAATTAATTGCAGAGCGGGACGAATGGTATTTGCCGTGGTGTGCTCTGCACCTGAGACTAAACCATCGACATGCCCAAGCTGTAGCATCATCGTGCCCAGCACCACCGTATCTCGCAATTGCTGCCTAGCTAACAAGGCCGTTAAGTTTTTATGTTTGCGCAATGCCACCATGGGTTCGACATAATCTTCTAACACAGATTCTGGCTCAATGATTTCGATACCATTATCAAATTCAACCCCATTATTAATGGCTGTGCGTTTAATTTCATCGCGCTTACCTAAGAGAACACATTGGGCAATACCGCGACGCTGACAAATCGATGCTGCAGCAATCGTACGTGGTTCATTACCTTCAGGTAAAACAATGCGTTTTTTAGCCGCATGGGCTCTTGCGATCAGTTGATAACGAAAGGCGGGTGGTGATAAGCGTTTTTCATAATGACGTTTTTCTAACGCTTGTATCCAATCCGTATGAATATGCCTCGCAGTATTATCCGTGGTCGCATCGATGCGTTCTTTATCATTAATGGGGATTTTGACATTAAAATTATGTAATAATGTCGCAGTGGTAAAGCTATCCGTCGACGCCGACAAAACGGGCAAACCCGTTTTTAAGGCATTGCGACATAACTTTATCACCCCTTTTTTTAGACGATAATTACCGGTTAAGACCAAGCCCGCAATGTTCACGCCATTTAATGCCGCCATTGCAGTCGCCATAATAATATCTGAACGATCGCCAGCAGTCACGATTAATGTCCCTGGCTTTAAGGCTTGCGTCATATTTTCCATACTGCGAGCACACAGACTAACCCGCTTTACACGCCTTGATTCATAGTCACCTTCATTAAACACCTTAGCGTCAAGATAATTTGCAACATCTATCACTCGTGGCGCCATAAACTCATTACTCCAAGGTATGGCGCCCAATAATGCAATAGACTTTTTCCTCAATAGTGGAATATCATCGATAAGGCTTTCTAAACGCTGCCTGACTTTACGCTCCATGATCGCCTGCTGTTGCTGCATGGAAAAATAAGTTTCATCATGAGAGAAACCAACTTTGTTAATAATGACACCTTGCACCACGTTACTCGATAAGCCACCAAAATTATTGGCTGCTATTTCTACCTGGTTTTGTAACTCTTTTTCATTACCCTGATTATCTGCTGCCACCAACACGATGCGCGCACCTAAGGCTTTGGCAATTTCCATGTTTAAGCGCATGGCGTAAGCTTGAGCTTTTGTTGGCACTAAGCCTTCAACCACCACAATGTCTGTCGTGTTCTTCATGGGTTCAAAACGGGCTATCACTTCTTCGAGTAATTCATCGGTACGATTACTACCTAACCAAGCGTTTGCTTTTGATAATGAAATGGATTTGGGAGATTCAATATTTGAAATAAGCTTAGCCAAAGCTGTTGAGTGCTCAATATGATCTTTGCCAAGCTCGAATTGTGATACTGGTTTATAAAAACCAACGCTTATGCCTAAATTATCAATTGCGCGCATTAAACCTAGCGCAACGGTTGTTAAACCAACATCGGGCCCAGTAGGAATCAGCATCAGGATATGTGACATAACACCTCCTGCGTTTCTTGAGCAATAGCCAATTGTTCATCGGTTTTAATCACCATAGCAACCGTTGATTCGTCTGAAGTGATAATCCCTTGCGTTGTCGCACCATGGTTAGCATTCCGTTCCACCTCTAAGTGAACGTTTAAAAGATGCAACCATGATAAAACCTTGCGACGGATAAAGGTTGAATTCTCACCGATACCGCCTGTAAAAATTAAGGCATCTAGTTTTCTAAGAGGCATCGCCAGCCCCCCAATGGTTTTAGCCAAGCGGTAGCAGAAAATTTCAATGGCAAGTTTTGCACGCTGATGTCCTTGATGATAGTCATGTTCTAAGGTCCGCATGTCAAAGCTTGTGCCTGATAAACCAAGTAAGCCACTCTTCTTGTTGAGTATTGCGGTAACTTCATTGATACTTAACCCTAATTGTGCACATAAGTAAGCATGCAAACTCGGATCAATATCACCGCAACGAGTACCCATCACTAAGCCTTCCAAGGGTGTCATCCCCATCGACGTATCAATACTATTGCCATTTAAAACAGCTGTTGCACTGCAGCCATTTCCTAAATGAGCACTGACAAAGGCCGCATGTTGATAGTTTAACTGCAATTGCTTAGCAGCTTGCTGTGTCACATAGCGATGACTGGTGCCATGAAAACCATAGCGCCTGACACCATGGTTTTGATACCACTCATAAGGCAAGGCATAAGTATAGGCATAATCAGGCAGTGTCTGGTGAAAAGCGGTATCAAACACCGCTACATGGGGTAAGGTTGGGTAAAGCTTTTTCGCCACTTGAATACCTTCCAAGTTAGCTGGATTGTGTAAGGGTGCCAAGGGAGCGCATTGTGTGATTCCCTCTAAAACTTTTTTATCGATAAGTGTTGCTGCTTGAAAGGCTTCACCGCCATGCACCACACGATGACCCACAGAACTGATGCTATCGACGATGTCTTGATGTTGTGATAATACATCATTGATGGCCTTTAATGTGACACTATAAGTGGCTTTCGCTAAGCTTTGCTTTGATGATTGTTGACCAATTTTCCAGGATAAACTGGCATTGTTCCCATTGATATTTTCAGCTAAACCATCAACCAGGGTTTCGCCGCTGCTTGGATCAACAATAGCGAATTTTAAGGAAGAACTTCCACAATTAATAACTAAAACCCGTTGCGCCGTCATGGCTTATCCCTAATCAGTCTAATGTAGCAATCATAGCATAAGACGATATGGGTTTATTATTTATTTATCTATTGTTTAATTAAGACGCTTCTATTGGTGACCAATAGAACCACTATGCCAATACCAAATAGCACTTCAAACAAATACAAGGTTTTGATAGAAATAACATCTCCGATGAGAAATACCACCAAATAAAGCAATAAAATACTCATCCCCGATAAGCTATTAAAAACCCCTTGCACCCTACCTTGGTAATTTAATTCCGTCATTTGCTGTGCGCGAGTCACCATGAGTGGCCAAGCTGATACTGCTAATCCAATTAAAAAATAAATCATGGCGGCACTATAGAAGTGATGGGTCATACTAAATAAGCGAAAACTAATACAGCCTAAAATGGTTTCTGCAATCAGTACTTTATAAATCCCCCACTTACTCACTAAAAATGGGTTAAGCAGCCCACCAATAATAACACCGGCAGATAGGCTCGCTTCAATTTGGCCAAACTCACCTGCCGTTGTATGCAAAATATTATGAGCAAAGGGTGCTAACAAAATCGGCCCCGTCATGAATTGCACGAAAATAAAAAGTTGAATACTGTAAATTGCACAGAGGGATCGTCGCTCCAATAAATAGCTCAAACCCCGTTTAAAATCTGCATATACATCCGCGTAGGATCGTTTCTCCATGTGTTGGTGCGTTGATTCATATTTCACGAATAACAATGCAATACTGGCCACCACAAACAAAGTGCCATTGATAATAAGGCTGGCGCCAGAAGAAAAGACAGCCATCACAAAACCTGCTAAGGCCATGCCAACGACATTGCCAACTTCATAGGTAATATCAAGCTGCGTATTGGCAAACAGTAATTGCTTTTTTGTTACTAATTCTCGTACGAAGGTCAATACGGCTGGACTATACAAACTGAACATTAAGCCATTAATGAATGTGACAAAATAAATAAGATAGACGTTATAATGATTTTTGAGATAAAAACCACAGGCAATCAAAATTACGGCTCTTACCAGATTACTAACGATCATGACACTGATACGATGAAAACGATCGCTGATGACCCCACAAAAAGGCCCAAAGATAACCATCGGCAACCAAAAGGAAATCATTAATACCGCCACTGAACTCGGTGTGCTATGCGCTTTTATCACAATCCATGTCAACGCGACATAAGCAATACCGTTGCCTAATGTAGCCAACAACGAGTTAAATAAAAACCAACTGTAACTCTGGTTTTTAAATAATTGTAACTGTTGCTTGAAAGTACTCACGCTGCTTACCTGAAATCGTTAAAAAAATTAATTAATTACTTTCAGTTGGTTAAGAGGATAATACCGCTGAATAACCATTTTGACTGAAAATTTGTTTGAAATATTAGCATTTCATGATTATATTGTCACTAAATAGTACATTTTTCTAGGCAAGAATGAGAGTAACGAATTATCTTTATGAGGTTATCCTGTGAAACGTAGTAAAAGTTATCAACTTGGACTCCCAATGAAATCCATTGACAGAGTTCCCACGCCCCCACTGAGGCCGGGTGCTTCAGTGAATAAACGTCTCGAAAAAATGTTGTTTGAAAGAATGGCTGATGCAAAAAAGATGTTATATACCTGTTTAGAATTATCTGCCAAACCACTTTCCATGGAAGCACAACGAGACCGTACGTTAACGTTTTTAGCTGCCACGCAATACACGTGTAACAATGAAAACCCAGGGCCCATTATTAGTCAAATACTTGATAATTTGCATTACTGGACAGCGCTTTGTTGTTTAATCAATATTCATTACGATGAACTATCCTATGAACATGGTTATGAAGAATTACAAAAAGCGTCTGCATTAAGTAAAAGCGAAGCATTGTTTAATGATTTGCAAGCCCAGCTCCTATTACTACTAAGGCTTGGTAAAAAAGATGAAACGTTAGCTAAGCACCATGGGGAAGTAAAATGCATAGCCCTATTAGCCTTGGCCGACACACTTAACCTTAAACTGACCACAAGCGGTGGGGTACGAACTGGCTCACCTCGAAAAGAGAGTTCCTTTGCAAGCTCAAGCAGCTCTACGTGTCGTTGATTTTCTTGCGCTGGCATAATAATTGTAATTGCCGTATTTCTTGCTTATTAAGCGCAACAGTTTGTCCCTGACGCAAACCTTTTGGTAAAAGCACATTGCCAAAGCGCACGCGAATTAACCGGCTCACAGTTACCCCTTGTGACTCCCATAAGCGTCGTACTTCGCGATTACGGCCTTCGCTCAGCGACACATGATACCAATGATTACTGCCGCGCCCACCAGCATCAGCAATGCTATTAAAATGCGCCATACCATCCTCTAAACGAACACCTTTTTGCAGCTTGGTTAAAATCTCGGGGGAGATAGCACCAAACACTCTAACGGCATATTCGCGTTCGATTTCTGATGAGGGATGCATGAGTTGATTAGCCAACTCACCATTGTTAGTAAAGATTAATAAGCCGCTTGTATTAAAATCTAAACGTCCGATGGCTATCCAACGACCTGTTTGCGGACGTGGCAATTTATTAAAGACCGTTGGCCGCCCTTCTGGATCATCACGGGTACATATTTCACCGGCTGGCTTGTGATAAAGCAGTACTTCGGTCACTTGCTTTTTCGTCGCTACTCTAATGGTGCGCCCATCAATACTAATGCGATCTTTAGGGGTGACTTGGCAGCCTAATTCCGCCAATTTGCCATTGACTTTTATGCGCCCAGCCGTGACCCAGCGTTCAATTTCACGACGCGATGCAATGCCCTGCTGCGCTAAATATTTTTGTATTCGTTCACTCATGATGTTGATTCGTCACTATGGGATATGGCTTGCTGCGGCGCGTTAGTTTCATCGCCAGACTCCGTGGTATCATTCGCAGAAGATTGACCAAATTTATTCACAATATCGAAAAAGGTTGCTTTTGTTTCTTCTGCATCTTCATCTTGAGTCATTTCGAATTCATCTTCAGCCCTTATTTCGTCGACGATTGTTTCTTCTGACTCATCACTTTCAACAAGGTGTTCTTCTTCTGGTGAATCAGTTGCAGCAAAACGTTCTTCAGTTTCCTCAGCTGAATTATCAATGGAAAAATCCAACTGCTCATTCAATTGATTGCCCAAGATTTCTAAATCTTGCACTTCGGCTAAGGTGGGCAATTCATTCAGACTTGTTAAATTGAAATAATCTAAAAAATGTTTGGTGGTACCGTACAAGCCCGGTTTACCCGGTACGTCGCGGTGCCCTACGACTCTTATCCACTCTCTTTCCAACAAGCTCCTAATAATGTGCGAACTAACACTCACACCACGCACATCTTCAATTTCCGCTCGCGTCACGGGTTGACGATAGGCTATCAACACTAAGGTCTCTAAAGTGGCTCGTGAATAGCGCGGCGGCTTTTCTTCCCACAATTTCACCAACCAGGGTGCATAGTCTTGTTTGGATTGAAAACGATACCCATTGGCAACTTCTTGCAATGACACCGCCCGGCAGGCATATTGCTCTTTAAGGTAAGTCAGTGCTGCTTTTAATTGATTGGTCGTGGGACGCTTCTTTTTATCTTCAAATAACTGCTGCATCTTATCCAATGATAAAGGCGCATTATAGGCCATGATGGCCGCTTCTAAAATGTTTGCTAATTGCTCTTTTTCCATGTTTAACTCACTGCTTTAATATGAATAGGTTGATTAGGCTCTGTTTGTACTAATTCAATCATTGATTGACGTAATAACTCTAAGACAGCAATGAAAGTAACAACCACGCCAAGCTTACCTTCTTTGTATGAAAATAATTGGCTAAACTCCGTATAATTGTGTTGATTGATTTTACTTAACACTTCTGTCATGCGCTCACGAATCGACAAACCTTCTTTTTGGATATGGTGGCTTTCATTGAGTTCTACTCGCTTCATCACGTCTTTTAAAGCCATTAATAATTCTTTTAACGCCACCTCAGGCAAAGGGCGCTCTTGCTGCAATGAAGGCGCTGCTGCCGAGGCGACATAATGCTCCCGCTCTAAGCGGGGTAATTCATCTAAATTCTGGGCGACTTGTTTGAAACGTTCATATTCTTGTAAACGACGAATCAAATCTGCTCGCGGATCGAGGTCTTCTTCATCATCCATGGTGGGGCAAGGTAATAAAAGCCGAGATTTAATTTCAGCTAAGGTAGCCGCCATTACTAAATATTCAGCCGCTAATTCCAGACGCATGCTTTTCATTAATTTGATGTATTCAATGTATTGGCGGGTAATATCAGCGATGGGAATATCTAAAATATCCAGATTTTGGCGCTTAATCAGGTACAGTAGTAAATCCAAAGGCCCTTCGAAGGCTTCCAGAATAATTTCTAAGGCATCGGGAGGAATATATAAATCATCCGGCAATTTCACTAAAGTTTCACCTCGAACCTTTGCGAACGCCTCTGCTTCTACCTCACTATCCACTACTTCCTCTGCCAAAACCAAACCCACCTAACTAATCGATTAAAATGTGACAATTCTATCGTAAATCCGCAAAAATCGCCAGAAAAATATACTCATCGTACTTCAAAATGCGGCGTCTCCATTTCCCAGCTTAAAAAAACAAAGAGGCATCTCCTAAGCCTTGGCGGACCATATGGCCAATATCATCTGTTAAATCAATCACCGTGGTAGGTTCTAGGCCACAGCTGCCACCATCGATGATTAAATCAACTTGATGCTCTAGCACGTCTCGCATTTCATCAGGATCCCACATGGGCAAATCATCGCCGGGCATGGCAAGGGTGGTCGTCATTAAAGACTCATTGTGTTCCGTTAGCAGGGCTTGGGTGATTCGATTATCTGGAACGCGCAAACCTATCGTTTTGCGTTTGGGGCATAATAATCGACGTGGCACTTCCTTGGTGCCTTGAAGAATGAATGTAAAGGGCCCTGGGGTCAAGGCTTTGAGAATGCGATAAGCGCGATTACTAACTTGTGCATAAGAGCCTAATTCCGATAAATCACGACAGATGAGTGTTAATTGGTGTTCTGTGTCTAAATGACGAATTTGCCGCACTCTATCCAATGCTTTTTTATTACCAATTTGACAACCGACTGCATAGGTGGAATCGGTGGGATAAACAATCACACCGCCTTTTGATACAATTTCTGCAGCCTGCTTAATTAAACGGCCTTGAGGATTGTCAGGATGTATATGAAAGTATTGACTCATGCTTATCAACTTAGTTATGGTATACTGCAATCATAGTCTAATTTTAAGCAAACTTATATGAAATTTCTATTTGATATCTTACCGATTATTATTTTCTTCTTAACCTACAAGATAGCTGGGATCTTTACCGCTACAGCGGTTGCCATTATCGTATCGATTATCCAACTTGGTATTTTCTGGTTTATCTACCGGCGCTTTGACAGCATGTTATTGGTGAGTTGCCTCATCGTTGTGGTGATGGGGACTATAACACTACTTTTACACAATGAAATTTATATCAAGTGGAAACCCACCGTCATTTACTGGCTCTTCGCCCTAGCCTTTCTTGGGAGTCAGTTTATTGGCGATAGACCCATTGTGCGGCGCATGCTGGAAAGTAATATTCAATTACCCGAAAAAATATGGTTGCGCTTGAATATCAGTTGGATTAGTTTTTTTATCTTTATTGGCTTTCTTAATCTCTATGTCCTTTATCATTATTCCACCAATACATGGGTGAACTTTAAGCTCATCGGAATCATTGGCATGACCATTGTATTTTTGATTGCTCAAGGTCTTTATATTTCTCGCCATATGAAAGACGTTGAAAAAATTGAAGCGGAACACAGCCATGACTAGCACCGTCGAATTCATTGAAAATACACTTCAAAAAGCTTTTCAACCTGAATATTTATCCGTTGAAGATCAAAGCCACCAACATATTGGACACGCCGGCGCTAAAGAAGGTGGGCATTATCATATTACAATCAGCTGCAAAGCTTTTGAAGGATTAAGTACCTTACAGTGCCACCGGATGATTTATCAAACAGTTGAACCGTTGAAAGACAATGGGATCCACGCATTGAGTATTTCGCTTAAACGCACAATTTAGATATACCCATCACACTTCATACTGCATAAAAAATGTAGGGGCGCGTCCGAAGCGCCCCGAGGGTTAGGGTGGGGGGAAACTTAAGTTTTGATTATTCCCAACCAGTCGCTTCTTTGACGGCTTGGCCAATAGCAGCGGGTGAACGTACCGTATGAACGCCTGCTGCTTCTAGTGACGCAAATTTTTCTGCGGCAGTGCCCTTGCCACCCGCAATGATGGCGCCGGCGTGACCCATGCGTTTGCCGGCAGGGGCTGTAACACCTGCGATGTATGACACAACTGGTTTAGTGACATTGTCTTTGATGAATTGTGCGGCTTCTTCTTCTGCACTACCACCAATTTCACCCACCATAACAATGGCTTCGGTTTGTGGGTCTTGTTGGAACATCGCTAAAACATCGATAAAATTAGTACCAGGGATAGGATCGCCACCAATGCCCACACAACTACTTTGACCATAACCTAGTTCCGTGGTTTGGTTCACGGCTTCATAGGTTAACGTACCAGAGCGAGAAACAATACCCACACGACCTGGTAAGTGAATATGACCCGGCATGATGCCAATTTTGCATTCGCCTGGCGTGATAACGCCTGGACAGTTAGGACCAACCATGCGCACCTCTGGGTTTGTGTCTAAGTAAGCTTTTACTTGCAGCATATCGATGGTAGGAATACCTTCTGTGATACAAACAATTAATTTAATACCCGCTTTAGCGGCTTCAATGATGGAGTCTTTACAAAAAGGAGCGGGAACATAAATCACAGACGCATCAGCACCGGTTTTATCAACAGCTTCTCTCACCGTATTAAACACGGGCAAGTTTAAGTGATCACTCCCCCCTTTACCTGGTGTAACACCGCCCACCATTTGTGTGCCATAACTAATGGCTTGTTGGGAATGCAAGGTACCTTGATTACCAGTAAAGCCTTGGCAAATTACTTTGGTGTCTTTATTAATTAAAATACTCATGATGCGTCTCCCACTGCTTGAACAATTCTTTGGGCGGCATCGTCAAACCCAGCTGCTGGGATAATATTCAAGCCACTTTTTTCTAAAATAACGGCGGCTTTGTCGGCGTTATTACCTTCTAAGCGCACTACAACGGGAATGCTAATACCCACTTCTTCTACAGCACTGATAATACCTTCAGCAATCATGTCACACTGAACAATGCCACCAAAGATATTCACTAAAATACCTTTGACCTTTTCGTCAGATAAAATGATTTTAAAGGCTTCTGTGACGCGCTCTTTGGTTGCGCCACCACCGACATCAAGAAAGTTTGCAGGATTACCACCGTGCAATTTTATTAAATCCATGGTTGCCATTGCAAGACCAGCACCATTGACCATACAGCCAATGTCTCCATCCAAAGCAATGTAATTTAATTCCCAATCATGGGCGCGGTTTTCACGCTCATCTTCTTGCGTGGTATCGCGCAATGCCCGTAGGTTAGGTTGACGATATAAAGCATTAGCGTCCAAATTGATTTTAGCGTCTAAGCAAATTAAATTACCATCACCGGTAATCACTAATGGGTTGATTTCTAGTAAAGCAAAGTCACGCTCTTCAAACACATTACCTAAGGCCATTAGTATTTTTGTGAATTGTTTGGTTTGTTGTGAATCTAATCCTAAACCAAACGCTAACTCTCTCGCTTGAAATGGTAGTATACCTAACATGGGATCTACAGTAATCGTTAAGATTTTTTCCGGCGTTTCTTCAGCGACTTTTTCGATTTCAACACCGCCCTCTGTGGAAGCCATAAAAACAATGCGGCGTTGTGCCCTATCAACGACAGCACCTAAATACAATTCTTGTTTAATGTCTGAAGGTTCTTCGATTAACACTTGGTGCACAGGCTGGCCACGTTCATCCGTTTGATATGTGACTAAGCGTGTGCCCAACATAGATTGTACGGCTTGCAATAAATCATGTTTATTAGAAACGATTTTTACCCCACCGGCTTTACCACGACCCCCGGCATGCACTTGGGCTTTTACCACCCAACGATCCGTGCCTAATTCCAGTGCTACCTGCACTGCTTCTTCGCCGGTGCTGACGGTACCGCTCTTGGGCACTGGACAGCCGTATTGCTTTAATAGTTGTTTAGCTTGATATTCATGTAAGTTCATTGATTACTTCCACTACAGTGTTTATGATTGTTGCCGCAGCCAGGCTGCAGCCGTTCGTTAATGACACAAGACCCTTTAAGCGCCTTGAAAGTGCCAGGATTATACAGGATTAGCGCCTGCGATGAAATGGCTGCATTTGTGCACGCATTTCTTGACCCAAAACCCCAATGCCTTTACTATGGAGCGCAATAATTTAGGGATAAAATGCTTAAAAATCACTATTTTAGGGTAAATTTACGACTTTTTTATACTTTTTTGCGAGTATATAATATTTTCTTAAGGAAATAAGCTCATTATACATACAGTTCTTTATATTAATATATAGGTAATTTATGCAAGACGACACTGAAAATTCAGTAAACACTGCTCTTGGACCAGCTAGCCAAGCTAATACAGCTTTGTCCACGCGCCCCCGCGCTCAGAGCTGCCCGGTGTCGATTGAAAATAATGATTCTTTCAATACTGCCCCATGTGATAAAGGCATAAAGCCACCTGATGGCATCATAGCAATCGACTATGACATGGTGCTAAATTTTGGCAGTGACAACGATAGAAATAAGCACGAAATCACCCCTCTTAGTAAAGAAGGCATGCCACACAGATTCACTTACCATCACTATGTCAAAATTTTTCTTAAGCTTTGTGATAACTTAAATTTACTGGCAGTATTAGCATCTCAGTGCTCCTTAGAACAAAAACCTGGTGATGACGTCGCCGAAGAGGACCATGTAGGATCACTAGCACCTCTAAGAGAAGACATGTTCTATGCACTTGATAAAGTATTTGGTGAAAATCGAAAACACTTAACAAAAGCACATGCTATGTCCATCAGCGAGGGATTACCCCCCCACAAGATAGCTAACGATAAAACTAAACTGTTAAAAAAGATCGCTAATATTAAAGGCTGTGAGGAGTGCGTAAAAGAAGGGCGCGTCGTTCTAGCTGATGACAATAAAAGGATTATCGATGCGCTAAAAGATACAAGGTTTACTGGCATTTGGGTTCCCTATAATTTTGATGAAATTCTAGCAGGCCACGACAATGATATGAACCCAGAATATCATTACCAACGCAATAAGTTTTTAATAGCGGCCTTACTAACATTTAAAACACCCGCAGAAATTATGAAAGCTTTTGCAAGGATCCCAAAAACAACTGAGTTTAATACTTTCTTGCAATTTTTTGTACGCTACATCCATGAAGAGTGCTACACCGAGAACGCAAGTAATCAAATGCAGTTAAATGAACAACTTAACTTATTGAAGTTAACCGCTGCTGTTCACAACTCTGCGCCTTTCGATCGTGATGTCACAGATTATTGTGAGACTGCTTTAAGTGAAATGGGGACAGCTGAAAACCGAGGAGTCTTATTTAGTAACACGATGAAGCTCACGATGGCTCTTGCTAACCCAACACCTGGACGTATTCGTCTAGCTCGCAAAAGCATTCAAAAAGACTGGGGCGTTCGACGCAATCGAGTCATCTATGGGGCGGCAGTGGGTCTTTTAGCCAGTTTAACTGCATTATGTGTCGGTGCTGTAGCATTTTCTATTCTTGCTGCGCCGCTAACTTTTGGCGCTACCCTTGGTATCGCTGCTGCTGGTATTGCTGGCCTCGCGGGGTTAACAGGCGCTGCAACTAAGCTTGGTATTGTTGATAATAACAATAAAGCAACCTTGTATGATAAATCTATCAAGGTACTTCAAAGCAGTGATCGTGTTGCCAGATATCAAGAAAAGAGAGCACAGATATATCAAAATGATGAGAAAGTTAATACACATCTTAAAGAAAAAGAAGAAAGAGCAGTAAAAAGAAAATGTAAAGGGAAGCTACCTAACCCACTTGCTTTAAATCAACACAGACAATTCAGTAAGAAATCATCATGTGATAAAAATAAAAAGTACGTACCAATAGATACAGGAACTGTTAAACCAGTCGACAATCGCGAGTTACGAAGATAAAGACAACCCAGGTTGCTGGCTGGCATTATGTTCAGCAAGCTCACTTTTTATCGTATTGATCTCATCTAAGAATGAATCGATCAAAATCTGGTAGTAATTGAGATTTATTTCATTGATTTCAGGATCTACCGTAGGATTTACCCGCTGGACTGCACGGAGAATGATATACCACGAACGTTTCAGGTGCGCCAGTACCAAATGTTTATAACACAATGGCACATTTAATTGACTAACAGCCTCATTAACCTGCCCAGGATGATTAAAAAATTGTGTTTCAACGTTTGCCATATTCTTTACTCTCTTTCAAAAAGACGTTAATCGCCAATTATAGATAGCGCTATTAAAATTGCCAGCCTTTTACTTAAATATTTGAAATTTAAGCCCGCTGCTCGATTGGTGGATACTATACACTTGTCTACTTAAAATGCAACTAAAATATTACAATATTTTTATGATGATCGTAAATCTCAACCTCAGAATGCCTAACCCATTCATTCCTAAAACATAAAACAAATGTGGTTTAAGGACGCACAATATAGTACCGTCGTAGCGGAGGGGGTTCCCCCCAAATAAAGCGCAGGAGGCCCCAGGCCGACGAGCCATTGGGGGGAACCCCCTCCGCTACGACGGTACGGCAAAATGAGACAAGCTTGAGCCATTGGGGGTAACCCCCTCCGACAAGGTGGTACGGCAAAAAAGAGTAAAGCACTTAATGACGTTAAACATCCAGTAACATTCTAGCTGGATCTTCTAATAATTCTTTAATCGTCACCAAAAAGCGCACAGACTCACTGCCATCAATGATGCGGTGATCGTATGAAAATGCTAAATACATCATGGGCCGAATCACAACTTCGCCATTTTCAACCACGGCACGTTCTTCAGTTTTATGCATGCCTAAGATGCCGCTTTGGGGTGGGTTTAAAATTGGCGTTGACATCAATGAGCCAAAAACACCGCCGTTAGAAATAGTGAAAGTACCACCAGTCATTTCTTCAACGGTTAATTTACCCTCTTTAGCTTTTGCAGCATAACCCGCAATGGTGCGCTCCATATCCGCTAGACTCATTTGCTCGGCGTTACGCAAAATAGGTACCACAAGACCACGTGGTGATGAAACGGCGATACCAATGTCATAATACCCATGATAAATCACATCATTGCCATCTAAGGAAGCATTAACCGCTGGGAAACGTTTTAAAGCTTCGACCACAGCTTTGGTGAATAAAGACATAAACCCTAATCGCACGCCGTGTGTTTTTTCGAATTGTTCTTTGTAGCGTTTACGCAAGTCCATCACCGGTTTCATATTAATTTCATTAAATGTCGTTAAAATTGCCGCTGTATGTTGTGCATCCACCAAGCGCTCAGCAATACGAGCACGCAAGCGCGTCATCGCCACACGCTTTTCAGTACGGTTACCACTCATGGTAACGACCTCGGTTGGTGCTGGGGCCGGTGCAGGCGTTGCTGCAGCTTTGCCAGCGGATTCAACATAGTTCATCACGTCTTGTTTGGTAATGCGATTCCCCTTGCCAGTACCCTTTAGCTCAGCGATATTAACACCATGCTCTGCCACTAAACGTCTGACGGCAGGTGTTAAGTCTTTCTCAGCTGCAACTGCAGGTTTTGGTTTTTCTGTTTTAGCCGCAGGTTGTTTTTTAGTGTTAGCTTGATTCGCCGCTGCACCACTTTCTTGGATCCGCGCTAAAATCTCATCTGCTGTTACGGTATCACCTTCTTGCTTTAGAATTTCACCAAGCACGCCATCACTTGGCGCTGGGACTTCCAAGACCACTTTATCCGTTTCTAAATCCACCAGTGTTTCATCACGGGCAATAGACTCGCCTGGCTGTTTATGCCATGCAACAATGGTGGCATCGGCAACGGATTCTGGTAATGTTGGAACTTTAACTTCTATACTCATTTACTCTACCCTTTTATTGAATGTTTAACGCGTCTTTAACTAATTTTGTTTGTTCTTCGATATGAACTTTCGCGCTACCCACAGCCGGTGCAGCTGAGGGTGCTCGTCCTGCATAAGTCAGTGATTGATCTTCATGTAAGCATTCACGCATATTATGCTGTGAAGCATACCACGCCCCTTGGTTTTCAGGCTCCTCCTGACACCAAACTATATCCGTCACATGCCGATAATGTTTCATCAGGGTTCGCATTGAATCTTTCGGGAAAGGATATAGTTGTTCAATCCGCACGATAGCAACATCATTAAGGTTTATATCACGGCGCATTTGCAGTAAGTCGTAATAGACTTTTCCGCTACAAAGAACAACACGTTTTACTTTTTCATCTTTGATGTCATCAATCTCAGGAATTATTAATTGAAATTCACCATTGGCTAACTCTTCTAAACTTGAGCTTGCTAATTTGTGGCGTAATAAACTCTTTGGTGTCATCACCACTAAAGGCTTACGAAATGGCCGCAGCTGTTGGCGACGAATCATATGATACGCTTGCGCTGGTGTGCTAGGCACACAGACCTGAATGTTATATTGTGCACTTAATTGTAAAAATCGCTCAAGCCTAGCGGATGAATGCTCAGGCCCCATGCCTTCATAACCATGAGGTAAAAACAGGGTAAGACCACAAAAGCGTCCCCATTTTTGATAACCTGAACTGATAAATTGATCGATAACAACCTGAGCACCATTCACAAAGTCACCAAATTGCGCTTCCCAAATAATTAATGAATTCGGATCAGCACTCGCGTAACCATACTCAAAGGCTAATACTGCTTCTTCCGAAAGGATAGAATCAATAACCGTGAAATGACCCTGCTCTTTTGATAAATTCTGCAAGGGCACATAACTCTCACCATCATTTGAATCATGTAAAACAGCATGACGGTGAGTAAAGGTACCACGCCCACAGTCTTGGCCTGATAAACGAACATTATAAGCGTCATCCAACAAGGTTGCATATGCTAAATTTTCAGCAAAACCCCATTGAATTGGAACCTCACCTGCTAACATTTTTTCACGATGTTGCCACTCACGTGCAACTTGTTTTTGCATACTAAAATCATCTGGCACGCTAAGCATTTTTGCAGCTAATTGCTTTAGCTTATCCATCTCCATGGTGGTATCCGTTTCTTGATACCAAGTTGTGCCAAAAAATGGACTCCAATCTACACTAACCTCAAGTTTTGCATCAAGCTCCAGATCAACAACCGACTTACCGGCATCAATAATATCTCGATATTCTTGTACCGCATTATCTAAGTCATCTTCGGTAATCACATCTTCTGCTACTAACTGTTTGCCATAATGCTGTAATGTGGTTTCATGTTTGCGAATCGCTTGGTACATCACTGGCTGCGTCATCGATGGTTCATCGGATTCGTTATGGCCATGACGACGATAACACACTAAGTCAATCACCACGTCTTTATGGAATTCTTGTCGATAATCGTGCGCTAACTGTGTGGCAAACACGACTGCTTCAGGATCGTCACCGTTTACGTGTAATATGGGTGCTTGCACCATTTTCGCCACATCAGTGCAATAGAGTGTTGAGCGCGAATCAAGTGGGTTACTAGTTGTAAAACCGATTTGATTATTAATCACAATATGAATCGTACCACCGGTGCGATAGCCGCGCGCTTGTGACATGTTGAAAGTTTCCATCACTACACCTTGGCCAGCAAAAGCAGCATCACCATGAATCACAACCGGCAATACATATTCAGCATCATGATCCGCTCGCCTGTCTTGTCTAGCACGCACTGAACCTTCAATCACTGGTGAGATAATTTCTAAGTGGGAAGGGTTAAAGCCTAGTGCTAAGTGAATAGTACCGCCTGGTGTCCTAATGTCAGATGAAAAACCTAAATGATATTTGACGTCACCTGAGCGGGTTTTATCTTCTAAGTGACCTTCAAACTCTTCAAATAAAATGGATGGTGATTTCCCGAGAATATTGATTAATACATTCAATCGACCACGGTGTGCCATGCCAATGACTAATTCTTTAACGCCGGCTGTACCCGCTCGTTGCACAATTTCGTGCAACATTGGAATTAGTGACTCACCCCCTTCAATAGAAAAGCGTTTTTGGCCAACATATTTGGTACCTAAGTAACGCTCTAAACCTTCTGCCGCAATCACTTTCTTTAAAATTGCTTTTTTCTGATCAGCACTATAACCAAATTTGCCACGCTTTGGTTCCATATATTGCTGAATCCAATGAGTTTCACGGCTGTTGGTAATATGCATGTATTCTATACCAATGGAACCGCAGTAAATATCATTCAATGCATGATAAATTTCATCTAGGGTTGCCTCAGATTTATTAATTCCACGAAATGTATCAATGGCAAATTCTTTTTTCAAATCTTCATGCTGGAAACCGTAATGGCCTAAATCTAGTGAGGCAACATGTTGCCGGTGCCCAATGTGTAATGGATTTAAAGCTGCATGGTGATGCCCAAAGCGTCGATAAGCCGTAATCATTTGCATAACTTTGGATTGTTGCCTGTCACCGCTCAGCGGTGCTGCTGTTGGCATCACAGTGGCATTGGCAGGTTTTTTTGCCAAGTCTAAAAATTGTTGCCTGATTTGACTATGAGCGACTTCCAGTTGCTTTTCATTATCCTTAGGCAAGGCTTCAAAAGCATGACTCCAAGAAGAATCAACCGCATTAGGATCTTCAATAAAAGATTCATAGATATCTTCTAAATATGCTGCACTACCAGCAGAAATAAATGAGCGCGCTCGTTCTTTTTTAAAGTCATTACTGTCACCAGCCATTAGTTTACCCTTAACATATTTATAATATTACGTTTGTTCTCTTAACATCAGCGATCTCAGTTCACCAATTGCCTTCGTTGGATTCAAACCTTTTGGACACACATCCACGCAATTCATAATGCCGCGACAACGAAACACACTAAAAGGATCGGTTAAATCTCCTAAACGTTGCTGTGTAAAGGTGTCACGACTATCAGCCACGAAGCGGTAGGCTTGTAATAGCCCTGCCGGGCCAATAAATTTATCAGGGTTCCACCAAAAAGAAGGACATGAACTCGAACAACACGCACATAAAATACATTCATATAATCCATCGAGTTTTTTACGATCAGCCGGAGATTGCAGGCGCTCTTTTGCTGGCAATGATTCGTCATTCATTAAATAAGGTTTTATTTTTTCATATTGGCGAAAGAATTGTGTCATATCAACCACTAAGTCTTTTATCACGGGCAAGCCGGGTAATGGTCTTATGACGATGGGCTGTTTTAAAGCAGACAATGGCGTAATACACGCTAATCCATTGCGACCATTGATATTGACACCATCAGAACCACATACCCCTTCACGGCACGAACGACGGATAGCTAAGCTATCGTCTTGTCCATCTTTAATGTCTATGATGGCTGATAGCAGCATCATGTCTTTATTAGCAGGCACTTGCAAATCAAAATCCTGCATGTAGGGCTTTTCATCCTTTTCTGGATCGTAGCGGTAAATTTTAAATTTAACTGTTTTCATCGCTTCAGACATGATTTAACCTCTTAATAAACACGTTCTTTTGGTTCCATGGTATCAACATAGTTTGGTGACACATTCACACCACGCGTTGATATTCGATCACCTTCAAAATACAAACTATGTGTGATCCAGTTTGCATCATCCCTGTCTGGAAAATCTTCGCGGCTATGTGCGCCACGACTTTCCGTTCTAAAATCGGCAACAAATGCAGTCGCTACTGCTGTTGCCATTAAATTATCTAACTCTAACGCTTCGATACGAGCCGTGTTGAACACCTTGCTGTGATCATTAATCGCCGCATGTTGTAATCGCTCACGAATAGCTTTTAGTTTTTCGATACCTTCTTTCATACTATCACCATGACGAAATACGCCGAAATCTTCTTGCATGACTTTTTGCATATCAGCCTTGATGTCATTCACTGGCTCACCTTCTTTGGTTTCATCCCAACGATGTAAACGTGTCAATGCGGCATCTGTTTCAGTTTCAGTAGCATCATGTTGTGGTAAGCCTTGCTCTAAACATTCTTTAACATGCAAACCAGCAGCACGGCCAAACACCACTAAATCTAGCAACGAATTACCCCCTAAACGATTAGCACCATGCACGGATACACAGGCGCATTCGCCAACAGCATACATACCTTCAACAACGGTTTCATTGCCCTGCTTGTCTTGCGTTAATACTTGACCATGAACATTCGTAGGAATACCACCCATCATATAGTGGCATGTTGGAACAACCGGAATAGGCTCACGAATAGGATCAACACCGGCAAAAGTCATGGATAATTCACGAATGCCTGGTAAACGTGATGTGATAAGATCAGCGCCTAAATGATCGAGTTTGAGATAAACATGCTGCACGCCCGCCGTCTCGACCGCTTTGCCAGCACGCATTTCTAAGGCCATTGAGCGCGACACGACATCGCGTGATGCTAAGTCTTTTACATGAGGCGCATAACGTTCCATAAAGCGCTCGCCGTCTTTATTGATAAGATAACCACCTTCACCCCGGCAACCTTCTGTCACTAACACTCCCGCACCTGCTATGCCGGTTGGGTGGAATTGCCACATTTCCATGTCTTGTAAGGGTAAGCCGGCACGTAGTGCCATACCGACACCATCACCGGAATTAATTAATGCATTGGTGGTGGATTGGTAAATACGCCCAGCGCCACCGGTGGCAAAAATAATGGCTCTTGATTTCATAAAGGCACGTTCGCCCGTTTCAATGTTAATCACGATAACACCGGCAAAGCCTTTACCATTAAGTGATTTAACTAAATCAACCGCATACCATTCGGAGAATACATTGGTTTTGGCTTCAATATTTTTTTGATACAAGGTATGCAAAAGCGCATGGCCAGTTCTATCGGCCGCGGCACAGGTTCTTTGTGCTTGATCGCCACCAAAGTTTTTTGACTGTCCACCAAACGCTCGTTGATAAATTTTCCCTTCTTCAGTTCGGGAAAATGGCAGCCCCATGTGTTCTAATTCATAAACACACTCAGGCCCTACTTTACACATGTACTCAATACAATCTTGATCACCAATGTAATCAGCACCTTTCACCGTATCATACATATGCCAGCGCCAATCATCTTCATGCGCATTACCGATAGCACAAGTAATCCCACCTTGAGCTGAGACAGTATGAGAGCGAGTTGGAAAGACTTTGGAAACTAATGCAACTTTATAACCTGATTCGGCCAATGCTAATGCCGTGCGCATACCAGAGCCACCGGCACCAATAATAACTGCATCAAAACTAAAACTTGGTAATGCCATGTTTTACATACTCCACAAAATAACTAGGGCCCACACTAAATAAGTGAGCAGCGCTAACATAACGATTGCTTCTTTTAGTAAGCGGATGCCTGTGACTTTTACGTAATCCGTGATGACGGTCCAAATGCCAATCCAGGTGTGGACCAATAAACTCAATAAGGCTAACACAGTGAATAGTTTTACCCAGATATTGGCAAATAAACTGTGCCATAAAGCGTAATCGATACTGGGGTTTAAAAAATAAACGCATAAGAGAAAGACTAAATAAAAGCCAAGTACATAGGCTGATACTCGCTGCAACAACCAATCTCTTAAACCATTCCCACTATAACTTGTTACATTGTTTACCATATCAGCACTCCTAACACTGCAATTATGATGACAGCGATTGACATTGTGATAACAGCGCTCACCTTGCCTGATTGTTTGCCCTCTGCAAATCCAAAATCCATTAAGAGGTGTCTAAGACCTGCGACAAAATGGTAAACCAATGCAGATAAACTGCCCCATAGGATAAATTTCATCACTGGTGTTGTTAAAAATGCATGTAATTGCTGAAAGCCTGCGGCTGATTTTAAGGAAACTGCTAGTGCCCACAATATAAAGGGTATCAAAAAGAAAAGTATGACCCCGGAAGCACGGTGCAAAATAGATATGATTGCGGTTGCAGGAAACTTCATTGACGTTAATTGCAAATTGACAGGTTGTGGTTTATTCACAGTTACCTCGTTTTCAAAAAAGTTTGGTTTAATTGCACAAAGAACAAACGGCCACGCAGCTAAGTCTTAAGTTAACTGTGCAACAACCATTCTGTGTGTAATTATCAGGCAGCAATTTAAGCGAAACCTTAAATTGCTAGTAATGAATTATAGATCAGTTAAACCTATAAATATAGAGGCATCCCAACGCATAAAGTGCCAAATTAAGCAGCGAAGCTAAGGCATGCCATCAACGACTGACAACTCATCGTCAGTCCTTATACCCATCGTGGATAATTGTAATCTGTTGAAATTAGAATTAACATGGACGTTAAAACGTAAATTTAGGAGTCTCTAATGGGAAACAACACGGCCAAACTATCATTTAATGATCAAACCTTAGAATTACCTATCTATAAAAGCACTTTTGATGATCAACTTATTGATATTAGCCAGCTGGGTAAGCAAGGTGTATTTACCATTGACCCTGGTTTTGTTTCCACCGCTTCTTGTGAATCAAAAATTACCTATATTGATGGCGCTAATGGTGTCTTACTTTATCGCGGTTACCCCATTGAACAATTGGCCGCTAAATCTGATTACTTAGAAGTCTGTTATTTGCTATTGAATGGTGAATTGCCAACACAAGCAGAGAAAGATGATTTCGTCAATAACATCACTAATCACACTATGGTGCATCAGCAAATGTTCCAATTCTTTAATGGCTTCAGGCGTGATGCCCACCCAATGGCCGTTATGGTGGGGGTTGTTGGTGCACTCTCAGCTTTTTACCATGATTCACTTAATATTAGTAGTGCTAAGCACAGAGAAATCGCCGCCTATCGACTCATCGCAAAAATGCCAACCATTGCAGCAATGTGTTATCGATACTACACCGGTTTACCTTTTATGCATCCACAAAATGAATATGACTATGCTGAAAATTTCCTTTATATGATGTTTGGAATGCCCACCACAAAATGGGTCAGTAATCCTATCTTGTCTCGCGCCATGGATCGCATTTTTACCTTACATGCCGATCATGAACAAAATGCATCTACCTCAACAGTGCGTTTAGCCGGCTCCAGTGGTGCTAATCCATTCGCTTGTATTTCGGCGGGAATTGGCGCGCTATGGGGGCCAGCTCATGGTGGTGCCAACGAAGCTGTGCTGAGTATGCTAAATGAGATTGGCGACGTTACTCGTATCCCAGAATTTTTAAAACGCGCTAGAGATAAAAGTGATCCCTTCCGATTAATGGGCTTTGGTCATCGTGTTTATAAAAACTATGATCCCCGTGCCAAAATTATGCGTGAAACGTGTTATGAAGTATTAGAGCAAGTGGGCGATAAAAATGATCCTATTTTAAAGCTAGCCATGGAATTAGAAAAAATTGCATTAGAGGATGATTATTTTGTCGATAGAAAACTCTATCCTAATGTGGATTTTTATTCTGGCATTACTCTCAGCGCCTTAGGCATCCCCACGAATATGTTCACAGTGATTTTTGCCTTGGCAAGAACTGTCGGGTGGATTTCTCACTGGAGTGAAATGGTGAGTGAGCCTGGTTTTAAAATTGGCCGACCACGCCAATTATACACAGGCTCTGATAAACGAGATTTTATGAGTTTAGATAAACGTTGATAGAAAAGGATGGAATAATGATTACTACTTTGCAATTTGTAAAACGGTTTACTATTTTGGCACTCCTTGGCACAGCATTGATTTCTGTGAATATCTTTGCAAAAAAAGAAACGCCAGATCCGCAACCTATTTTAACATTAAATTGCCAGCAGCATAACTACCAATTCACCGGTGGTGATGCCATATTAAATACAGCAGGACCTGCGCAACAATTGTATCTTATTCATAACGCCAGTGATAAAACGCTTATTTTAAATCACCTCCCGAAAGATCCTGGCGCTAGTGCTGGCTGGGCATCTGAGCTAAAACCGAACCAGTGGTCAGCTATTGCTATGAGCGAAGGTAAGTTTTCACTTAATTGTATTATTGGTAGCACAGAAAACTATGTTCAAAATGCCGATTGCCACAAAGTCCTCAGTATTTGTGACATGCCTCATGCTGTGTTTCCACGGCTTAACTTAGGCTCTTATTGGATTATCGAAAATCAAGAATTCTCCAGTGTGTTAGCGGGTATTAAAAAACGTGGCATTAAAGTAAAGTTGCCTCAGAAGAAAAAAAATAAGACGACTGCTGCGGGTAAAAAAAACGCTAAGCGACCGAGTGAGAATAAATCAATCTGATATACCTTTTCTACTCTAAAATCCCATGAATATTTATATTGGCTCTTACTGCATAAAAACTGTAGGGGCGCTTCGAGAAGCGCCCTCCAGACTAACCGAGAACCCATCTATTGCACTCATATCACTATCCGGCACAGTGCAATGATAAAGCATCACATCGCACCAACAAACGTGCAGTTCCGACAGGGCGCATCCGAACCGCCCCTAGATGCTTTATCACACTTCATTGCATAAATGGGATTTTAAAATGGAAGAGGTATATTCGCAACTGTGATCATCCCCAGGTTATTGCTCAAAATCAACGAAGCATTACCGCAACAACGTGTAAGATATTTCCCACGAGCGCTAACGATTCCAATAATTTCATTATTCTTAATGGTGACCGTGTGATTATGCAGCAGCACGCTGCCCTCAACAAATTCTCATAAGAAATCTCTGCTAGCATATTGGTTTAGTGAGACTGATCCAAAATTCTGCAAACCGGTATTTTTGATGTAGCATAAATTCAGTTCGCAAACAGTCTAAAATATAGTTCAAGGACGATGCTGAACCACATAAATATGGTCGCTTATGGCTAGCCCTCGACCGCCTTCATTGGGAGCCTTCTTCCAAAAAATCACCGCAACCTCAATAATGCAAAAACACAAATTAAAATTCCTGTCTATACTATCCCTTACCTGAGCAATTAGGCAGACAACAAGGATGTTGTCGACAGTGATTTGTAATCCCAACGATTACGCAAAAATCCTGAGAGTTTCAACCCAGAAAAGAAGGAAGGAGTCATGCGCAGTTCAACCCTCACGACAGATACCCTATACCAACACACAGCGGCTACATTTTGTCATCAGGCTAACGATGATGACTTTAATACCCCTCTCTTTTCGACGGATGATTTAGCTCAGCCAGGGCACTCCGAAGAAATCTCTATTAAAGCGCTGCTGGGTGTTAGCTGTTATGCCGGGGGCTTATTCTCCCTTGCTTGGTGGCAATTGGCCCATCCTTCTTTTCTCTTTTTAATGCTAGGCACCATACTCATCGCGATGGGTGCAAAATTATTTCTTTTTCCAAATGAATCCTTTACGCAAAGACAACCACGCCTATGCCAAGAGTATGACTCTATGGTAACACTGGCGGAATATATCAACCCCCACGCAAACTTGGCTGCCAATGATGATGATCACTTTCAACATCATAAACAGTCAAAATGCACAGAGACTACGTCTAAAGGTCTCGACTTCTTACTGCCTTTTAAGCTTTTTTAGCCTACGTTACTAAAGCCAACTAGCCGGGGTAACCCGGCTAGTTTTTATGGGGGTTCGTATAAATTCTATTTTGTTCCACAGATCATTGAAACGGCTTGATGCCAACCCTGAATGTATTTTTCTCGTTCTATGACCGGCATTGTTGGCTCATAGCTATCCTGACATTGCCACTGCTGAGTTATATCATCCAATTGCTGATAAATACCTTGTTGCAATCCCGCCAAATATGCGACGCCTAAGGCCGTCGTTTCTGTGACGACCGGTTTTTTAACCGGCACCATTAAAATGTCTGCCAAAAATTGCATGAGCCAATGATTGTTCACCATCCCCCCATCCACGCGCAAACTTTGCACCTTGGCACCGTCATTGACCATTGCATCCATTAAGTCGTTGGTTTGGTAACACACAGCCTCCAATGCAGCGCGTACAATTTGCGCCACGCCACTGTCTCTGGTTAACCCTAAGATTGCACCTCTAGCATCAGGATCCCAATAAGGCGCCCCCATACCCGTAAAGGCTGGTACTAAATACACACCGCCCGTGTCATTAGTGTTTGCCACGATGGCTTCACATTCATTAGTATGTTGAATAAGCTTAACCGCGTCTCGCAACCATTGCACCGCAGCACCAGCCACAAAAATACTGCCTTCTAAGGCGTAGCTTATTTGCGAGCCAATTTGATAAGCGATAGTCGATAATAATCGATTATCCGATGTAATCACTTTATCGCCTGTGTTTAACACTATAAAACAACCCGTGCCATAGGTGCTCTTCACCATGCCAGGAGAAAAACAAGCTTGCCCTATAGCTGCCGCTTGCTGATCGCCAGCCATGGCTGCGATTGGAATCTTTGCTCCAAACACGCTGCTATCCGTCTCTCCAAACTCCGCCGTGTTAGGTTTTACCTCAGGTAAAATGGATTCGGGAATATCAAATAGACTCAGTAATTCGTGATCCCAGCGCAAATCATGGATATTGAATAACATCGTTCGTGCCGCATTGGTAACATCGGTACAATGCTCACGACCATTGGTTAATTTCCATAACAGATAAGAATCAATCGTTCCAAAGGCCAACTCACCTGCTAGTGCTCTTTTTTTAGCGCCAGGTACATTATTTAATAGCCATTGAATTTTACTCGCCGAGAAATAAGGATCTAATAACAAACCGGTTTTCTGTTGGATGAGCTCATCTAATTGATCATTTCTCATCGCTTCACAAAGCTGCGCGGTACGCCTATCTTGCCATACAATGGCCGGGTAAATACAAACGCCTGTCGCTCTATCCCAAATTAATGTTGTCTCGCGCTGATTAGTTATCCCAATCCCTGCAATTGATGCTTTATAATGATTTGTCATAACATCTTGGCAAGTTCCTAATACCGATTGCCAAATGTCGTTTGGAGAATGTTCCACCCAAGCCTCTTGTGGGTAATGTTGTTTTATTTCTCGCTGGGCTTGTTGAATGATAGTACCTGCTTTATTAAATAAAATTGCACGTGTACTTGTCGTTCCTTGATCAATTGCTAATAAGTATTGATCGATTGCCATATTTATACCTCTTCTACTGAATCGCGTAAGACTTTAATGCTAAGTTATGTTTTAACATCCCCTGTTGTTTGAGTACTTTGGATAAAGCATTAAAACGTTGTTGCTCAATCGCAGCAGGTCTCAGTGCAAACCTCGGTAATGTTGCAACCCATGCTTTGTGATTGACCATATTATCCAATTGTGGATTAGCCTTCGCAAAAGCGAGCCAACTTTTTTGTGGGTGATTAATTAAATAATTCACCGCTTGCTGCTGCGCAAACAAAAACTTTTTAATTCGGGGATCAGTCGCAAGTTTTTCGTTAGTGATAAATACCAGCTCGTCATAATTGGGCACGCCATAATCTTCAGGATAAAATAACCTGACAGGTTTGCCAGCCATCTTCATTTCCAATGGCTCAAAGTTTCTTACCATACCAGAAGCCGCATCTACCCTGCCTGAAAGTAATGCCTGGGATAAATTATATTTTACCGTGACAAATTTAACATCGTTTAACTTCAAGCCTGCACTGTGTAACATTGCCCTCAACATAAAACTCGTTGCTTGACTACCCTCTATCGCAATGCGCTTACCTTTTAAATCTGCGATTGATTTAACAGGGCTACTTTGCAAAACAGCTAAACAGTTTAATGGTGTTGCAATTAGTGTACCCGCTCTTTTTAATGGCAAGCCATTATCGATCGCCATCATTAATTGTGGTTGATAACTAATACCAAGCTCAGCTTTGCCCGCGGCAACCATTTTTTCTGCATCGGTTGGATCAGCAGGCGCGACAATTTTAACCTCTAAACCTTGCTCTTTAAAAAAACCTTGTTGCTGTGCGACGTAGATCGGAGCATGGTCAGGATTGACAAACCAATCTAATACGAGTGTCAATTTCTGTAAGGCGATTGCCTGATTAAACATCATCACACACGACAATGCTGCGATAAACATCAACATAATTTTTTTCATAATGGTAAGCCTTAATGTTGGTGAGAAACCCACGGCATCAAACGCCGTAAGCCATAATCAATGGAGAAATATAATAGCAAACTAAAGACAGTCACACAAAATAATGCCGCAAACATCAAGTCAATTTGTAAGCGTGCATTAGCATTCATCATTAAAAAGCCTAAGCCTTGTGATGAACCAACCCATTCACTCACCACAGCGGCTATCGGCGCCATAGCCGTTGCTATTCTTAATCCAGACGCTAAATTAGGCAAAGCGGCTGGTACGCTTATATATAATAAGATTCTTCTCTGCGGTGCATTCATGACATTGGCTAATTCTATCCAAGATTGTTGCGTGTGACGTAAGCCATCATAAAATGCCGTCGCAACAGGAAAATAAAGCACAATCATAATGGTCGCTATTTTTGATGCTAAACCATATCCAAACCATACAACGAGTAAAGGTGCTATCGCAAAGGTAGGCAAGGCTTGGCTAATCAACAATACCGGCAACATCCACTGGCGTAAGGGCTTATAGTAAGCAATTACTAGTGCAGACAACATTCCCAAAGCACCCCCTAATAGTAAGCCAATGAGAGTTTCTATAATCGTTGATTTCGCATTAGTAAGAATCACGTGATATTGCTGCATTAAGGCGCCAAAGACATGGATAGGCGATGGTAGAAGGTAATCTGGCACTGTAAATAAAACAACGATTGCTTGCCAAAAAAGACAGCCACCCACAAAGATTATCATTAAATTAAAGTACTGCTTTGAATTAACCATCAGCTAGCTTCTCCAATAATTGTGCCTGCAAGTTTAACACATGCTCATCATTGATATTGCGAATGGGTTCTTTGTCAGGCGTTAATTCCATATTAAACGTTGCAGGTTGGCCTACCATGACATAGATTCGATGCCCCAAGCGTAGCGCTTCTAATGGATCATGAGTAACAAGTAATACCGTCTTGTTACGTAGTAATTCAGCAGCTATATCTTGGAGCTGAATCCTCGTTACAGCATCCAATGCCGAGAAAGGCTCATCCATTAAAATAACGGGACGATTTTCTATCAATGTGCGACACAGTGCGACTCGCTGCCGCATCCCCCCGGATAATGCCGAAGGATACAAGTTTGCTGTATCTGTTAAACCAACCCGTTTTAATAATTCTCGTGCTTGCTGACGGTGGCATGGCTTCAATTCTGCTCTTAATTTAAATCCCAATACAATATTATCTGCCACGGACAACCATGGCAGTAATAAATCTTTTTGCCCCATATAACTGATTCGCCCTGATAAAGGTTGTTTGTCTGTTGCAAAAAGCTTGCCGCTCACATGAGTATCTTTATATATAGATAAACTTCCCGCGATAAATCTTAATAAACTACTTTTACCAACACCACTAGCGCCTAAGAGACAAGTCCATTGACCTCCCCCCAAGGTAAAATTCAAGTCTTCAAACACGACTTTGTCTTGATAAATTAAGTTTGCATTACGGATCTCAAGTGAGACAGTTACTTTACTCTTTATTTCGTTTTTCATACACAACTCAAAATAATTAATGATTATGTGCAATGATAAACCAAATAACCGTAAAATTTAAAAAATAACTTCACTTTTTGCCATTTTTTTTAAAAAAAACTACTTGAAACATTTAAACTTTGCAAATTAGACGCTATTATTAAATTGCCTATGTAAAGGTATAGGGATATACGCTAATGGATCAAAACTGTGAAATATAATACGCGTTATGTATTTTTTCAGTTCCGTTGGTTGGTATAACAATAATTGCAATTAGCCATATGGCAAAGGAGAAAACCATGGTAAAAGCTGCAACGAAAAAGAGAGCACGTAAACCAAGCCGTGCTACTCGCAAGCCAGCTGCAAAACGCAGCCCTGCAAAGCGCGCTACTAAAGCGAAACGAGTTGTAAAAAAATCAACCCGTTCAAGCAGTAGCAATGTCAAAGCACTATCCAGTGCTAAAAAGCAAGCTCAAAGTGCTCAAAAGAAATGGCGTGATGCTGTAAGCAAAGCGACGAAAGCTCGAAATGAGCATACTAAAAAGCTTAAAGCTTTGAAAGATGATCTTGCTAAAAAAATGAAACAAGAAATTGCTAAAGCTCACGCTCGTGGCTTCAGCGCGGGTGTACAAGCTCATGCTAAAATGCTAGACGCAGTGTCAAAAGCTGCTGAAAAAGCGAGTACTACTGTACGTAAACGTCATGAAAAACAACTACAAAAAGTTGCTGGTGCTGCTAAAAAAGCTAGCCCAAAACGACGTTCTACTGCTAAAAAATCTACTGCTAAAAGAAAACCAGCAGCTAGAAAGTCTACCGCTAGAAAATCTACTGCTAAAAGAAAGCCAGCAGCTAGAAAATCTACTGCTAAAAGAAGACCAGCAGCTAGAAAAACGACTGCAAAGCGTAGAGTAGCTCGTAAAACGAAAAGATAATTTTCGTTGATTGGTAGTCTAGAAAAGCCGTCAATTTATTGACGGCTTTTTTTATACCAGGAATTAATTCTTACTTAGGACTCAGGGGATTGATTTTCTAAATCTTGTCGAACTTTATCCATGTCCAGCGCTTTGGCTTGATCGACAATGTCACTAAGCGCTGAAGCAGGCAGTGCACCTGCTTGGGAAAAGATGGCAATGTTTTCTTTCAGTACAAGCAATAGCGGGATCGAGCGGACATTAAAATCTTGTGCTAATTCAGGTTGATCTTCTGTATCAATTTTACCAAAGATAATATCGGGATATTGCTCTGAAACTTGCTCAAATACTGGTGCAAAGTTTTTACAGGGCCCACACCATTCAGCCCAAAAATCAATAATGATAATGTCATTATTTTCTACAATTGAATCAAAGTTATCTTTGGTTAAAGCAATCGTACTCATGTTAACTCCTTTGCTCTGCTGCATCTAAGATTTCATAGATGGCTTGCTTTACATCATTCACTGGCCTATCTCCGTCAATTTTGTGGTAGTGAGGGATGCCATCATGTTGACTCAAGGTTTGATAATACGCCAATAAAGGCTTGGTTTGCTCATGATACACAGCTAAACGCTGTCGTACCGTATCTTCTTTATCATCCTCTCTGAGTATCAATGCCTCACCGGTAACATCGTCAACACCAGATTCCTTTGGCGGGTTATAAATTTCATGATAAACACGGCCTGAAGCAGGATGCACCCTACGACCTGACATGCGATGCACAATGGCTTCATCATCAACGGCTATTTCAATAATTTCATCTAATTCAACATTGGCATCCGTTAATGCTTTAGCTTGTGGGATCGTACGGGGAAAACCGTCGAGTAAAAAACCATTGGCGCAATCACTGCTAGCAATACGCTCATTCACCAAGTCAATAATAATATTATCTGGCACAAGCGCCCCGGACTCCATAATACTTTTCACTTCCATCCCTAAGGGGGATTGTGCCTTAACGGCCGCTCGCAGCATCTCACCGGTTGAGATCTGCGGGATCCCATATTTATCTTTGATAAAGTGCGCCTGTGTCCCTTTGCCAGCACCTGGACATCCAAGAAGCATTAATCGCATTAACATCTCCAAAATAGTTGATATACCCATCGTATTTCAAACTGCGAGATTTATGGCGTGGCGATCTTTGTTCCCAGCAATCATTTGAAATGCAGGTAATAGTAATTCTATTGCCAAATTTCAAACGGATTCTGGGGGCAAAAAGCACCCGGCAGAAAATCGCATTTTGAAGTACGATGGGTATATATCCTCCCTATGGGAAGAAGTAGTATATACTATCTCTTATGAATACAAATATAAAGCATCGGCAAAAACTACTTATATGTACATTATTTTTATGCGGTGTACTATTTATCCTGCTAAGCTCAAGCACCAGCGCTGAACAAGCTCGCCCACGGGCACTTATCTTAACAATCGACGGCGCCATCAGTCCGGCTGCGGCTGAATACGTAAAATTAGGGTTTAAAAAAGCACGAGCCCACGACTATGGCATGATAATCTTAAAACTAGATACACCCGGCGGTTTAGACAAATCCATGCGCTTAATCATTAAACAAATCGTCGACTCCCCTATTCCCGTAATTAGCTACGTAGCACCCAGTGGCGCCAGAGCCGCAAGCGCAGGCACCTTCATCCTCTATGCTAGTCATATTGCTGCCATGGCACCGGGAACCAATCTAGGCGCTGCCACGCCTGTGAGCATGATAGAAACCCCTACTGCAAAAAAAGGAAAAGACAAAGCAAAAGCAAAAGAATCAGCACGCAATAAAAAAGTCATCAATGATGCTGTTGCTTATATTAAAAGCTTAGCGGATTTACAGGGTCGCAACGCAAACTGGGCTGCTACCAGTATTACCAAAGCCGCTAGTATTCCTGCGAAGGAAGCGTTGCAAAAAAATGTGATTAATCTTATGGCAAATGATATGTCCGATTTAATGAAAAAGCTCAATGGGCTAAACGTTAAGATACGTGGACAAACCGAAACCCTTAATACCACCAATATCCAACTACAAGCCTATAAAGCTGATTGGCGCATTCGCTTTTTATCCGTCATTACTGATCCCGCTGTTGCCTATATACTGCTAATGATTGCCGTGTATGGCTTATTTTTTGAATTCCTCAATCCTGGTGCCATTGTACCAGGTGTCATTGGCGCAGTTTGCTTGCTTGTCGCCTTATACGCGCTGCAGTTAATGCCGATTAATTATGTAGGATTATTACTATTATTACTCGGTTTAGCCTTTATGACGATAGAAGCCTTCTTGCCGAGTATCGGCGTCTTTGGCATCGCCGGGGCGGCGGCCTTTGCCGTTGGCTCCATTATGCTTATCGATACCGAAATCACAGGTTATGGCATTCCCTGGTATATTATCGCCGGCGTAACTGTGTTAAATTTAATATTCTTCTTGTTTGTTATTACCATGGTGATAAAGGCAAGGAGGCGGCCTGTTGTAAGCGGCAAGGAAAGATTGATTGGAACAGTCGTTACCATAGATGATACTTACCTAGAACAGGGGACTATCACACTAGATGGCGAAATATGGCGATGTAAGCGTAATGCAAACTTAAAAAACGGCGATAAAGCTAAAATTACTGCCGTAACAGAGTTAACATTAACCCTCACATCGTTAAGCAGCAATAAGGAGCGTTAAATGACTGCTATTTTTGATTTTTTTATTTTTATTATCATTGGGATTTTAGTCATTTTTGTGATTTCAATGTTCAAAGTGTTAATGGAATACGAACGCGGCGTCATATTCACTGTAGGTAATTTTTGGAAAGTTAAAGGACCTGGATTAATCATCATCGTCCCGCTGTTACAAAAGATGACGAAAGTCGATCTAAGAACTATCGTTATGGACGTTCCTACTCAAGATGTCATATCCCGTGACAATGTTTCCGTGAAAGTAAATGCTGTGGTATATTTTAGAGTCATCGATCCGGAAAAAGCCATTATTCAAGTGGAAAATTATTACGAAGCCATCAGCCAATTAGCACAAACGACGCTACGCTCCGTACTCGGACAACATGAACTAGACGAAATGTTGGCAGAGCGCGACAAACTCAACAATGATATCCAAACCATTTTAGATGAACAAACCAACGCTTGGGGCATTAAAGTTAGAAATGTAGAAATTAAACATGTCGATTTAGATGAAAGCATGATCCGCGCCATTGCCAGACAAGCAGAAGCCGAACGTGAAAGACGCGCAAAAGTTATTCACGCCGAAGGAGAAATGCAAGCATCACAAAAATTGTTAGAAGCCGCTCAAGTACTGGCGAAGCAGCCAGAAGCGCTACAATTACGTTATCTACAAACATTATCCAATATCGGCGAAGAAAATAGTAGCACCATCGTATTCCCTATACCCGGTGACTTACTATCCTTATTACATAAGGCAGTTTCCCCAAAACCGAGTTAGCCGTAAGGAAGATATCAGATGAGCAATGAAGCGAATCACATACACTTAGCCCTTTCAGGCATGAGTTGTGCCAGTTGTGTTAAAAAAATTGAAACCGCATTACAAGCTGTTGATGGCGTTACACAAGCGAGTGTAAATTTTGCTGATCATAGTGCCATTGTTACCGGTACTGTAAAGGCTGAGTCATTAATAAAAGCTGTCCAAGGTGTTGGCTATGACGCCGTCAGCGCCACAGCAGATGATTTGAGTGAACAAGAAGCTCTGGAGCAACATTACTTACGTACCACCTTTTACCGCATGCTAGTAGCTTTTCTCGTGGGCATACCGATTTTTGCTGATGCCTTAATTTATTCCTTCATACCTTCACTGACTGATCCCTACGGTCAAATCACATGGTTTGCGATTGGCGTTATTGTCTTGGGAATGATTTACTATTCGGCTGGTCATATGTATAAGAGCGCAGTCAAAGCTTTTGCCGCTCGCAGTGCAAACATGGATACGCTGATTACCATCGGTACCTTTGCCGCATGGCTTTATTCCATGGGTGTAGTGATTTTTTTAAAGCACTTACCGCATTTGGCACAACACTTATATTTTGACACGGCAGCTTTAGTATTAGCCTTTATTAATATGGGACAATTTTTAGAAACACGTGCCAGAGGCCAAACCTCACAAGCCATTAAACAACTCATCGGTTTGCAAGCAAAAACTGCACGCGTGATTCGTGATAATAAAGAAATTGATATTGCTATCGAACACGTCATGCTAGGCGATTTAATCCGCATTCGACCTGGCGATAAAATTCCTGTCGATGGTGCCCTCACTGATGGTGACTCTTATGTTGATGAATCCATGATTACTGGCGAACCCTCACCCGTTAAAAAAACCATTGATGACGACGTTGTAGCAGGTACACTCAATAAAACGGGTACCTTTATTTTCAAAGCTACTCGCGTGGGTAAAGACACTGCACTCTCCCATATCATCGACATGGTTCGTCAAGCACAAAATTCGAAACCAAGCATAGGACGCTTAGCGGATAAAATATCTTCAGTATTTGTTCCCATCGTATTAATCATTGCTGTGATCACAGCAATGGCATGGTTCAACCTTGGCCCGAACCCTAACGTTATTTATACCTTGGTGACAACGATGACGGTATTATTGATTGCATGCCCCTGTGCCCTTGGATTGGGTACGCCTTTAGCCGTGATGGTTGGTGTCGGTAAAGCTGCCACCGCTGGGATTTTAATCCGTAATGGCGATGCCTTACAAACCGCTGGCCAACTCACCACGGTTGTATTAGATAAAACCGGCACCATTACCGCGGGCAATCCACAGTTAATGGAAATCGTGGCTGCCAACAATCATACCCATCAAGATATTTTGCAATTAGCTGGCAGTATTGAAACCGGATCAGAACATCCCTTAGCACAAGCAATTTTAGCGGCAGCTAACGAAGTCCAAGCAGCGTTACTCCCCTGCTCAGATTTTACCGCCATCGAAGGACATGGCGTACAAGCTAAAATCAATAATGACACAATTCTATTAGGCAACCAGAAATTAATGCTAGACAATAACATTGATATTCACAGTGTCGCTGAATCTGCCCGTCAATTTGCTGCACAAGGCCATACGCCAATTTATCTGGCGCGTAATCAGCAATTCATAGCCTTACTCACCGTCGCCGATCCCATTAAAGCAGATTCCAAGTCAGCCATTGCTAAACTGCAATCGCTTGGTATCAAAGTCGCCATGCTCACAGGTGATAATAAAGCGACTGCTGCTGCGGTGGCCAAACAAGTGGGTGTTGATCAGTATTTTGCGGAATTACTACCCCATGACAAATTGTCACAAATCGAAGCCTTACAACAACAAGGTGAAATCGTTGGCATGGTAGGTGATGGCATTAATGACGCCCCTGCCCTAGCGAAAGCCAATGTTGGCTTTGCCATCGGCACTGGGACAGATGTTGCCATAGAATCATCTGACGTAACGCTCATACGCGGCACCTTACACGGCATTGCCGATGCCATTGCAGTTTCCCGTGCTACGATCAAAAACATTAAACAAAATTTATTCGGTGCGTTTCTTTATAACGCCTTAGGCATTCCTGTCGCTGCCGGCGTTTTATACCCATTTATTGGTGTATTACTCAGCCCTATTATCGCCAGTGCTGCCATGGCCATGTCATCCGTCACTGTCGTCAGCAATGCTAACCGCCTCAGGTTTTTTAAATTAGGCACCCGGGAGTAATCATGAATATTATTCTGTTCAATAGTATAGGCATTGCACTCATTGTGTTTTTCATTTGGTGGTTTTGGCTTTCAAGTCATAAAAGTGCTTCTAGCGTTGTTGATGGCGTGATTACTATTAAAGTCACTGGCGGTGTTTATTTACCGGATACCATCAATGCAAAAGTAAATCAGCCCATAGAACTCTGTTTCACCAGAGAAGATCCTAGTCCTTGTGCCGAAGCCGTTATATTTGATGGTTTGAATCTTAGCCAGTCCTTACCTTTAAACAAAACACAAGCTGTTAAGCTAAAGGTGGATAAAGCGGGCACTTATGAATTCACATGTCCAATGGGAATGTACCGTGGAAAATTAATAATAACTGATTAAGAGTGCCGCTATTCATTCACATTAATGACGAACCATTGTAATATCTGACTTATTTTCTTGCAGTTCAGTCTCAATAGGCTAAAATTTAACTAAGAGTGTTTTCAAAGAGCATATCATTTCTGAGCCGATTGAGTAACAGAAAGGAGACGCGACTTGTGAGTGCTGTGAGCAGGCCTACTGTGTGGTAGGAAGCCTAATGCACTAACAGCAGTCACCACTTAGTGAGAAGCTGGGTTTAGATAAGGTGCTTGCGAAGGCACTCTGCTAAAGAAGCTCGTTTGATACGAGCTTTTTTAGTAGGCGCTATAAACTATTTTCTTATCAGATTTAATCCTTTTCAGGCTGCAGATCGAACAGTTATGCACAACACTAAAACACCCCTGACTTTGCGATTAACATAAGTCATACCTTGAAACAAGCATCACCACGAAAAGTTATAACTTATTGATTTATAAGTAAATTATTTTTATGTTATAGAAGTGTCCATTTTAACTCGATCCCCACAATTACGGGGATTTTTTAAGTTTTACCAAAGGCTTTCCACAAAGTTATCAACAGAATCTGTGAATAAGTATCAACTTGGCACGAACTTTGAAACTTTACAAATCAAAAATATAGTCTAGCGGTTACAGCCAATTAAAAACTGTGAACTAAAGACAAAAAATAGTCCGTATTTTATTGTGGATTGATTTTAATTGTGACAATATACCCGGCACTGTGGATTAACGCGAGATTAAATCAATGTGAATATTTTTGTATTTGATATTGAAACAGTGCCTGATGTTGATGCAGGACGAAAGATTAATGAGTTTGAAAACTTAGAGGATAAAGCGGTAGGTGATGCAATGTTGCAAATGCAATTGCAAGCCAGCGGTAATGAATTCTTACCACATTATTTACACAAAATTGTTGCTATATCTGCAGTATTAAGAAGTCGCGACCATTTAAGTGTCTGGTCTTTGGGTGAAGAAGACTCAGATGAGCCCGAGTTAATCAAACGATTTTATAAAGGCATTGATAGATTTACGCCTACGCTAGTTTCTTGGAATGGCTCTGGTTTTGACTTACCAGTGCTACATTACCGCTCACTCATTCATGGTGTGCCGGGGCCTAGCTATTGGGATAATGGCTCAGACAACAATGCCTTCAAATGGAACAATTACTTAAACCGTTACCATGAACGTCACACCGATTTAATGGATGTGCTAGCCGCCTATCAAGGCCGCGCCAATGCGCCCTTGGATAAAATTGCTGCCCTCTGTGGCTTCCCAGGAAAAATGGGCATGAGTGGCGATAGAGTCTGGGACATGTATTGTCAAGGCGAAGTTGCTGCCATCCGTGATTATTGCGAAACGGATGTGTTAAATACTTACTTAGTGTATTTACGTTATGAATTAATCCGCGGACATTTAACGCAAGATAATTATGACGCCGAGTGTCAATTGGTAAAAGACACCTTAGAAAAAGAAGATAAACCTCATTTTAGTGAATTTGTAGCATTATGGAACCACTCAGCACAGAAATCGTCGACTTAAGCCATGATAATCGTGGTATTGGCCGCGTGGATGGCAAAACCACCTTCATTAGCAACGCCCTGCCCGGTGAAATTGTTAACTACACGCTTAAGCGTAAGCGCGGCAAATATGACGAAGCTGTTGCACTCGATATTCTAAAAGCCTCGGACAAACGTGTTCAGCCAAAGTGCGCTCATGCCGACATCTGTGGCGCTTGTAGCGGCCAACATTTACAACATGATTACCAAATCGAGCGAAAGCAAGCCTTATTGCTCAATAATTTACAGCATTTCGGTGATGTAACACCGGAAGAAATACTCCCACCTTTACTTGGCCCCATTTGGAATTACCGCTACAAAGCCAGGCTCGGTGTGCGCCATGTGCGTAAAAAAGAAAAAGTCTTGGTGGGTTTTCGTGAAAGCAATGGGCGCTATATCGCGGAACTCAATGCCTGTGAAATATTACACCCCGCCATTGGCCAACGCTTAAATGAGTTTAGTCAATTGATAGATGGGTTAAGTTGCAAAGAAGAAATCCCACAAATTGAAGTAGCTATCGGTGGCAACGATCAGATAGCACTAATTTTCAGACATTTAGTGCCATTAACTGAAGATGATACTGAACAACTAAAACAGTTTGGCGTGCAATTTTGCTTTGATATTTTCTTACAACCAAAAGGCCCGACCACGATTCATAAGCTATGGCCTGAAAACAGTAGTGAATTCTTAAGTTATCAATTGCCAGAGTTTGGCCTTACCTTAGACTTTCATCCAACCGATTTCACTCAAGTCAATCCTGCCTTGAATCGTAAAATGGTGCAGTTGGCTGTAGAATTATTAAGCCCACAAGCAACAGAGACACTCTTAGATTTATTCTGCGGATTAGGCAATTTCAGTTTGGCCTTAGCGACAAAAGCAAAACACGTCATTGGCGTTGAAGGCAGTGATCTCATGGTCAAACGCGCCAGTGATAATGCTAACAAAAATAACATCAGCAATACCGTTTTTTATCAAGCAGATTTAGCAATTGATTGGACCGGTGCGCCATGGAGCAAGACGACCTACGATAAAGTATTACTAGATCCCCCAAGAAGCGGCGCCCAAGCCATTGTTGAACACATCGACATCCTACAAGCAAACACCCTACTTTATATCTCATGCAACCCCGCCACCCTCGCACGCGATGCAGGCATTTTAGTGAAAGAGAAAGGCTATCGCTTAGTGAAAGCTGGCATTATGGATATGTTTCCTCATACCTCCCACGTAGAATCGATTGCGTTATTTCATAAGGATTAAGAACCCTTCATATCATTTAAATTGATAAGTTATATAAAAAACATTAGTTTTACTTATTTCACACAAATGTTTATATTTTTATCTCGTTAACAATTTTTCATAACGGGAGAACAGTAATGATAAATTATTTAGAACAATATAAAGGCCAAGTGGCTCGCTTTGATAAAGAGTTTCGTAAGAGAAAACCCGAAGCTATCATGGCAAAGGCGCAGCAATATATTGAAGATAAGGCTTACAAACCTGTTTGTGAGTTATTAACGAAGATTATTAATAAAAAGTCTCTTGCAGATGCACTGTTAGGCGATGCTTATTATTTATTAGGTAAAGCTTTTACTGAAAGATTTATAGAAAAGAAAGCAAAAAGTCCATGGCGTAATGAATCTGAAGATGAAAAGACTTTAAGGAGTAAAGCTAATAAATTCTTGACGATAGCTGTTAAAAGCTTTCATCACAACGAAGCAACTAATGATTTGAAACAGTTTTATTATTATCACTGGTCTAGCGGTGCTTGTGCCGCAATTATCAGCCTATGGGCAAGTAATCAGGGTATTAAAACAAAGGGATATGGTTTTTATCCGGGGGCCACCGATAATTACCTAGCGGCTAAAGAACTACTGTTAACGGGAACGGTTGGTTTTAGATATCGGAGTTGGGTTATCGATAGGAGTCCCATTGTTTTATTGGACATCATGAAATTTGCAAAAACATGGCTCGATCACTCACAATTGCTACCGGCATGGCACTATATTCTTGATCACAATAAACACTTAAAGCCAAAGCACCGATCAATCATTAGCGCTGAAATCCGTGCCATCAAAGATGCTTTGGCACCTGCTGAGCCTGTACGTGTGTCAACGCCAGAGTCTGAATTACCACACTGTGCACCAAAATCAGTCATGACAACAGTCCCAAGCTCTGCTGCTGTTCATGACGTAATTGTCGCGCCAGATTCGACATCACCTACCCATACCTATAAGGACTCACCTGCACCTACTCTTCATGCAAAAGTCATGCACGCATACAAGGCACAAGCAAGTGATGAAATAAGTTTGGATTATGACAACATCGTGATAATTCAAGCGAGACAAGATAATGGTTGGTCTTATGTGGAATACAATGGTGCCGTTGGATTCTTTCCACATAGCTACCTAGAAGTGATGGATACACCGACTGCGACTAACAGCAATACGGCATCCGCTCCACCAGCAACTGTTGCTTTCTTCCCAGCAGCAAATCCATCTGCCAAAGCGGGCAGCTCATCTTCTTCAACGCTGACTGCAAGCACAACGCCAATCTCTCTTTACCCGGATCTCTAAACGCCGCTGTTATGCTTAGGCGATCGATGATTGCTGTCATCCCGGCCTTGGGTCGTGATGACGGCGACGGGAGAACAAACCTAGCATAAAGAACAAAACCAAAAAAAATGTCGATCACTCAAGCTTGCGAGACACAAAAAAGTATCATACCGCAAACACTACACCCCAAGCACTTTCTCATCACAAGCAATATCAATAATCAATTGACGCAGCCACTGGTTTGCTAAACACGTTTCATGGCGCTTGTGCCATACCATTTGAACGTCACATGATTGTATTTTAAACGGTGCTTTTTGAATATGATATTGATAACGAGGTTGAAAATATTCACATAGGCGTTTTGGAAAGGTGCCAATACACTTCGTATTTGCGACAATTTCTAAACCTGTCATTAAGTTTGAAGCAGTCGTAACAACTTGGCGCTCAATTTCTTTTAGCTTTAATATTTCATCGACAAAGCTAAGCTTTGTGTCTGGATTATATTTTACCGCCACGTGTGATGCTTTTCTGTAGGCTGCGAGCGAAAGTTTTTTGTTGGACATACTGATACAAACAGGCCCTTCCTTGAATAAGGATTCGCAATGAAAGGCCCTCATATCATTCATTTCAATACCAATCCCTAAATCAATTTTTTTAGTTTCAAAATCCATCGGCGAAAAGCCAGCATCAAAACAAACCGTATTGAGCGTCACCTTCGGTGCAAGCGTTTGCAATCGTTTTACCAGTTTGGGTAAGATTAAAAAACGACCGTGATCCGCCAGCGCCAAGGTAAAGGTTTGCGTAGCATGACTCGGCTCAAAGGCATTTACTGATACGATCTCTTCTACTTGCTGCATCAATTCCGTAATCTTAGGCTGCAACTCCAAGGCACGTGGCGTTGGATACATCCCTTTTGATTGCCGTACAAACAGGGGATCATCAAACACAGTACGTAACTGATTCAGGGTATTACTCATCGCCGCTTGCGTCACAAAACACTTTTTTGCGGCCAAGCTCACACTGCGCTCACTGAGCAAAGCATCTAATGCAATCAATAAGTTAAGATTGACTTTTTTAATATTCATAGAATTAATATCATTTATTTTGCTAATAAATTGGAAACATATCATAATCCGTGATTTAATTGCAACTTATTAATACACATGAGCGCTAATATCATGAACTACAAGCAACTCATACCTAGCTTAAGCGGCAACGCCATTGAGTGGTTTGACTACTTATTGTATGTGTATCTAGCACCCACTTTTTCCATGCAGTTCTTTCATACGCAGAATAAAATGAATGCCCTCATCATCAGCCTGGCCATATTTGCGATTAGTAATGTAGCACGCCCCATCGGGGGCTTTTTTATTGGCTTAATGAGTGATGCTTTTGGACGTAGGAAGGCATTGCTATTAACGATTATCATGATGACAAGCGCATCGCTCGCCATGTCTTTGGTCCCTACTTATGAAACCATCGGTGCTTTCGCACCCTTTCTTTTGCTATTGATTCGACTCGTTCAGAGCTTAGCCGTCAGTGGCGAGTTTAATGCAACGAGTGTTTATCTTTATGAAAATGCTAGCAACAACAAACCATCATTTTACACAAGCTTAGTTTCTGCCAGCGCTACCTTTGGTGTAACCATTGGTGCAACGAGTGTCTACTGTCTTCATCTAGTGTTATCAGAGTCGCAAATAAGTAGCTGGGGATGGCGCTTACCCTTTTTGCTGGCTGCACTATGCTCAGCTTACATTGGCTATTTACGCTTTAAGCACTGTAATGAGTTAACAAATAATAAGAAAAATCGCCCTTTGCTATTGGCACTGCATCTATTTAAAAATTACAAAACCTCACTATTAATGGCCTTTGCCTACACCAGCATCTTAAGTATTGGGAATTATTTTATTTTTAGTTATTTCAATATTTATCAAACTGAACTATTACATTTTGACACTAAAGTAGTTATGAGTATTAATATCATTTGTTTGCTGCTCTCAATCATAGCAATACCTTTATTTGGCATACTCGCTGACAAACAAGGTCGTAAAAAGTGCGTCAATATTGGTTTAATCAGTCTATTAATAACCACACCCGTGGTCTTTTTTGGCTTATCCTCCGACTCAGTCATCACGATGTTCATGTCTGAATTCGTCTTCGTCATGCTTATCTCTATGATAGCGGCGTCACTACCGATGACACTCAATCATTTATTCCCTAAAAAAATTAGAAACACGGGTAGTGCGTTTGCCTATAACATGGCAATGGTGCTATTTGGAGGAACAGCGCCCTTGGTAGCCGTCAGTTTAGTAAGGCTCACCCACATCAATATCATGCCTGGACTTTACTTTACGCTGTGTTGTGTGCTGGTTTTGGCTGCTGACATTATAACAAAAGCCAAGGGAACCGAATTGTCTATGGTGAATGAACCGATGCCCGCTCAATCCTGATGAATATTTCATTCACATTTTGAGCCACGGCGAGGGTTGATGTGGATTGGATTAAATAGGTTACATAATTTTATCTTAGCTAAACAAGTTTTTGATGGCTTTAGAAATTTGCCAATAGATCGGCTATTACTTGCATTTCTAACGTCCAAAGGAAACAAAAATCAAATCGCGTTGATTTCGTATTTTCATCTGTAATGGGTATATTGGCTACAATGTCGTCCATTGTTATTCTCAATGTTAATGCCCTTTTATCAGGGAAAGGGCTAACCCATTACTCACTAATCGTAGGATGAATCAGTATCATCCAATGATTGATCTGAACTGCTATCCGTGTCTTGATCATCTTGTTGGTTGTCATCTTGACTTTGGCTAGCATCGTCACCTACCATGGTCTGATCTTGATCCGTATCAGTCACACTACCTCCATCAGTGGCAAACTGATAATAAGCACTGTTGTCAGCAAGAAATGCCTGCTCGGTGCTTGGGTGCGCCATAGCAACACTCGTAAGACTCATCAGTCCAATAACACCTAAACCAATAATTACATTTTTCATTACATTTTCTCCTTAAAAATGGCACAGTGTGCAATACAAATATATTCCTTTTTTGGATTTGAAGCTACATTGTTGATGCACCCTCTACTCTGTCTCACCAAATACTTTTAAGCTCATAAAATCTACAACAATATGCATTTTCTTCTTATTCTGACCAACGCTGTGTTATTATCACTCTAGTTGCCGATGCGGCAAGTAAAGAAAAAGAAATGTACTCACTATAACGGTAATAATAATGATTAATTTAAACAAAATTATTAACACATATCTCATACACATAATCACAGCGTTCGCTTTAGCAGGATTGACCTGGCTTGTTGCCTACTTCTGTAAGAAGATCATGCTAAAAGCTGTTAAGCATACAAAAAATAAAACAGTCACCAAGTTTCTTGGGAACTTCATTTACACGGTTGTGATAATGATTGGTGGTGTTATTGTCCTTTCGCAGCTTGGTATCCCAACGTCTACATTAGTTGCGATTGTTGGTGCATCAAGTTTAGCTATTGGGTTGTCGCTACGTAGCTTTTTATCGAACTTAGCAGCAGGGATGTTAATTGTTTTTCTTCGACCATTTAAAATTAATGACTTTATACAAATTGGAACAGAAGCTGGTTCGGTCGTTGAAATTAATCTGTTTATTACCCAGCTAACTACGGTTAATCACGAGGCACTATTTATCCCTAATAATAAAGTACTAAATGACTTTATACTCAATAAAACATACTATGAGACTAAAAGGTTGGATCTAAATATCGGCATTAGCTATGACGCTAATATTGATAAAGCAAAAGCCGTTATTTTGCAGTGTCTACGTGAAAATAATGATGTACACACTGAGCCAGAACCTACGGTGGGGGTTGGCCAATTGGGCGATAGTGCTGTTAACCTAACTATCCGTGTTTGGGTGGATACTGACAAAGCAGTGAAACTTAAGTTTGAATTACAGCAATTAGTGAAGAATATATTGGATATAAACAACATTGCTATTCCATATCCCCAGCTTGATGTTACTGTAAAAAATGGAGTGATAATTAAACATGATATCACTATACCTATTACAGATGAAATTTTAACACCATCCAAGTAAAAAGTGTATTTGATCATGATGAGCGTTATTTGTCGATCCTTTAGGGCTGTTTTTTTATATTGTCTAAAATTTAAACGATCATGCCCTACGACAGAACCTTATACCTTCTCAAAATCCAATCCTGATGATAGGATGGTACCTGAAATAGTAGACAAAGGTTGTAATATCATGACAGATGGTCTTATATGTGCCTATTTATTTGATGGTCAAGGTGGCGGGCAAGAAGTTGACTGGAATACCATAGTAAGCTGGAAGCCAGAAGATGGCATATTGTGGATACATCTTAATTATACTCAGGAAAATACCAAACAATGGCTTGAGACAAACAGCAATCTTGACGCAATCACGGTAGCAGCAATGATTGCAGAAGAAACAAGGCCACGATGTATTATTTCACAAGACAGTTTGCTAGTTTTTTTACGCAGCGTTAATTTGAATCCTGGTGAAGCTCCAGAAGAAATGGTGTCAATTCGTGTGTGGGTAGATCAATCACGTATTATTTCAGTGCGTCATCGACCATTATATTCAATTCGTGACATTCGCGATAGTATTGAACGAAAGAGAGGCCCTAAAACAGTCAGTTCATTTCTGATTAGACTGACTAATTATATTAATGATCATATTGGTAACGCTATTAATGATATAGAAGAAGAATTGGATAAACTAGAAGAAGATGGGCTTGACTCTAGCATGAAGCATAGACAGCAATTAGCTGAAATCAGGCGAAATTCCATCATCATGCGACGTTATGTTGCGCCATTAAGAGAAGTACATTATAAGCTCCAGATAGAAGGAAAAACCTGGTTTAGTGAGGGTGAATGTATCCAACTAAGAGAAAGTTGTGATCGTATCATCCGCTATATTGAAGATTTAGACTTGGTAAGAGAACGTGTCATCGTAAATCAAGAGGAATTATCCAGTCGGGTTTCTGAGCAAATCAATAATAAAATGTTATTACTATCAATTGTCGCGGCTATATTTCTTCCCTTAAGTTTTGTTACCGGTTTGTTAGGAATGAACCTGGGTGGCATACCGGGTGCGACTTCCACGCACTCATTCATGTTGGTTAGTATAAGCCTGACAGTTATAGGTGTTAGCGCAATAATTTTCTTTCGATTTAAAAAATGGTTTTAACGTTAAGATGAATACGTGGTGGGATCCCCAGGGTTCCGTCGCAAAAAACAACTTATGTCGCAGAAATGCTAATGACATGAATCCTAAGCGCACTTAGCCCGCTGGTGCATAAAATTGTTCGAAAACGAATAGATTATCTACTTGCTGATGTTGTCCTTTTCTCAGCATGTGATGCAGTTCAATGCCAGCGATGGTGGCTTTGGCACTCTGTTCTACAAGCAAATATAAATAACCCTCACGACTATCGGCGTTGTTGAATGAATCAAAAACTGCGCAGCTTTTTTGGTGATAATTTACTCAAAAAACAGTCATTTTTGTGTATTTATCAGTTAAAACCGTGTGGTTTTCTGTATATTATTTGTTTTATTCAACAACACCACGACCATCTATTTTTGTTTGATATAGAATATCTGTATGGCGCTGCTTAAAAAGCTTGGTTATAAAATTAGTACTAATGCTGACTAAATATGACAAGTCTATTTTATCTTTAACACTATCAGGCAAATGACTCTCGAAGAAATCTCTAGCCGTCGCAAGATCTTCTAATGACGCCTTAAACACGCTATCATGACTCATTAACTCTTTTGACTCATTACAACTTTCCATAACACCGTCCCAATTTATTCTGATCGGAACATTGAAATCTACACCTAAAAGCCATACATTACTACTCTATGGGTATATACCCGTCACACTTCAAAATGCGAGATTTAGGCGAGTTGATTTTTGTTCCCTTGGAACCTTTGAAATGCAGGTAATAGTCGGTCTATTGCCAAATT
>JAJFKI010000104.1 GCA_021773295.1 Gammaproteobacteria bacterium | reverse complement strand
AAAATTAAATTGCTTAATTAAAATACAAGCCTAAATCATGTCTACAAAAATAAATAAATTTATGGGAGAGTTTTTTAACTTATTGAAAAAAATGGAGCCAGCGGGCGGAATTGAACCGCCGACCTACTGATTACGAATGTTTAATTGACGATTTTTGGAAGGTTTTGATTTTTGGCTGGTTTCGCTTATCTGCTTTTATTTCAGTCAGTTTAGGGAGCTCCATTGATTCTATCAATTCCATAAAATCCGCCCTTGTGGGAAATTTCTATCATAGTTTTATCATAGTCCATTGGTAAAGGACCTACTGATCAGGTATCAGTGAGGAGGTATTGATCTATGCAAATCTAACGGCGGTTTTCGGGCAATAATGATAATGCAACAGAAGACAGCTCAACCTGTTCTCTTTGAAATCACCGAAAAAACGCGCAACGTTGTAAGCTCTTGAATCGAAGTTGATGACGCTCTTGAAATGGCTGAGATGGCGGAAGATTAAACCATACAGCATACTATAATACAGATGTGATCACCTTCTTATATGGCTCTAAATAAATACCTAGCGTTAATATGTTGTGGTGGAAAGAAAACGTTTCAAACGAAAATAAATGACTATTTCCATTGTCATCAATTAGGATCACTTCATCTGCCCCTAGAGGCCCTCCTCTATTACTAGAACAGTAACCTACAATTTGGTCAAAAACATTCCTCTCATCTACTCCTGAAAATTGCTGTTCAAAAGCTGGGGATTGAATAAAGTGACGGCAAGGATTAGTTTCATCAAAATCATCTTTTCTCATGTCAAAGTGTGGATGACCCGTTATTAAACCTATAACAGGGACTCTAGCTCCCCAAGTTTCGACACAGCGCCAAAACGTTGAGGTTCTAGTATTGCCAAATCTATCTGCAAGCCCATTTATTGATGAAATAGTTTGTTCTAAATCAAGCGCCTCTTTGGTAAAACGATCACGCAAAAATAACAATTTCCCAGCACCATAATTTGCTTCATGTTCTAATTGGGCATGACATGACGGAATCAGTGTATTTGCGTCGTCTCCAAGCATGGCTCCTTCATGCCACGGTAAAACACTATGGATAATTTCATGCCCCTCATTCCATCGATGCTTTAATACTGGCTCATCTTGATCCAATAAAATTCTCTTCTGGTCTAGTATATAAAGAGCTTTTAGGTCAAACTTTCTTACCGCTTCTATCAAAATCGTTGGACGCAACAATATTTGCTTACCAGCTAGCCATATTTTATGTGCTGTTTCTTGCAAAAGGCCCGGATTATTAATTGAATAATAACCAAAGTCTAAACGCAGAAGCTCTCTGACTGTTTCTAAAGCAAGAGGAGGCTCAGGGTTTCCCAAATCTTGTAAAATTCGCTCGACTCGAGTGTCAATATCATCTGCCGTTTTAGCGCTCAATATTATGTTTTTTGCCAAACCTTCGCTCCCTCTACAATTTTACTTATTTTTTGCTCAAAACGGATATCAAACCATCAAGCGCAGCTTGTTCTTCTGGATTTAATTTCTCAATTGACTCAGAACGAGCAGCATAACGTACCGCTTCTTCTAGATAATTCACGTCCTTTGGATTCGTTAACCCAGACAACTCCATCAACTTAACTTGAGAAACTTCAAAAACCTGAGCTAATTGATATAAAGTACGCGGCTCGGGCAAATGATGAATATCTGACTCAATACTTATCAGTTCAGCAATCTCAATATCTGCTTGTTCTGCTAACTGCTCAACAGAAAGCCCCATCCCTCTTCGACCAAGCTCAATAAACCTTTGAAGCACAAAACGAGTTTCATCGCTAGAGGTTTCTGATACAGATTCAATCTCAAAAGTAGGGTCTATAGCAAGAAGACCAGCACCGACTTCTGCATAAGCTTCACGGCGAGCCATTTTCTCACACCATGCTTTAGTTACATTAATCTTCATGAGTCTTCTCCTTTCATTACAAATTCATCCGCTTGTTCTGGCGTCATTTCGAAGTAGCGGAGATTTTGATAATTTTTATCTAAACCAAGATCAGTCATACCAACTTTATTTTCATAAAAATCATTGGCTTGGGGTAACGAATGAAGCCCTAAACGACCACGAAACCCTTCCTGTTTACTTAGTTCAATTGCAGCACGAATGAGGATTGATCCAGCACCGCTATATTTCGGCGAATGACCTATTAATTCTTTCCTATTCCATGGCGCAACCTCAATAAAATCCACATAAACCAAATGGCTATGTTTTTGGACATCCAACTGAGATCTACGAGCCAAGTCAGTAATTAACATCGCTTGTGTACTACTATCACAAACTATTGAGAAACATTGATTCGACAACTTACCTTCAATATCTTTAACTTTATCAGACCAATGCCAATGCCGACTTTGCGGCCAGAGTTTTCTTACAACTCCTTTTTGCTTCAGGGATTTTAGTAACTTAAAAAGATGCGGGATCCAGTCCGCTTCCCAGTCCGCCAAGTTTTTTTCTGTTATAGCATCCCATAGTTCTGCTTCAACAAATGCATTTTCTGGATTATCAAATAGATATACTTCCGATACTTCAACATTTTCTTCCTTGCTCATAACATCATTATCTCCGACTTCTCTTTAGTTGATTCGTCTTCAATAAACAGCTTACCTCCAGCTTCAAGCCTTTCTTCAACTCTTTGATAAAGTCTTAAAGCTTGTCGTAACAACAAGGTTTTACTCATTTGTTTCTGCTCACTGAGTGTATCCAAGACCCGCATTTCTGCATCAGTTAAATTAAGCGTCATTGTTTTTTTAGCCATAAAACCCTCTCCATTTCTATATTTACCATACCTTATACCCTATAAAAATGCAACTTAAAATAATTTGTATTTAGCTATTGACTAGCTATTTTTTAGCTATTATACTAATGACCAAGATGGCGATCAAGCCGCAAACAAACAAAGAGAGGTGTCAAAATGACTCACAAAATTCATTCAAAAGACATTGCTGATCCGAAAATTACAGACCAGCTAAAGAAAAAAGGCTTTAAGGTTAGGCTATGGGACGGGGATTTCTTCGGTGAAGACGCGTTAATTCAAACTAGCTCTCCAACAGGGAGGACAATCCTACAAGCTTTTGAACGCGCACCCGTGGATGAGTACATTCTGATGGAACTATCAAGGAAGAATGTGCTTAAGGAAATTCAATTAGACCAAGAAATCGATTTAAGTAGCGATGGCCCTGAGAAGTTCTTCGCCTTTCGTAGCGATAGAGTTTACAAAGTCTCAATTAATGACAAACGTTACTCATGGGGAGACGACAGCATCTCGGAAGGTTTACTACGGATAATCGGGCAAATAAAAGATACTCATGAACTAGTACTCGAAATGAGTGAAGAAGCGGATAGAGTATTAGGCCAAAACGAATCCGTAGATTTATCAAACAGTAATGTTGAGCACATATACTCACGCCCTAAAGAGTGGAAGCTAAATGTGCAGGGAGTATTACTAACATTAACAACGAATAAAATCATTGTTCGAGATGCACTAGTACAAGCGGGGTTCGATCTAAATGAATGCTGGACAGCGATTTTAAAAGTAAAAGGGCAGCCTAAAAGGCCGGTAGAACTTGATAGTGTGATTGACCTTACAGAGCCCGGAATTGAAAAGTTAAGACTGCGCCCTAATGAAATCAAGAATGGTGAAACACTTAATACTTTGCGCAGAGATTTCTGTCTCCTCGATAAAGACGAAGCGTATCTAGAAAAACGAAACCTACTCTGGGAAACAGTCATTGAAGGAAGAAGACGTTGGCTAATACTCAGGTCATTTGAAACTCCTGTTGGATACAATAAAGAAGCAATAGACATGGCGATGGATGTGCCAGATACATACCCAGCAGCAGCTATGGATATGTTTTACTGTTTCCCTTCTCTAACAATAGGAAACGATAGAAAGCCTGATAGAACAGATTCCATGTTAGATATCGAAGGAAAGAAATATCAGCAATGGTCTAGACATCTCAACGGAGCAACACGCTGGAACCCTCAGACAGATAGCGTAATCTCACATATCGCATTCATAGAAGATTCGCTTGGCAATGAGGTGGAATTATGAAGTACTCGGCGACACTATCACTAAGCGAAAACCAACATAAGCAGCTCAAGTCTCATCTCTTCCCAGGAGATGGGTTTGAAGCTGCAGCCATTCTTCTCTGTGGACGTTGTGGAAAAAACAGCCGCCGAGCAACTGTCGAAAGCATCATCAACGTACCATATGCTAAGTGTAAGATTCGCACGGAGCACAGTCTAACTTGGCCTGGGGACTATATTGAGGAGGCCATTGAAGAAGCTGTAAAAACGGAATGTTCCATAATTCTAATTCACTCTCATCCTGGGGGTTTTCCAGATTTTTCAGAAACAGATGATACTAGCGATCAAATCGTCATCCCTAGCCTCCAACATGGCTCAAATTTTATAAAAACGCCACATGGATCAGCAATAATGCTACCAACAGGGTTGGTTAAAGCACGCTTATATGACGCCAAAATGGTATCAACCGAGGTATCAAAAATAATAGTTGCCGGTGAAAATATAAGAGACATATCAATAAATTATCCAAAAGAAATTATCCCGTTTACTTCCCAGATGACAGAGCAACTATCAAACTATACGGCCTGTATCGTAGGCATATCAGGAACAGGATCAATAACTGCAGAAATTTTAGCAAGACTCGGGGTTGGACACTTAATCCTGATTGATTTCGACCGTGTTGAGCATCGAAATTTAAATAGAATTCTCTACGCAACGGTACTTGACGCTCAAAACCAAGAATTCAAAACACAAGTCTTGAAAAGAGCAATCCTATCTCATCACCCCAAAACAAGAATAACCACGATTGAACGATCCATTTCAGAGAAAGAGGCTCTCATTGCTGCTAGCGATGCAGAAACTATCTTCTGCTGTGTTGATAGCCTAGAGGGGCGTTATTACTGTGACCTTATGACACAAGCTTTTATGGCTCCATTAATAGACATGGGAGTAACTATCCCAACAAGGAAAACAAAAGCAGGGTCAACAGCAGTAGCCGATGTATTAGGAAGACTAGACTACGTTTTTCCAAATGGCCCCACACTATTCGATAGAGGTGTTGTATCTGCAGAAGGGCTTCGATCTGAGTATCTATATCGTGCAGATAGAACCAACTATCAGAAGCAGGTAAATGATGGGTATATACGAGGACACATTGAAGAAGCCCCGTCAGTTATTAGCTTAAATATGCGGGCTGCTAGCGCTGCTATTAACGAGTGGTTATCTCGACTTTATAAAATTCGACACGCTGACAACTCATCTTATGCTCAAACAATTTTTTCATTAACCGATTGTGATGAAGAGCATATATCCACTAGTTCTTTTAATACTAGTAAAAATAGCCTACTCGGACGCGGGTTAAGGGCACCATTGCTTGATTTGCCTCAATTTTTTCAAAACGACGAGGCTGCATGATGAATATTAGATCATTCATAATTAGGGCATGGAACAGATATGGAATCAGGAGGCAATTAATTATAAATAGCGGTGACACTCCTCCAAGTAATCTAAAAAGCCGAAATCTCTACTTAGCACAGGAAGATGAAGAAAACTGGGCTGTGGCTTTTAATTGTCCATGTGGATGTGGAGATCGAATTGAGTTACAACTACTACCAGAGTTATCTCCCAATTGGCAGTTAATTAATGAAAGAAAAAAATACCCAACTCTTCATCCTTCTATTTGGCGCAAGAACGGCTGTAAAAGCCATTTTTGGATAAAGCGAGGCCATGTTCACTGGTGTAAACCTTGAGAACGTCCGTTTTGAGTCGTTAACGGACATGTCTGCTTTTTGGCAAAAATAAACCAAAAAAAGGTTAAGAGTTGAGTTTATTCCAGTTGACTTGGGATGGGCAGCTGGGACTTATAAAAAAAATATTAATGCACCCCTGTGGGCTGATGTGGTTCATTTCCTGAGTGTTTCCCAACGATACGGTTCCTCTTTTTTCATTCCTTTGGTGAGACAGAAGCCTGACATTCCTCCGGAGCCGACACCCTCAGAACATCAAAAGGCCAAGAGCATGTCATAAGGCGCGAAGCGGGACCAGAGCCACGCGCAGTTTTAATGTTTGTAAAACGAGCATGGCGAGGACCCACCCGTTGACATAATGAGGCCGTTGATAAAATCCAGTGTTCGGCCCGAATATTCTAGTTTCCCTGTTTTAAATTTTCTCAG
>JAJFKI010000103.1 GCA_021773295.1 Gammaproteobacteria bacterium | reverse complement strand
AAACAATCGTATCTTAAATAACTTAAATCCACATATTTCATTTAATGATGATAAAGATAATTATGTTCATGTTGTGACGCCTGCACTTGATGAAAAAGAAACAAAACAGATTTCTGCCTTTTTGAATCAAGCAGGCTATATGGTTCTGTCGCATCTTTTTAGTGATGTTGCTATAATTCCCTCCATTTTGTGATTTAGGGACGAGCATGATCAGTTTTAAGTGGAAGCAATTTAGAAAAGTCACTATGTTAAGAGAATTAATCAGGTGGTGAAAGAACGCTGGGAAAAAATGCTTTCGACAGAGAGCCTAGATGTCATTTTTGATAGAACAGATCAACATCCCTATTATGTTAATAAACTTTGCGCAATTTTAATGAGGCTTGAGCAGTTACCCACCGCTGTGATAGTTAAGGAAAAATGGAATCAATATAGAGATGAAAATACATCAAGGGTGCAACAGGAAGTTTCGCTCTTAAAACTTAATCAGCGTAGATTACTTATCAATTTAGCGAACGATCGCCAAGTAGAAAATCCCTATGGGAATGCTTACTCAAGACAGTGTGGTATACCACCGACTAGCATCCATAGAGCAATGGAATTTTTGTTGGAGCGAGATTACGTTTATCGAGATGTAGATAAAAAATATTGTATTCTAGATCCTTTGATACGTGCAGTGTTGTCAACATGATGACGCAATCAGTAATACACAAGAAACGTAATCAGTTGCCAGAGCAAAAATTATGACTAACTTAAGTACCCGAAAGTAAGAGCTGGAGGAGAACATGGGCTGCGAACAGGCATCTTCTAGAGGGATGTCTCTAATTGTTTCTTATCAAACATTTTGCCAGCTTCAAAGGCTATAAGATAAATATCCTCTTTTGAATAGTCGATGATATTGTGCTTGGATAAAATTTCTAGTGGCGTTAAGTATTCAATGTATGTATCTGAGTTATCACAGGTCTCAATTTCATATAAATTATTACCATTTCTCTCGGAAACCGAGGTTGACAAGATTCTATGATGACTTTTTTGAGTTAGACTGAGTTTTTCATTGATAGAAAATCTGTCTTTCTCAGAGAAGCACTCAAGTAGTGCGCTGTTGTTTTTAACTTCATCGCCTTTTATTTTGTAAAAAATATTTTTTCCTTGTACTTGTACTAGAAATTCATAATATGCACCATCATCGATTATATTACTAAGCTTTAATTGGTATTCATCATGTTTTAACGAACTCCAAGCCGCCTTGATTTTTGTTGTTACTTCATGAAACATTAAAAACTCCTTGATACGGTAAATTCATTAATCTCGTGGTGAGATTGTCATTGTAAGCATATTCAAATACTGCTTCCAGACAAGCTAAGACTACTTTCGACGCCTGAGAGACGAGTTAGCCTCGTAATTAATGCCTGCTGTTCAGGAAATTGTTTCACAAGAGCGCTTCTTTCGGCTAACTCAAAATCTCTAAATTCAAAGCCTGGTGATACGGTGCACCCAACAAGTGCGTGAGAGCTTGGATGAATAAGTTCTGCTGCAAACCATACAGTAGCAGGAACGGTGATTTGAAATTCAGCATTTTCAGTATTTATAGGGTGTCCTAGAATTTTTTTCAAGTAGTTGCCTGCGGCATCGATCATGTGAATGACTAGAGGGCTGCCATCATAGTGATGCCAGATTTCATCGGATTTTATTCTATGGAATGCTGAAAAATTATCTTTATCTAAAAGATAATAAATAGCGGTACTCGCTGCTCTTTTGGTAGACTGTTTCTCACCAAAGAATACACTTAGTCTTGATTGATACGTTCTGCTATAAAACCCTCCTTCAGGGTGGGGGGCTAGATTCAGTTTTTTTACGAGTGTTTCAGCTGTAGGGGTTGATGTAACTTCACTTGCCATTATGTTTCTCCTAATTAGGTTATTTAATTGAAAAAGGGTTAAAGTTGGTTTGATAATCATAAGTATCAATATTCTCATGTGTTTTCAGCATTTTTGCAATAAACTTGGCTGGCCAAGCAGTAATAACAGCATACAACATTTCTAATGCAAAAATGGATAAAGTAAATTGTATAATCGCATGCCTATTAATTGTTCCAGAGTAACCAATTAGAACAATTAAGGTAATAAGCGAGAACTCTGCAACTGCAGATGAAGCGATGCTCCTTATAATAAAATGTTTTCCTTTAAAACGTATTTTCCATTTCGCCATGCAGATGGCATTAATAAAATTACTTGCTAATGTAGCGATTGTGCCTGCAATTACAAACCTGAAAAGGTTTCCAAAGACATCATTATAGCTAGATTGAAGATGCCAAAATGCTGGTGAGGGGAGATGGATTACAAGGGTAACCAGGCCAACAAAAATGAATTGAAAGAATAAAGTCAACCAAATAAAAGATTTAGCTATTTTATATCCATAAACTTCAGCAATTACGTCCATCAATGCGTAAGAAAGTGGGAAGATAAATGGAGGGCCAGGTTCAATCATTGGCCCAAGAGAAATTAGTTTATATGCGACAGCGGTAGAAGAGAGATATATCGTAATAAAAAAGAAAGCTAAAGGTAATATAAACCTAAAATTTATTGTTCTTGGTTTTTGTTGTAAGCTAAAATTATCAGCATTATTCATAAATCGAATCATTCCTTATTTGGATTACTGTACCAAAATAAACAAAATTTTTATCCAGTTTTAACGTGTGGATGTTGTCAGAAATTAATGATTTTAGATATATCTGATTATCTTCTATTAGACATTGCTTTAATGAGGGAATTTTATTTTCTTTATGCTTAGCAATAACATAGGTATTATTTTCGAAAGATTTAGCTGGGTCAATAATAATCAAGCTATCTTTTAAAAAGCCTAGCCAGTTATTATGAGGTATTTTAAGCGCATATCCTTTATTTGATATTTCTTTTTCCGTTGAAATCGTATTTTCTGTGGAACATTTGTTATCAGTGAGCCAACAATTTATTTCATCCCATGACAAAATAAAAACATTATGTGGCTTAGTAGTAACATTCTCAGAATGGATATGATTGTTGTTGTTGAGTGCTTGTATACCTAGCAGTTGATCCATAGTTATTTCAAAGAATGATGCTATTGGTAACAAGGAGGAAACTGTAGGATTACAAGCGCTATCAGACTGAATTCTTTTAATTGTAGGCATTGCTACGCCAGTTTGAGAATGCAATTCAGTTAATGTCACGTTATGTGTCGACATAAGCTCCGACATCCTTTGATTAAGCGTTTTACCTGAAAAGTATTGAATTTTACTGTGCATGTAATGCTCTGCCGACCAATTCTAACATATTATTAATTAAGGAAGATTCTACAGTTACGATTTTTCTTAATCTTTCTGGTTGACATATATGGAAAATAACAATAAGATATTTCCATATATGGAAATATCTATTTAACCAGAAATCGGAGAAATAAGCAATTGCTTATTTGTAGATATGTAGAATTTAACCCAAATTAGGAGGATTTTAGTTTTTTTCATGAATGGAAGCTCCAATCAAAATTACCCGGCCAATAAGCGACCAAACTATATTGGCCGGGTAATTAGGACTTTATCATAAAGCCCAATATGCAGTGGCTATATTACCACCCCTTTATGATAAAGATCAAAAAAAGCTTCTCAGTAACATGGCGTCATTGTAACTAAGGAGTATACGCATGGTTTTTATTGTGCTCGTGCCTTCCCATTTACAGCTTACACGCAATGTCATGATGACAATTAAGTTTGGTTGTTATTTATCTACCTGTGTATCGAGATAGATAGCATCATGGATAAACGATAAATCACAAATATTAAAATTTAGAAGAATCTCAGCTGTTTGAATCTTGGATGCTTATTGGGTAATACGTAAATTGTATTAATTCAATGGAAAAAAACACACTATTTATGTGAGAGCTGAATTTACTAAAAATTTTCTGATCTGCAGGTGAGGTAACAAGTGAATTAGTGAAAAAATATCTAAAGGAGCATGTGTAATGAAAGAAGAAGTAATCAGTAGTAGTTATCAAGTAAAAACGTATAAAGTTGATAATCAATTAAGCCTTTCCATGGCTTTTGAAACAGCGCGCAACGGTAAGAAAGGTAACGGTGGTTTGAGGTTATATCAATATTCTAGTAGGCAAGCGCTAGAGAAAGAAGCCCTTACTTTAGCCAAGCATATGACCCAGAAGCATAACATTTATGATACGGGATTTACGGGAGTTAAGCTTGTTGCTAATGGTGATGTCACTGAAAGTAATAAAGTAAAATTACTAAACTTTGTTGGTAACCAGCTGAATCAAATGAATGGCCAGATTTATACAGGGTGTGATATGAATATTGACGATATGGACATGCATTATTTATCAAAAACAACACCGTATATTTTAAATGCGATGGAAGCCCCGCAGATAAATACATCAATAGCAACGGCATATGGCGTTTACGGATCGTTAAAGGCTGTCCTAGAACAAGATAATATGAGTTCAAGCAGAATGACGTTCTTAATTAATGGTATTGGGAAGATTGGAAGTGTGCTAGCGGCTGAGTTAGTCAAGGCGGGGCACATCGTTTTTACTTATGATCTCAATTCCACGAATGCAGAAGTCCCTGGTGCAATCAATATTTCAGACTACAGAGAATGGTATTCACTGAAATGCGACTATCTTTTATTATGCTCAGCATCTGATGTAATTACATTAGATAATGTAGAGCAATTAAATTGTCGCTGGATTATCAGTAGCGCAAACTCTCCTTTTGCGTGTGATGAGGTTGTTGCACATATAAATAAAAAGAAAATTAACTGGGTTCCAGATGTAATAAGTAACGCGGGCGCAGTACTTTGTGACGTTATTGAGTTCAACGAGCCGGATCGATATAGAAAAATCAGTTCGAAATTAATGTATGACTGTGTTATGCGGCGTATTTATCATAAGACACAAGAGTTTATTACACTCTGTTTTCAACATGGCTTGGAGCCTAATAAAACGCTAGATATATTTTTGAGGATGGCACAACAAGAACAACTGCTGCCTTTAGCTGCTTAATTTAAAGGGGAATTAAAATGAATAGATTTGAATATGACTCAGATGTTATTGTTATTGGTGGTGGTTCTATTGGACTTGCGAGTGCCTTAGCTGCTGCTAATATGGGGCAGTCTGTTACTGTGCTTGAGCAGTTTGAGTTTGGGAATCAAAGTGGTAGTTCCGCTGGGCATGTTAGGATGTGGCGGGCTGCGATGACGGAGCCAAGCCATGCTGTAATGGCCTTTGAATCATGGAAAATGTATCAAGAGTTGGCATGTTTGGCGGATAAAAAGTTGCTTCACAAGCAGGGCCTGTTAAATTTTGGTATTGAAACGGATTATACAGAGCAGGGGACGATAGAAACGGCTTATGAGGTGCTGACCGATTTAGGAAAAAATTGCATAAAATACACGAATAAGCAAATAGAAGCGCGATATCCATTTAAGAATTTACCTGATAATTATTTTGGTATCTATAGTGAAGATAATGCCGTAATAGACGTGAAGAGTTTGTTGGACTCACTTATTACGTTAAACAAACGGCGGGGCGTTTGTTTAACATCAAATGAGACTGTTATTGGGATGAGTAGTGAGGCCAATGGTGTCTGTATTAAAACAGACAATCATACCTATTATTGCAAGAAGGCTATCGTAACGCCTGGCCCCTATGCCAATGAGATTACGAAATTGTTTGGATTTGAGTTAGATATGTTATTTTGGAATATGCCTTTTGCTTATTATAAAGTGATTGATAGTAGTTTAGAGTTTCCTATGTGGTTCCAATTTGATTTTCCATCAGATGAATCTCCATCAAAGCTATTTTATGGATTTCCACCGGTATCCTTTGGGCGTAACGGCTATGTCCGCTTAGCAGTTGATTGGGCTTCTCATAAATTCCGCAATATAAGCGAAAGGAAGTATGTGCCTGGAAACATTGATATTGACATTACGCGGCAATATATTGAGAAGTACATGAGGGGAGTCTCTTCTACGCCGATAGACATGACGAGCGCTGTGCATGCACAGTTAGCCGACAATCTAAGTGTTTTAGATTTTATGCCGCATGATCATGTTGACCACCATAAAAACATTGTGCTGTTCACAGGGGGATGGGCGTTTAAGTTTGTTCCTTTGTTTGGTAAAATTTGTGCGCAGTTAGCAGTCGATGGGGCTACAGAGTACGATATTTCAGAATTATCGGTTAATAGAGACGGCATTATAAGACAGAGAGTTTAAAATTATGACTGACAAAACAAGTGAAAACTTAAGCGTAGCAGTGTATTCATTGCTATTTATCGTGCTATATGGTTCCGGCTTTATCGGTGCAAAACTTGGTTTTCCGTATGCGAAGCCATTGGTTTTTTTAGTTTGGCGCTTTATGATTACAACATTGCTATTGCTCATCATTTCCATATTTGTTAAAGCTAAATGGCCTAGAAACTTAAAAGAAACATTACATATTACTGTCTCAGGATTGTTTTTAGTGTGTCTATTTTCCATAGGAACCTGGGTATCTATGGACATGGGAGTGCCTCCAGCGATTTCTGCCTTAATAATTGCCTTACAACCTATCATAGTCGCAATTGGTTCCTTTCTAGTATTTCGTAAGAAAGTTCGAAAAAAACAATGGTTGGGACTTGTTATTGGATTAGCAGGAGTCGCTCTGGTGGTAGGCAAGCAGACGTCATTTAGCACACAGTATTTATTAGGCATTGTAATGTCATTTTTGGGCCTAATAGGATTAGCAGTTGGTAATTTATATCAAAAAAAATTCTGCACATCCATGAATATTTTTACCGGAGGTGTTATCCAGTCTTTTGCTTCGGGAGTGGTGTGTTATTTATTGGCTCGTCAATTTGGGCCTATGACAGTACAGTGGACGGGGCAATTTGTATTTTCGTTATTTTGGATGTGCATCATTGTCTCACTGGGCGCGATAAGCTTCTTATATATCTTACTTAAAAAAGGCGAATCGCATAAGGTGGCGAGTCTATTTTACCTTGTGCCCATTGTAACAGCTATTATTTCGTATTTTGCATTTAATACTACCTTAGGGACAGTGCAATTATTTGGTATGATGGCTACAGCTGCGGGTGTGGCGCTTGTTAATATTGATGTGAAAAAAATAATTGCTTTGATAAACAGCCTAGTGAGACGTAAAAGCATTCCACATAAAAACATAAGTGTATAAACTTATTATTTTATTCCAAATGGCTCTGTCATCAGTTCTTTAATGTCCCGGTAACTCAGCGAGTATGCCATGTACCAACGAACTCTGTTAAAATGATGTTCTTCTTAAATTGCTTCCACTCAATTATTTTTCGGCACATGTTAGCAATTACCCATTAGAAATGCATTTTATTGTAGAAAAAATGCTTGAAGTGACTTGTGCGTCGATTCTTTCTGTGACGATTAACTCTGAGAGCACGGAGCGCTTATCGTTACAAGCGCAAGAAGCTGTCAGTAATTTTTTTATGACAGAAGATACGCCTTCTTTTCATTAAAATTGAAGTTTTCTTCAAAACTTAAGGCAGCAATAATGTGTTGTTTCTTTTTGGTTTTTGGGTGATTTGACATAAGCGCCGGAATCTTTCATTCGCTACCCCCAAGCGACCCAAATTGGTCGACATTCAGCAATACCTACGTTATCATCACCATAATCTAACAGGATAAAGATTGCACAAATATGCCTAGACTCAGCA
>JAJFKI010000102.1 GCA_021773295.1 Gammaproteobacteria bacterium | reverse complement strand
ACCAGTATCAAATGACCTGACAAGGTTAAGCCCTGCCATTTCACATCTGACTTAATCAACCACCTACACGCCCTTTACGCCCAGTCAGTCCGATTAACGCTTGCACCCTCTGTATTACCGCGGCTGCTGGCACAGAGTTAGCCGGTGCTTCTTATTTGGGTAACGTCAATAATTAAGGTTATTAACCTTAATTACCATCCTCCCCAACGAAAGTGCTTTACAACCCGCAGGCCTTCTTCACACACGCGGCATTGCTGGATCAGGGTTGCCCCCATTGTCCAATATTCCCCACTGCTGCCTCCCGTAGGAGTCTGGGCCGTGTCTCAGTCCCAGTGTGGCTGCTCATCCTCTCAGACCAGCTATAGATCGTCGCCTTGGTAGGCTTTTACCCCACCAACTAACTAATCTAACGCAGGCTCATCTTACAGCGATAGCTCAAAGAGCCACCTTTCCTCCGTAGAGAATATGCGGTATTAGCTTCAGTTTCCTAAAGTTGTCCCCCACTGTAAGGCAGATACCTACGCGTTACTCACCCGTCCGCCACTCGTCAGCCAAGAGCAAGCTCTTGCTGTTACCGTTCGACTTGCATGTGTTAAGCATGCCGCCAGCGTTCAATCTGAGCCAGGATCAAACTCTTCAATAAAACTTGAAAATCTTTAAGGTTACCCCTAAAGACTTGTTCGTTTGATCACGCACCACCTAAATGATGCCTGACTGTATTACTTTGCGACTCGTATCTAAATACGCGCCGACTTAAACTCATTCTTAGAATGACGTTGAACCATTGCGTGAACCTACAATTCTAGGGACTAGAGATTAGCGTTTAGTACTCAGACGTTGCTGGCAAGCCCTTGGCTCGCACCTCAACCCTGAGCCCTTTTCCACTGTGCTCTAGAATCTAGTATTGTGTTCTGCTTTTCCAATTTCTTAAAGAACTAAAGGCGTTACGCCGAAACAGGATGGCAATTCTATACCCTGGGAAAAATATGTCAAGCGCTTTTTTAGGAAATTTTCATTAAGTGTGTTTTTAGCTATACTAGCGCAAGTTGACACCATAAAATCACAAGGAGCAAACATGGCAAAAACAGCAAATGATGACGCAATTGATTTTGAGAAATCACTAGAAACATTAGAAAATATTGTCGAAACCCTGGAAAAAGGTGAATTACCTCTTGAAAACGCTCTAAAACAATTCGAACAAGGCATTAAACTCACCCGGCAGTGCCAAAAAGCGTTGAGTGACGCGGAGCAGAAGGTGAAGATATTGCTAGAAGAGAATGGGCAAGAAACCTTAGAGGATTACGATGCAGAATAGCAAAAGGGGCTCAAATGAGCCCCTTTTCATTTAATCACCCAAAATTATACGTTAGGCCAACCGTAGCCATATCAAGATCTGAGTTATGCGTGCGATGATGACTAGAAAGATCGTAACCAAATACTCTGGAATACGCTAATTCAGCAGACCAATGTTCATTGAAGTCATAGCCAATACCCACAACAGCTTCAGGATCAAATGAGGTATCCCAACCACTACCTTTGCCGCTACCTACTAAAAACGTTCCAGTGCTATCATACAGCCATATACGGTCAGAATACTGCTCTATTATGGCTGCAGCACCACCTTTCACAAAAACACGAAAACCATTATCAAAGGGTAAGCTTGCTTTACCCAGCAAATCTACAGCATAGGGTCTTGATCTCGCAGAGTTATAGTTTGGTGTATTAAATACGTAGGCTGGATTAATAGAGTATTTTGTAACGATATCGCTCCACCTTGCAGCCCCTAGCTCTAAGCCAAAGTATTTATTGAAGTTATAACCAAGCGCCAATCGACCCGCCAAGCCATTATCATCTCTGTGATAGTCATCAAATAAATCGTCATATCGCCTTGACGCTCGTAGCCAACCCCAACCCAATTGCCCAGAGACATAAAACCCTGAGTCTTTTTTAGGTGCTACAGGTTCTGGTACATCAGGATACGCCGCGAAAGCTGTTGAACTTAGTAAAGCAGCGGCACTGATGAGTGCTACCATTGTGATTTTTTTATTCATTGTATTTCCTCTCGTGATACACTCATCGCACCTTAAAATGCGATGAGATGTTATTGTGTTTCCTAGCATGATATTCCGACGGTAACTCCATCATCGAAGGAAAGTAATCTCCATATCTCGCAAAAGATTGTATAAAGACTCTCTTATTAATGCAAGGAACGTTTAAGCAGTGAGCTAAATTCTGGAGGGCGGTTCGGACGCACCCCTACAAGAGCCGACACTAACATATTTATCTTGCCCGGGTAGTGATGCTGTCTATGGCGACAGTTGCGACGCCTGGATTCGCGCGTTTTCTCGGTTGAGCGGCCCATGCATGACCGTATATGATTTCTAAATCTAATGTTAGTGGTAAGTTTGATGGCAGTTGTATCTTATCAGTGATGTTTTTTTCATAAAGGTGTGAAGCGATTTCCCAACGGGTTAAGTCCTGACGTAATACCTCTACATCATCATAATCAAAGCTCAATTGATTTGATTCCATCACAGGCTGGCTAAAGCGAGTCTGCATTAATTCATCGCCGATGTCGTGAATATCGTTGCCTTGTTGGATTGATGCTAAGGGCAACACGTCCTGGAAACAGGAAAAGCTGTTTGGGCCGAGACTCGAAAAAAAGAAAACACCCTGAGGACTTAATATCCGTTGTATCTCTTGCAATAATGCGTTTCTATCTTGCAACCAAATTAAAAATAAATTTGATATCACAATATCGACGCTATTATCGGGAAGCGGTAACGCGCTCACCTCGCCATTATAATCTACTTTTTTACGGCGCTTTAAGCATATTAAGCGTTTACCCACACCAGGCTCACAATGATCAAAGCCTAAGATAGTCGCTGTGGGATAGTTTTTTTTCAACAAAGGGTATAAACCGCTAGAACCTGCGCCTAAATCTAACATCGTTGTAGGCTGTAAGCTGAGGCTTTGCAAGCGTGAGACTAAGTCCTTTGCCACCACGTGATGTAACTGCAATTGTTTCTCTGGCTGCAAGGCCAAACGCTGCCTAAGGGCCGCGATGTCCAAGTCATTACTTATCACTTTGATGCAACAACGGTATCACAACCGCTAGCATCAAGGTTTTTAATAAATCGCCGAATAAAAAAGGCATAATGCCTAATACAAAAGCATCCTCAATCCCCATGCTGGGCATTAACAATAATGCGCCTGGAATTAATATTAAAAAACTGGCCAATAATGCAATGACAAAAGTTTTAATCCAGCTGACACAATGCCCCTTATTGGCCATCATGCCAGCAAAACCCGCTGCCACGATAAACCCAAGAAAATAACCCGCCGTAGGACCTAGCAACACAGGCAAGCCACTCATAGTGCCAGACAACACGGGAAAACCCATAGCGGCTTGTGCCAAATATGCTAAAACTGCCCCTACCCCAATGCGCGGCCCAAATGCCATTGCTAAAAAAAGCACGGCAAAGCTTTGCATGGAAATGGATACTGGCCACAGTGGCAGAGAAATTTTGGCGCTAAGCGCGATTAATAAAGAACCAAAAATGATAATCGATGTGGTGAATATAAATTTTAATTTATTATTGTTATATGTTTTACTCTGTATTCTATCGGCTAAAACATTCATGTTTGTACCTCTATGGATTGTTCGACGTCAATCCTCATAATAAAGTAGGAAACTGTTTTGTCAATCTTTAATACAAAAAATAATCCTGTTCGAATCGCAAAGAGAATAGTGAATGCATTATTTCCCCGTCATTGCGTCTTTTGCAGCCTGCCTTCACAGCGCGATTACCATGTTTGTCACCACTGTGAAACTTTATTACCGGAGTTAAAAACCGCTTGTAAGTGCTGCGGTTTATCGTTACCCAGTAACCAATCTGGCTTAATCTGCGGGCAATGCCTTAAAACACCGCCCCATTTTGATCGCACCTATGCCCTCTTCCCCTATCAATTGCCGCTGTCTCATCTAATAAAGCAAATGAAGTTTCATCATACCTTATTATATGCAGAACTTTTTGGTGAACTCATTTGTACTCAACTAAATGGCTGGTATGATAAGGAGCCACTGCCACAAGCCATCTTGCCAGTTCCCCTACACCAACAACGTTTGCGCCAGCGCGGATATAATCAAGCCATTGAAATAGCAAAACCCATTAAACACCATTGCAAGCTGCCATTACTAAAAACAATCTGTCACCGCCATAGAGCAACCCAGGCTCAGTCTGATCTCAAAATGAACCAGCGTAAACAAAATATTGCAGGCGCTTTTCAAACACTAGCACCGTTACATTATCAGCATCTTGCGATTATTGATGATGTGATGACCACAGGGCATACGGTGAATGAATTAGCACGGGTACTAAAATCCGCTGGCGTTGCACGCGTGGATGTATGGTGTGTGGCGCGCATACAGTAAGCTTGCAAAATTTTATAGCGCAGTGGTATTATCCCCCGGAGAAGAAACCTCGTACATCGTAATAAGGTAATAGTGCAATGAGTTATGAAAAAACCCTAAAAGAATTACAAAAAAACCATGGTGATTTGCTTCGTTTAAAGTTGTTATGTGGTAATAGAGCGCATCTATCTGGCTTAGAAGCATCAAGAATGGCATTATATCAATTAAGCCGTAGGATTGAGCCTGGCAAGATTGAGCGTTCGAGTAGCTTACCGAGTTTATCTGATACTGCTGCTTCTTCATCATCAGCGCCTATTGCCATCGAGCGTCCAGACTCACCACCTGAGCGACCTTTTTATTCTGCACCTTCAACAACGCTTTCACGTTCTCCCCAAGCGCCTAGTGAGGACGATCAAGAAAGTTTTGATCTGTATTTAAAGGATTCTTTTTCAATACCTTCTGAGGAAGATGAGCTGTCATCTTATGATGATTATACGAGTGATGTCTCTGTCGGTGATAAGGCTGAGACGTTGCCAACAACACCTCCTATCAGTGCGAGTTCCTCACCAATTGCCATCGGCCGTCAGGCTGGTCCGAAAATGAGAAAACAATATACTACATCCTCCTTTTTCGTAGGCACCAAAGTCGACACAAGTGGAAGAGACTATCTACTAAACAATCACCCAGTCGATGTCTCTAGACCTGGACAGTCATAATAGTAAACTTAACAAAGGAGCCAACCATGCGACCCAGTGGTAGAGAAGCCAATCAATTACGTGATATTACAATCACTCGTGACTATACAAAACATGCTGAGGGCTCTGTACTCGTCGCCTTTGGCGATACTAAAGTGCTTTGCACCGCCAGTGTTAGTCCTGGTGTGCCTAGATTTTTAAAAGGCAGTGATCAAGGTTGGCTAACAGCAGAATATGGCATGTTGCCTCGCTCCACACATACACGCAATGATAGAGAAGCGGCGCGTGGTAAGCAAGCCGGCAGAACCCTAGAAATCCAACGTCTCATTGGCCGTTCATTACGATCCATGGTGGACCTGCGTTTACTGGGTGAAAATACCATTCAAGTAGACTGTGATGTCTTGCAAGCCGATGGCGGCACTCGAACAGCAGCGATTACGGGTGCTTGTGTGGCCGTACATGATGCGATTCATTTTTTAAAACAGCGCGAACTGGTTGCGGGCAATCCTTTTAAACATTTCGTCGCGGCTGTTTCTGTTGGCATTTATCAAGACGAGCCAATCATCGATTTAGATTACAGTGAAGATTCTAATGCCCAAACCGACATGAACGTCGTCATGACCGATGAAAATAAATTCATTGAAGTACAAGGCACTGCTGAAGCACAACCCTTTGATGCTGCGCAATTGAATACTATGTTGCAATTGGCCAAGACGGGAATTACGGCATTGATCGAAGCACAAAAGCGGGCTTTAGATTGAGTTTTTTTGCGTAATGTGTGTTTGCTGTCTTTTCGGAATAGCTCGGGTTATCGTAAACACGCCGTAAATACATCCCTGTAGGCTCTGAACCGACATCCCTGTCGCTTAAGGTTTACGATAACCCGAGCTATCCCGAAAAGACAGCGTCAAGAACAGCCCACTTTTGTAGTAGGAGGTGGTGTTGGGAAAGGGCAGATTGAGTTTCTTATTTTAAATTCAGCAGATAATAATATTGGTGCTTTTATTCCTTCCCCCTTGTGGAGGAGAAAGGTTGAGAGGGTAGGAACTATGCCCGCCACACTCCAAAATGCGAGATTTAGGCGATTTGAAGTGTGACGGGTATATAATCTTGCGCTGCTACTAGAAACGCTGAGCAAATTTCTCTGATTCATCGTCGCGCATAGCGTTTAGTTGGGTTGTTGTTGTCGAAGGGGGCGGCAATATGCCTGTACTTGCTAATAGGCTAGCAGAGCTAGAAGGTACTGCTGTTGATCGTCGTTTAAATTTTTCTTTTTGTTGTAATAATGCCGTAAACCCTTGCTCAAGATCTACAGCTTGTATTAATAGTTCTGCAGATTGTCTGTCAAGCTCTTCCCCCTGTTTTGCTAACTCAGCTTCTTTTTCAGCTATTTGCTGTTCACGTTTGCTAGCTACAACCAAGCTTGCTCGTCGTGACCTATCTCTTTCTTTTATTAGTATCTTTGTTTCTTGTTCATGTCCGTCTATCAAGCTTTGCAGATTTGCAACTTTTAATTGTAAGTCATTTCGTTCTTCAGCCACATTGGACACAGTTCTATTTAAACGTTTAACTTCTGCTTTTAAGCTTCTTATTTGTCTTTTTTGATCATTGTCTGTTGTGATAGCTTCCCCAAAACTTTCTCCACTTTCGTCAAGTTTTTTGCGCAGCCCAACATTCTCTACCGCTTCTTTTTCATATTTTTCCGTTTCATCTTGCAGTGCTTCTTCTAAAACGAGTTTTTCCTCTTCCAAGGCAGCTATTGTTGCCGCAAATGTCGTAATTTTCTGCTCTAACCTTGTTACAGCATGATGTTCTGGGTATGTTGCGGTAGTTTGTTGATGTGCTCCTTGCGCCTTGAGCTGTTCAATATCAACTATCATTTTTCTAATTTTATCTCGTTCCTCCCATAATTCCTTTGTTAATGATTCATTTTCCTTTTTTAATTGTCCATTTTCCTTTATTAATAGTTCATTTTCCTTTTCAAAACTCGCAACTCTCACCTCGTGTACTAATACTGTAGCGCTTGAATTATTTAAATCAGAGGCTAGCTCTTCTATATGATCCTCTTTTTTTGTAACCCTCACTTGAAGCTCTGAAATTTTGGCTTTTGCCTGGGTTAACTCCAAGGACAATGACCGTGTTTGCTTGTCTAGTCTTTCTTTTTCTTTGCGCGAGCTCCGTTGTGCTGCTGCTAATTTTATTTTGGCATCTTCTGCGTCTTTCTTCATATCCGACAACTCTTGTTGTAAGCGTTGCACTTTTTTTTCCAAATCATCAGGGGCGTAAGTAACTTTAACGCTTGACTCATCCTGTGTTCGTTGGCGTTTGGCTGCCTTTTTCTCTTCTGCAGCATGATGTGCTAGCCTTGGATCTCGTGGTCGTGATGTGAATCTTTCCTCACTGGAATTAGAACGACTACTGCTCGCTTGATCTTGCGCTTTTGAAACCACATGGCTACGCTTACGACTCACCCTGTTAACGTCACGGCCTTCTCTTTCCCTACTTGCTGCACTGCTAGTGCTAGATGAGCTTGAACCGGCAAGGCGTCTTAAAGAATCATTTACATTTCTTGTTATCTCACCTTGCTCTTCTTTTTCCTTTGTCCCTAAAAAATTCGATAGTGTAGCTTCTAGCTTCTTTAGCATTTTAAATTCCCCCTCTTGTTTAGGCGTAGCATACTTCTGTGATATCCCCAAAAAACTCTCTATGAATGAATCACCATTAGATTTAATATAACTCCCACAATCAAAACCAAAAAGTAGAAAATATTCCATACCCTGTAATAGTCGGTGTTTAAATTTTGGTTTTGATGCAAGTACTGAATGAACCAGACAACGGATAAATGTATTTTTTCTTTCTCGTGAACTAAATGCTGTCCCCAAATTAAAATACTTTTCAGCACTTTGTTGACTAGCACTACTTTGCTTGGTTAGTACAGCACCACCAGCTTTCTCATGTAAAGAATACGTTTCCTGCAGCGCAGACCATAGTGAGAAGTAGCGTTTATTGCGTGCCAGCTTAATCAATAAATCCCCAAAATCCGGGAAATTATTAATTTGGCCATTCCAATCAGGATCACGGGACAACCGCAGTACAAGTTCATTTAAAAACACAATCCAGTAATCGCTATGCTTTGTTTGAAAGATCAGAGCGATCTCCAAGTTCACCCCGGCCCCCCCGGACATCATCATCATTTCAGTGATGTTTACACCCGCATAATCAAAAATATGGTTGAAGAACTGGACGAGTAATATACGCTCAACGCCTGAACTATTTGGGAGCGAGAAAACACTGTTTTCATCTCTCAACAGACGAATTAACAAACCTACAAGATCATCAAGTGGCAATCTTAATCTCTCATCACTATGATTACGTTCTTTTTCAAGAAGAATCCCAAATTTTTTCTGATCTTTACGAAGGACACATTGCCATAAATTTTCAAGTTTTTCTTGCGGTGTGGGGGGATAATAATAACCTCGATGTGCAACTTCTTGCATAGCTCAACCTCACTATTAATTAACAATTTCTGTAAAACTAGTCACTCAATGGTCAACATGGTAGCGATATTCCACTAAAAATGCAAGAATGCTCCGATAGGCAAGCCTCATAGCTTTTGCTACACTATAGCAACCTTGGTTTTTGGGATTTGCTATGTCGGTAAAACAACTGCCTAACTATATGACATTACTCATAATAATACTGCTCGTAGGCATCAGCCAAATCGCGTTTGCCCTGCCCTATAAACTGCAAGATCCCACCCGTGTCACCTTTAAGCAAAATGAACAAGCCTATAAATTGCAAACGGCTCGACGATTTTTACAACAAGATAATCCCAATGCCGCCAAAACTATCCTCAATAATGTCAATGAAAAGCATTTAACCCCCATGTTGAAAGTGGACAAGGCCTTGCTTGAGGCTAACCTCGCCGTGACCCTGGGTCATGCCAAAAAAGCCTTAACTACCTTAGGCACCATTAAAAATTCTCGCGATTTACCCCACCGTCAAAAAGTGGCGTATTTTGAATTAGCCGGCCTTGCTTATCGGGAAAATGCCGACTTTTATCATGCAGCACTCGCTCATATGCAACTCACTAATTTAGCGGATAATAGCAATCTCAAATATGACTATATCGAACAAACCTGGGGAGACATTCAGCAATTAACGCCTGAGCAAGTGAATACCCTCAGCCAACATGCCAAAACAAGCCTCGTTAAAGGTTGGCTGCAGCTAGGTAAATTGATCAGTGTGTATGGCTTGCATTCTTCTGTATTGTCTCAGGCGCTCGCCGAATGGCAACAGCGTTATCCTAATCATCCCGCTAATGCCGTATTACCACAGCAAGGTTATGCTCATGGGCATACAGTGAACTCGGCAGAAAATCTCGCGCTGTTATTACCTTTGTCGGGCCCATTAGGGGCTTCTGGTAATGCGATTAAAGATGGCTTTATGGCGGCTTTTTATCAATCAAATAACAAAGAGAATCCTCAGCTCACCATCAATGTCTATGACACCAACAAAACCAGTGTTGAAACCCTGTACCAACACGCCGTGAATGATGGTGCTACCGTTATTGTTGGCCCCTTAACAAAAGATAATGTCACCATCTTAGCCCAAAGTAATGAATTAGATGTGCCTACGCTAGCATTAAATTACACGCCTTATACGTCAGATTATTTATATCAATTTGCCTTGTCTCCAAAAAATGAGGCACAATTAGTCGCAGAAAAGTCTATCGAAGAAGGTCAGCGCCACGCCATCATCATTGCCCCACAAACACCTTGGGCCCAAGGCATCGTCGAAGCCTATCAACAAATTTTTAAAGAGCAAACGGGTAAAATTCTCGAAAATAAAACCTACAACGATAATACCAATTTCACGGCACTCGTTAAAAATACTTTAGGGATCCCTTACAGTGAGCAGCGACGCAAAGCATTAGAGCGGAGTTTGCATCAAAAAGTATATTCGCAACCAAGGCGCCGCCAAGATGTGGATACCGTGTTCCTCGTAGCAACACCGGCCATGGCAAGACGCATTCGGCCTTTATTTAAATTTTACTTTGCTGGCGATATCCCTATATATTCTACCTCTATGATTTATAGTGGCGAAGAAGATGCTTTACGCGATCGCGATTTAGAAGGAATAAAGTTCTGCGCCATGCCCTGGGTGGTCAATGACACAGACACTACCATCGCTAAAGCTAAAAAAGAAATGGAGCAATTGATCCCTAATCCAACGGCAACCTCCATCCGTTTATTCGCTTTTGGTTATGACGCTTATCAATTAGCCGCTAACCTGCCGCGTCTATCCCGCACTTCCGCTGGTACCATACAAGGCGTCACTGGTACCCTGTATCTTTCCAACCAACAACGTTTTTATCGGCAATTATTATGGGCACAATTTCAAAATGGTATTCCCAAACTAAGCGACGGGTAAGCACCTCTACGGACAAACAATTAACAGGCACCCGCGGCGAGGCGCAAGCACTTGCCTTTTTACAACAACAAGGCTTAGTGTTACTGACACAAAACTATCGCAGCAAACTTGGCGAAATCGATTTAATCATGCGTCAGAAAGAAACTCTAGTATTTGTAGAAGTGCGCTCTCGTAAGAATGCTGGGCAAGTCTCACCGCTACAAAGTATCACACCACAAAAACAACGCCGCATCATAAATACGGCTGAAATCTATTTGCAAAGGCACTATAAACACTACCCACCCTGCCGCTTTGATGCGGTGTGCATCACGGGAGGGAAGTTAGAATGGATCCCGAACGCCTTCCCCTAAACATCTGATAGCATACAAGGCAGCATCTGCTGGCTGTACTCTAAATGATCGTCTTTAGTTTCTAGATCAAGAAAAGAACCCCTTCTTTTGTTAGGTCAGACAGCAAATTGTGGTGTCTTCACAACCGCAGGCGCTATATGCTTATGCAGCTTGATGCCTAGTTTTTCCAGCTCAAACGGCTGGCTGGCCGCTTCATGGGCTTGTTCGATTAATTCTAAAAAGCCGGTCCAACCTAAAAAGGTGGGTGCACCAATTAAAGCGTCTGGAATGTCTAAACAAAAGCGTTTTCGATAATCCAAGTGATAGGCTAAGTCGCGGTTGATGTCATAATGACGAATCAGAGTTTCTCTAACAAATTTAGCTTTATCACTCCAGCAGTAAGGATCGCTGGCTGCCACTTCATGCAAAATATCTAACATTTTCGACGCTAGCAAAAACAGTTTGCTGGCATCATCATAGTCTGCAACATTGAGCTCATGAATCCTTTGCAGCAATTGCTGATAGGCATTTCTATCAAAGCGTTCTGACATAGGACGACGCGCAATCAAACGATACCAGTGAGCCGATACTTTTTTCAAAAATGTCGCCTCTTTAGCATAGTAATATTTTGAAAAATAATCCGCCAAAACCCTTATTAATTCGATATAATTCAACATCATTCTCTCCTCATGTTTTTCGTTAGTAACAGAGTAAGTTTGACTGCTGAAATAACCCAACTTCAGCAGCCGTGGCTACTTGGCGGCATGATGGTGTGATAAAACATGTCTAAATACTCCTTTCTAAAGGATACAACAACGCGGGGAACACTTAATTAAAGCGTTACCTTAAAAAATAAAAATGAAATACAAAAAAAGACTGCTGACGCAGCTATAGAAAAGATCAGCAGTCGCTGCTACTCGGTGGCATGATTGTGTAGTAAGTCATAACTGAACCCTCAGGCTTAAGAAAGGCTTGCCATACAGTATAGCAGAATATTTTAATTGTCAATGATATGGCACACACGCCTATCTGTAGCAAGTTATACGTCTAATTTAACTAGCATCTTGCGCCAATAAGCATTAAAATGTCGGAAATTTTAAGCAATAAGAGATAGCCGTGGATATTGTAGAGCGCGTCAGAGATAATTTTAGTCAGAGTATTGAAACCAAAATTGCTGCGGCCGATAGCCTGCCGCAGGTGATTGCCCAGGCAGGGCAATTGATGGTGCAATGCCTGATTGATGGGCATAAAATCCTTTGTTGTGGTAATGGAGGCTCGGCGGCCGATGCGCAACACTTTTCTGCTGAGATGCTCAATCGTTATATAGCTGAACGGCCTAATTTACCGGCTATCGCCCTCACCACGGATTCTTCCACTATTACCTCCATTGCCAACGATTACCACTATGATGAAGTCTTTTCCCGCCAGCTAAAAGCGCTGGGCAAAGCCGGTGATATTCTACTGGCCATTACGACCAGTGGTAATTCTCGTAACATCGTCAAAGCCATTGAAGCGGCCCATGATAGGCAGGTAAACGTCGTCTGTTTGAGTGGTAAGGACGGTGGTGACGTGGCGTTTATCCTGAATGAGCACGACATTGAAATCCGCGTGCCAGCAGACGCTACGCCCAGGATACAAGAAACTCATGGCTTAATCATACATAGCTTATGCGATTTAATCGATCATAGTTTATTTGGACATTAAAACCTGCCTGGATTACAAACAAGGAGCTCTCCATGTTAAACCTAATAAAAAACTTAATTCTTACTCTACTCATTACTGTCACATTACAAGGTTGCATGGCTGTTGTCGCTGGCGCTGCCATTGGCGGTGTCGTGGTTTATGATGGCCGTGATTGGCATCAACGCAATGCAGATCAACACATCGCCTTGGAAGCACAACAAAAATTAAATGCCGATCAAGCTTTACGCAGCACGAGTCGGGTTGCAGTGAGCGCTTACAATGGTGTTGTGCTATTGGTCGGTCAAACACCCAGCTACGCTTTAAAACAGCAGGCACAGCAGCATTTACGTTACATCCCTGGTATTAAACGCGTTTACAATGAAATCACTGTTAGCGGCCCTATTTCTGCAATCTCCCAATCTGGCGATGCCTGGATTACGACCAAAGTGAAAACTGAAATGCTCGCCAATAAAAATTTGAAATCTAGCTCTATTAAAGTTGTTACGGAAAATGGTACAGTATTCCTCATGGGAAGCGTGACCCGCAGTCAAGGAAGAATCGCTTCAGATGTAACTAGGAAGGTAACAGGAGTGCAAAAAGTTGTAACGCTTTTTGTATACGTACGCAGTGGACAAGGACCGTCTAAACAAAATACATCGTCAACGAGGCGTTAAAGCGTCTTGCTGGGGGATATTGCTCATTTGTCTAGTGAGTCTGACTGGCTGTATGAGTGCCGCTTTTACGGGTGCTGACTTGGTGTATCATCATGAGCGTTACAGCGATAAAATTAAGAATCACTTTGTCAGTATTGAAGGACAACGCCGCTTAAATATCAAACCTGAGTTAGCCCATACGAGAGTCGCCGTCACTGGGTTTGAACACACAGTTTTGTTGGTAGGTGAAGTCAACACGCAAGACCAAAAACAAATTGCCGAAAACACGATGCGCACCCTTCCCGGCGTTAACACCATCATCAATGAAATTCACATTGGTCCCAAACTATCCCACGGACAAATGCTGGCTGACAGTTGGATCACCACCAAAGTAAAAACCCGCCTGTTGTTCAGTGCCCATTTCGACCCCGACGAAGTCAATGTCACAACAGAAAATGCAACTGTCTTTTTAATGGGAGAACTCCCCGAGAAACAAGCTAAGGAAGCGATTAATATTGCTCGCTATACCAAGGGCGTTAAAAAAGTCGTGAATGCGGTTACCTTTTTGGTGCCTAAAGACAATCATGCTTGATCTGTCAGTTCTTGTTCCTTCCCCCTTTGCGAAGGAAGGCTAGGATGGAGAGAGGGAACATGTAAACCCGCACTTGACAACCCTCGTTTTTGGCAATATGATGTTGCGCTAACAGTCATTAACAAATTTATGACGAAGACATACAAGGAGTAGGTATAACAAGCCGTTGTACCAGAGTGTCGAACGTGTTTAACCCCTGTGGTTAAACTATCACATGGAAAAGTGAGAACGAATATGGACGTCTATGACGAAGATTTAGCCGTTGACTCGGCCAACGAAGTAAGCTACCAAGATTTAGAAGCCTTCTTTAATGCAATGGTAGCCGCCCCCGCAAAACCGAAACTTTCCCCACAAGAACGCGTTGAAGTACGTCGTCAAGTTGAAGAGTTACTTGGCCAGCGTGAGTATGATGATGTTTATGGCGATCCGTTTTTAAAACGGTATTAACGTTAACTACTTAACAACGGTTAAATGCGGCTTACCATCACTAGGTGGTTTATCTTCGGGTGAGCCATCATCATCATCAGCAAAGTCATCTTCTTCGCCGAAAACCATGCCGCGACCGTTTTCATTGGCGTAAATGGCAATAATAGCGGCAATAGGGGCGCTGATTTCTGTGACTAAGCCTGAGAAGCTTGCCTGGAAATGCAAACGATGATTACCAATGTCGAGTTTATCAGTAGCATAAGGAGAAACGTTTAAAACGATTTTATTGTCTTCGATATATTGCTGCGGCACTTTCACGCCCGGCAAATCCGTGCGTAACACGACATAGGGTGTTAATTCATTATCAACGATCCAATCGTAAAAGGCCCTAACTAAATAGGGCCTGGTTGATGTCATACTCATGCAGCAATTTCTTCTAATATTTCGTGTTCAGCTTCGCTTAAACTATCTTTGAAAGAAGGTCTTTCAAATAAGCGCGTGCGATAGTCATTAATCGCTTTGGCCGCTTTGCCTTTTAAGTTGATGCCATACATTTCTAAACGCCACATTAAAGGCGCTAAGCAACAATCCACTAAAGTGAATTCATCATTAAGAAAATAATCTTTTTCACAAAACGCTGGGGCTAATGCCGTTAAGACTTCTTGTAATTGTTTGCGCGCCGTTTCTGCTTGTTTTTCTGTGCCATCTTCGATTTTATCAACCAGTGTAAAGATATCTTTGTCTAGTCGATAAATCATACGGCGACACTCAGCTCTCGCTACAGGATAAACTGGCATTAAAGGTGGATGTGGGAACCGTTCATCTAAATATTCCATGATGATACCCGCTGGGTAAATCACCAAGTCGCGGTCCACCAAAGTGGGCACCGACGCATAAGGATTCAATGTGGTTAAATCTTCCGGACATTCACCGGGTTTAACATCCGAGATTTCGACATTAATTTCCTTTTCCGCCATTACAATTCTGACGCGATGCGAATAATGATCCATAGGATCAGAAAACAGGGTCATGATAGAACGTTTATTGGCTACTACCGCCATAGTGTACTCCTAATCGTTTTGGCCCCGAAATTCTACAGTAAAGCAGCTAAGTAATCACTACCTTCAAGCAGTTATCCCTAATAAAACAGCTCTATTGTGGAACTTTGGAGCGTCTAATGGACATCAGTCCAAAATACTTGTTTCAAAAAATAAGTTATTATAGCAAAAATGATTAAAAAAAGAACCACCCAGACGCCTAAATTTATTCTAAATTGTTTCGCCGGCTCACTGACATAATCTAAAAAGTTCACTAAGTCATTGATCGTCTCATCAAATTCTTGGTGAGAGAGGCTGCCAATTTGCACTAACTTTAATCCACTTATTTCTTTCACATCGGTCATTTTGCCATCAATTTCGGTTTTGTGAATGGCAAATCGCGGCTGTTGCACCCCTTGCAGCGGTCCCAAAATATTGGGCATACCCGTATTGGGAACAATAAGATTATTCACACCGCTGGGTCTGGATTTATCTTCATAAAAATTTAATAAATAGGTATTTAACCAAGCTACACCTTTTTCTCTGGCTTTTAATGACAAATCCGGAGGCACAACGCCATACAGTGTCCGTGCTTGCGACGATGCAAGTGGCGTGATAATGGCATCAGAAGGCTTGGCATTTTGTGGTAATAACGTTTCTTGGCGCAGCAGTTTGATCATTTGCCCACGCTCCGTCGGGAAATCTAGCATTTGCGCTAAGCCATTGTAACGCATATATTGCAGCGAGTGACACGTTAAACAATATGCTAAATACGTTTTTGCGCCACGTTTTAATGATGCTTTATTGCGCCGCTCTAAATGCGGCTGCTTTAATCGAACACCGCCTACGCTAGAGGCTTGTGCCAGCGTGATACTAAATCCTAAAATAATAATTATAATTAATCGTTTCACTTCGTTGTCACTCTTGTTGGTGGCGTTTTTACGTTATCCCAACGGGTGAAATAAGGCATGAAAATAAAAAATGCAAAATAAATCACGGTACCTATTCGCGCAAGCCAAGTTCTCACGGGCGTAACATGGGTAATGCCTAAATAAAATAACGCCAAAAAACTAGTGGTGAAAATGACTAAGATGCTTTTGTATAAAAGACCGCGATAGCGAATCGATTTCACCGGGCTCTTGTCTAACCATGGCAAGAAAAACCACATGATTAAAGAGACTTGCATTATCATCACCCCCCCAAAGCGATCCGGTATTGCACGCAACATGGCGTAGTAAGGTGTCATATACCACACAGGGGCAATATATTCGGGTGTTTTTAAAGGATCGGCTGGGGCAAAATTAGAGTGCTCAAGAAAATAGCCAAACATATCCGGCGCAAAGAAAATAATGGCGGCAAAAATGATTAAAAACACGGCCACGCCATATAAATCTTTCACCGTGTAGTAAGGGTGAAAAGGAATACCATCTAAAGGTTTACCATTGGCATCTAAGCTGTTTTTAATTTCGATGCCATCAGGATTGTTCGAACCCACTTTGTGTAACGCCGTAATATGAAAAAATACCATCACTAAAATCACTAACGGCAACGCTACGATATGCAAGGCAAAAAAGCGAGACAAGGTTGCACCAGCAATATTAAAATCCCCTCTTAGCCATAGTAACAAGTGGTCACCAACCCAAGGAATGGCACCATAAAGCGATGTAATCACTTGCGCACCCCAGTAAGACATTTGCCCCCAGGGTAGGAGGTATCCCATAAAGGCTTCTGCCATTAACACTAAAAATAATAACACGCCAAAAATCCATAATAATTCACGCGGCCGTCGATAGGAACCATAGATCAAGGCTTTAAAGATATGTAAATAGATAACGATAAAAAACGCTGAAGCACCGGTGGAATGAATATAACGAATCAACCAACCAAATTTCACATCACGCATGATATATTCTACCGAGGAGAATGCCTGAGCTGGATCGGGTATATAAAACATTACCAGAAAAATACCCGACAGTATTTGAATCACCAAGGTCAAAATGGCAAGTGAGCCAAAGAAGTACCAAATATTAAAATTTTTCGGCGTGTAATAGTCTGCTAAATGATCACGCCAAATACGTTTATGGGGAAAGCGTTGATTGAACCAGTCATCTAATTGCTGAAAGTAATGCTTCATGCTGCTACGGTCCCTGCGTGTTCGCCAATGATAATTTTTTGCTGACTTAAGAAACGATAAGGCGGCACTTCTAAATTAATCGGTGCCGGCATACCCGTAAACACCCTGCCCGCCAAATCAAATTTAGACCCATGACAAGGACAGTAAAAGCCACCTGGCCAATGAGGCCCTAAAGCACCAATGCCCGGAACATAGGTGGGTGAACAACCTAGATGGGTACATATTCCAACTAACACTAAATATTCTGGATGGATAGAGCGATAAGGATTTTTAGTGTACAAGGGTTGTTGTTCGATTTCTGATTCTTCATCTCGCAGCTGAGCGCTGTTTTGGTTTAAACTTTTTAACATGTCTTCCGTACGGCGAATGATCCACACTGGCTTACCACGCCATTCAACCACTTTCATTTCACCAGGCAGGATGCCACTCAAATCAACTTCCACTGGCGCACCTGCTGCTCTCGCTTTTGCGCTCGGTAACCAGGACGCTAAAAAAGGAATTGTGGCGAAGAAGGCACCGATAGCACCAAATACGGTGGTTAAGCCTATTAGAAATTTACGACGGCCCAAATCAACGGGTTCCTTGGCCATATCATATCCTTGTCGTTGTGATATTGGGATAGATTATATACCCATCGCACGCTAAGATGCGAGTACTTTCTGTTCCCTCGCCCTTTGCGGGGGAGAGTTAGGATGGGGGCAAGAACAGCATGTATGGCTGAACTAATTACTGGCGACTCATTGCCCCTTTAATTGCATAAATCACTAAACTCAGCCCAACTGCTACCATAATTGAAATAAACATTTTCAGTGCTGTGGGTAACGACATTGAGAACAGGAAATATTGTGTGATGACAATAAAAGGCATGTGAAAAATATAAACGGTATAAGAACTCTGGCTCAAAAAGCGCAACAGTTTTGATGAAATATTTAAATAATTATAAAAAATAGACAAGCCTGCCATGGATAAGGTAATAGATAATAAAGGTGTGATTAACACATTAATTTGATAAGCCGGATTTAAAAAGATAAAGAGACGCCCGAAAGAACCCACCATAAAATAACTCTGCAACAAGAGTAATAAAATAGACAGCCCCGCCCAAACCCATGGATAAGAAAAATATCGCTTTGCAAATTTAGAAAAATAATCCGTATACCCATCGTACTTCAAAATGCGAGATTTATGTCGCGGTGATTTTTGTTCCCAGGGGTCGTTTAAAACGCAGGTAATAGCCATTCTATTGGCAAGTTTTAAACAACCCCTGGGGGCAAAAAGCACCCGGCAGAAAATCGCATTTTGAGGTACGATGGGTATGTCATTCACCTGCCCTAACAATAAACCCACCACATAATAAGCAAAACTGATAAACAAATTAGCCGCCAGTATCGCAAAGGGCCCTGAATAAACTTTCCAAAACAGCGCAAACTGCTTATCCAATGAAAGAGCGCCCAACATAAGACCTATATAGGAAAGCAGTAGCATCAAATATAAAAAGTACAGAGGGCGTTGTGTCAGCTGTCTTAACTTTCCACCTAATGATAAGTATGACGAGGTAGCAAAACGCCGCCATAACACCGCAAAACCATTAAAGATCAAGAGTGTCCAAAGAAACCAACCATAATTTAAATACCAGCGCCCCTGGCTAATGAGATCATGCATATGCTGAAAAAAGCTTTTCGTACTCCAGGTTAATAAACAAGGCGTATAAGACATGAGGGGTACAAAAACCAGTGCAATGAGTAACAATGGCCCGCCGATACGAATTAACCGGCTTTTAATATAGACAGCAAAGCCATGCTTACTCACACTCTGCTCAAAGAAAAAGCCTGAAATAAAAAAGATTAATTGAATAGCAACACTATAGCGCAAGGTTTTAATGAACATGTAACTATCATTCAAGGCATTAACATCGGCAACAAACCACGTGGAACGAGAACAATCAAATAAATTGAGGACGGCTGCAGACGTATAGGGAATAGAAGCATGTTCTAAGACAATTAATAAAATCAGCGCCGCTCTAAGAGCATCTAAATAGGTCAAGCGAATTGATGGCTTCATTGTCATACTGCTATTACTCCATTACTAAAGTAGAAGAGGTATAAACCTCTTCCAACAAAAAGGGCGCTAAAAAGCGCCCTTTTAAGAATAAGACTGGAACTATTATCGTTTAGAGAATTGTGGTTTTCTGCGCGCTTTGCGGTAACCCACTTTCTTACGTTCCACGATTCTGGAATCACGGGTTAATAAACCTTTGCTACGCAATTTACGGCGGCATGAGTTCTCATCATCACCTTTGCTACCACCCTCTTCATCACGTGCGACTAAGGCTCTAGCGATACCAAGGCGAACCGCGCCAGCTTGACCACTCAAGCCACCACCTTTCACAGTCACGTAGAAATCAAACTTATCCGTCATTTCTACGGTTTCAAGAGGCTGATTAATCAACATCCGCGCCGTTTCACGCGGGAAATAATCCTCTATAGTACGGTTATTAATCACGAAATTGCCTTTTCCAGGACGCATAAAGACGCGCGCTACACTGTCTTTACGACGGCCAGTGCCATAATGTTGTTTTGCAGCCATATTACTACTTCTCTCCGAATAGTGCTAAAGGTTGAGGTTGTTGGGCTTCATGATGATGCTCAGCACCGTTATATACTTTCATTTTACGGAACATATCGCGACCTAATGAATTCTTGGGTAGCATGCCTTTTACAGCTATTTCAATGACTCTTGCAGGGTCTTTTTCCATCATTTTTTCAAGACTCATGGTTTTCAAACCACCGGGATAACCCGAATGACGATAATACGTTTTATCCGCCATTTTATTGCCGGTTACTTTGATATTGGCAGCATTGGTTATGATGATGTAATCACCCGTATCCACATGAGGGGTATATTCGGGTTTATGCTTACCACGTAGGCGCTTCGCCACCTCAGAAGCCATACGGCCTAAGGTTAAACCCGTGGCATCCACTAGATACCAACCACGTTCTACTGTCTCTTTTTTCGCTGAATATGTCTTCATTGCTCACTAAATTCCTAATAAATAAGAACCTTTAGGTCAAAAAGTTGCCCTAAGGATGGCGCATTTTACATAAGCTTGGGGCTATAGACAAGGGCTTTGTGCTATTTTTTCTCCTTTTTTGTTCGGGTTCTGGAATAAAACCTGTGCAGTATATCCCCATCGCACCTCAAAATGCGAGATTTATGCCGCGGTGGTTTTTGTTCCTTCTCCCCTTGCGGGGAAGATTAGGATGGGGGGATTATTCAGGCAGCAACAAACGCTCGACAATCTGGTCATTGATGATATGGGACTCTATGATTTCATCGATGTCGGTTTGGCATTCGTAGGTATACCAAACGCCCTCTGGGTACACGACCAAGACCGGACCCTCGGCACAGCGATCGAGGCAGCCAGATTTATTGACGCGAACACCGCCCGGGCCGGCCAATCCCTTCGCCTTAATGCGACGCTTTGCATACTCACGCATGCTAGCAGAACCCGCTGCATAACAACATTGGCGCCCACAATCACGCTCATTAACACAAAAAAAGAGATGTTTTTTATAATACGCCATCGTCGCCATTTCCGCCTTTTTTTCTAAAAATTTCAGTCATTGTAGCAAACAGAAGCAAAAAAGTGGAAAAAACAGCAAAAAACCCTAAAAAAATAGGGTTAAAACGCAAAAAACTGTTTATCTCGTTGCAATGAGTGTGCTAATGTAACACTTAGAATTTACGCATGATACAGATTGTCATGCATGAATTTCACCTAGGTTCGGTCGTTGAAGCTATCAGAGACATGCTCAAGGCTTTAACTGCCGAATCTGGGTTTAATTTTTTGTGTTTAACTATAGGGAAACCGTGAGGAACTAAATATGGCAAGAGCAACTGCGAAAGCAAAGAAATCCACAACAAGGAAAGTTACTAAAAGAAAAACTGCAGCTAAAAAACCTGCAAAAAGAACGACCGCTAAAAAAACCACAGCAAGAAAAACCACTGTGAGAAAAACCACTGCGAAAAGAGCCGCTCCTAAAAAAGCAGCACCTAAAAAAGCATTGAGTTCTTTCAAAACGCCAGCGACTAAAACTCAACTGATGACAACGATTAGCGAACACACTGATGTTGCGAAAAAAGACGTAGCAGCTGTGTTTGAATGCCTAGCTGACATCATCAATGGCCACGTTAAACCACGTGCCGCTGGTGAATTTACGTTACCAGGCCTGTTGAAAGTAAAAGTGGTTCGCAAACCTGCGACTAAAGCCCGTAAAGGTATTAACCCTTTCAATGGCGAAGAAACCATCTTTAAAGCAAAACCTGCGCGTAATGTCGTGAAAATTAAGCCATTGAAAAAATTAAAAGATATGGCTGAAAAGTAGCTTTAAATCAAAGACTTTAAGAAAAAAGCAGCTTTCGGGCTGCTTTTTTTGTTTTGGGGGCGTATCATGTCTCTTTTCTTTAAGCAAAACTTAAGCATTGGAACGTATAATTAGGTCAAAGTCACCATTAACAGAGCAGGTTTACGATATGGCAGCAACACCCCCAAATACACCACCAGAAAATACAGTCACAGCAAACTATTATGGGTTTAAACCGGATAATTATCGTAGTGCTCATGCAGCATTATTTGCAACGCCCACAACCGGCCCCAGGCGTCTTCCCGAAGATCTTGTGACAACTACTAAAAATGACTTAACGCGTCATGTATTTAAAATTCCTGAATTCACCGCTGCCTTGCAGGTAAAGCCTAGCAATCCTAGAAGTGCTGTCGATGCGTTTCCTGTGGTAAAAGCGGCCGTTGAAAAAGCGTATCAAGATGCACTGACTTGCTTTTGTGGTGCTTTCAATGACGAACTCATCCCACAAGAATTGGCACGGTTACAACAAGTCACTCTGGACACCATGAACGATGCAAAGGCAACGCCTGCTGACAAATTAGCTGCAAACAAAAAGCTAGCTGATTTTAAAAAATTAAAGAATGCTGCCATCACTAAAAAAGGCTTTGCCAAAACACCGAGCCGTTTTGCGAGCCATCTTCGCAGTGAATATCAAGCTGCACAAAAGCAGGTTGAAACATTAAAAAATGATCTTGAAAAACCCAATCTAAATGATCAACAAAAAACTCAAAAACAAGCACAGTTACAAAAAAAACAGAACCAACTTAAAGAGCTTGAAAAACTTTATAGCCATTATCAACTACTTGACGATTACTTTAATGCCTTAGCGCTCGAGTTGCAAAATGCAGCCGCTAAACGCTTTGCCTATGACAATTCTCGTGATCTTTCTAAGGCCTTTGAACATGGCTGTGTCGATGAAACTTATGAAGACAAAATCAGTGATAATGTTAAAAAAACTATCACGCATCAGCTCGATAAGGGAGAAGGCATAGAAAAACAGGGCTACACGATTGTTGTAGGAAAGGATGGCAGCTCAATACATGGAGTGATTAAGCCTGGCATAACCATCAAAGATCCAGCTGATAATGTTAAATATACCAAAATAGTCGTTAAAGTATGCGAGGATATGCACAAGAACTATGGCGTTAATAAGTGGTATAACCTAGAAAAAATTAAAGCCAAGCTGGCATCAGATCTTAATAAAATCGACGGTCTTGCCCCTGCTACTCGCAAAGCACGCATTGAAGCCTGCATGGTAAACATTGTCCGCGGCATTTTAAAAATAGAGACCATTAATCCTGCACGTATTGAATTTAGGGGAGATATTTTAGGTAAAGATGTGATTAGTCGGCTTCGAGCTGATGAAATAAAAAGCCGCTCTGGGCAATCTCTTAGCACGAATGATATGGCAACGCTCAAAAAAGATGAAGCCAAGACGCAAGAAGCATTCGACTTTAGTGGTGGCACCACACCTTTTGGCAGCCGATCTGATCCTACGCCGCCCAGTGGGCTAAATTTTGGCGGTAGTGAGCCCAGGCCAGATAGGCATGAAACACCTGATGAGAATGAGAGACCTATTCCTGACAGCTCCATACCTACACCAGGAAACTAAGAGCCACTATTTCTTACCTGGCTTAAACCCAGGTATCGTATGTTCTGGCGGATACAATTTACCTTTCTTGATTTGGCTGACCCAATGTAGGACGACATAATCTTCGCGGCCAGGATCAAACCCCTTTAAAGCATAGTCTTGCATTTCACCAGCAATCCAAGCCATGCGCTGCATCGGATAAAAACCAGCGACAATTTCCGCCATGCGCCAACCTTGTTTTTTAGCTAAGGCCACCATTTCCATGGCCGTTTCGCTGTATTGCTGCACGATAGTGCCAGTACCACCTTCATCATCGTCATCTTTGTTTTCTTTAGCACGCATCATGGCCACTAATTCATGACTGCCCACGGCCAGCACCGTGCCATAATTATAAATTTTCCAACCGGTGGTTTCTGCCGTGATAATCTTAGGCTTCGTGCCTTTGTCAATGAAGGGATAATCAGCATCACAGAGTTCTAAGTAGGGATATCGACTCATTAAATAATAAAATTCTTGCGGCGTAATGTCGCGCTCGAAGATATTGGAGACAGCACTACGCACTTCTTGCTTTAAATCTTCTGCAGATTTTTCTAAATCACTGGGGTCATTCTCGTCGGTCATAACTTTCCTGTTAGATAAAGCTTACACAACTTACTATACCTCATTTTCATGAGGCTTGTGAGCCATGGCTAAATATTCTTCAGTTTGCATTTCAATTAAGCGGCTCTTAGTCCGTTCGAATTCGAAGGCAAGTCGGCCTTTAGGATAAATGCCATCGATATCGTTTGCAGCTGAAATAATTAAATGCACCCGTGTATCGTAGCAAATATCTACCAAGAAAATTAAATAAGTAATAGCGCTATCTTGGCCTGGTTGAATCTGCGGGATATTGCTTAGCATGATGCTTTGATAGTCATTGGCAATGTCTAAGTAATCACTCTGGCTGCGCGGCGCATGGCATAGCACGGCGAAATCAAACCATATCACAGAGCTCGCGCGGGCAATGACGGCAATATCACGCCCTGCAACACGTAAGGGATCGTAACAAATATTAAATTCATGGGCCAAGGAGTGAAACATGGCATCCATTTTCTGATATGTATCGACACACAAGGGCGTAAAATAAACGCCGGCCTTGGTGAGTTCTCGCAAGCGATAATCTTGTTCACTGTTCACATGGAACACCTTGGTATATTGCTTCAATAAATCAATGGCCGGCAAAAACAAATCTCGCTGCAACCCATTGCGGTATAATTCATCGGGAATGACATTAGAGGTGGCCACTAAACAAATGCCGCGCTCGAATAACGCCGCAAATAAATTTCCCAAAATCATGGCATTGGCAATGTCTTTTACAAAAAATTCATCGAAACAAATTATATCAACTTTAGCCTGCAAACGTTTAGCAATGACGTTTAAGGGATTTTTTGTCCCTTGCAAGGTTTTTAATTCTTTTTGCACTTGGCGCATGAAATGATGGTAATGGATGCGTAATTTGCGCTTGGAGTCTAAGCAGTGAAAGAAAATATCCATCAAATAAGTTTTACCTACACCAACACTACCCCATAAATACACGCCTTGTACTGGCTGGCGTTTGCGCTTTAATAGACGCAATAGTTTTTTGCCGCCATGGCCCTGCCAATAAATCATTAACGCATCATAAATGCGTTGTAATTCTGTGACAGCAACCGCTTGCGCCGCGTCCGGTAACATCACCCCTAAGCTTAAGTCTTGTTCATAGACTGCTTGCGGTGATTTGCTCATAAGGCAGTGCTTAAATGCGTTTGTAAGGCTTCACGCAACTCAATCAATTTCCCATGAAAGAAATGACTGCTGTTAGCAATACGGACTAATTGCAAATCTTGACGCGTTGCTGCCCATTGATACACGGCCTCAGGCGGCACGACTTCGTCTTCTTCCGGTTGAATCACTAGCCAAGGACAATACATCGGTGGCAATGTTGCAAAATCATAGTGATGCACCGGCGGCGCAATGCTGATTAACTGCTGGCAATCACTACGCAATGCCCCTTTGGTTGCCACGAAGGCGCCAAAGGAAAAGCCTGCCAGCCATAACTGTTTATCCGGTCGTTGTTGCCCTAACCATTCGATAACAGCCAGCAAGTCCTCTGTCTCGCCGATGGTATCGTCAAAACTGCCTTCACTGGCACCAACACCGCGATAATTAAATCGCAGCACATCAAAACCCATTTGGCGAAAACTGCGGTACAGAGTCGTCACCACTTTATTGTCCATGGTGCCCCCATGTAAGGGGTGTGGATGGCATATCACCATCATATGCTGAGACTCCCCCTCTTTTGCCGGCGCTGCCACGACTTGCAATGCACCTGCTGGGCCTTGCAGTAGAATGGAAGCCTCCTTATCGGGAAACGTCACCATTACTGACTGAATTCTTCATAGGCTTGCATGGCTTCGGCTGCGTACATTAAGGATGGACCACCCCCTAAATAAACGGCCATACCCAACGTTTCTAATAATTCTTCACGGGTGACACCTAGTTTCACTAAGGCCTGGCTATGAAAACCGATACAGCCTTCACAGTGACCCGCGACGGAGATGGCAATGGCGATTAATTCTTTGGTTTTTTTGTCTAAAGCGCCATCTTTGCTGGCGGCTTTTGACAAACTATGGAAGGCTTGCATAACATCTGGCATTTCTTTAGCGAATTTGCCCAAGGTTTGGTTAATGTCTTGGGTAATTGTTTGAAAACTCTTGCTCATATTGTTCCTCTTGATTGCGTTACGATACAGTCCGTTATTATCCTAGAAACGGCATTTGTATTCCACCACCAAAAATAATTCAGAAAAAAAGTTGCTCAAAACTGGCAGAATCAAAAACAGTGTCTATACTGGTTAGTTACTTAACAACAGTTTCTGCTCAAAATTTAACACAAATGGTTTTGAGTGACCGGGGAATAAGCAACAATGTCAAAAACCCTATACAAATGGTTTAAAATGCGTCCAGTGGCAGCCGAAACGCCGCCACCTAGCTTACGTCGAATTGAGGAACAACAATTTAAATGTAAACTGGAACGGATGTTTTACCAATTTTGTCGTTGTATGCCGTTTGTGAGTCGTTCACAGCACTATAACTTCTCTATATTGATAAAATCATTGGATCAGAATATAAAGATCTTAGAGTTGGCGAAGACCGATCCTAAAACGGCCAGAGCATGCCCTTCTAAGCGTTAGGTAGGCGTATGAAACCGCTAGACTCATCACTGCTGTATGAGTCAGTGTCAGTGTCCAACTGACACTCTAGCACTTCATAATCAGGCTCTAACGCAGCTTTTGTCTTAGCGGTGTGGCCTTTCACAGTGAGATCAACTTTGTGGCGCTCTTTAAGGGTATTGACCACATCATTGGCTGCTTTGGTCATCCTTGTCCTCGGACGTCGTTCATGGAAGAAGCTATAGGTTCCACTAACACCTGTCATACAGGCCCCAGCACCCAATAAAATGCCTGCACCAATCACTAATCCTAAGGATGCGCCCAAAGTAAAAGGAACCGCTGCCGCACCAACAGCTAATGCTATCAAGCCAGCAGCAATAGCAATGCCACTGACGATTCGCCGACGGCGAATATCTTTATGAATATATTGCTGTTTGATGGTACTCCGACATTCATGTTTTTTTACCTCTGTACCAAATTTCACGTAATCACATAATTGATCAGCCACAGCAATATTGCGTCTTGCCATGCGCTCTTGCAGAGGAGGGTTTAAGCACGTATCAAGATGCACCTGCTTTGCTGATTGAATAAAAAAGTCAACACTATCACGCACGGGATCATTCACATCCGAAAATTCAGTACAAGTATCCATCCATAATTCATTGAGCGCTCGATTTAAGCGATCGTTTAACGTTGCTTGATCCGTACCAATGCCTGCAGCAATAGCCCGTTGTTTTAATCGAAAATCATACTTTTCATCCACGGGCCCTGCCTGGATATACCGCTGAAGAACGGCTACAGAATCATCAATTGGCAACTCAATACTGGTACCCTTCTTAGGATCCATATCTTTAGCAAAGATTCTCCCAGCATTTTCTAATTGCACGTAAAGTCGTTCATCAACCACAAAAATAAAGCAGTGAAACTGTGTTCTATCACTATCGAGGGGTAATGCACCCAGCGATGAGCGATTAACATGCCGACGTTCCAATTCTTGTCTAAAGGCCTGACTGGCTGTCACAAAATGGTTGCGTAATAACTCGGCTTGTTTTGCACTAAAGCCTAAACTCAGCAAGTATTCTCGAAATACCCCAAGCGCTTCTTTATAAGCAGCACAGTTTGAAATTATCTTTGCACCCTGCACTCTACTTTGTTGCAATAACAAAAAGAGTGGATCAAAACGTGCATCCTTTTGCATATGCACAAAATCATTGGGCAGACGAATCCGTTCACCCGAGGCAGGGGCAATCAATGTAATAGAATTATCAGCGGTAAACTCTCGAAATAACCTAGTATAACCATCCAATACTGCTGTATGAGCATTAGCGGTAGCCACCGGCGGTGGGAAGTGGGTTACTTCATTCTTTCTAGACATAATGTGGCTTCCCTATAGTGAGTCATGTATATCCTTATACATGCAGAACTTTATGGAAATATTATACAAATATAGTGATTTTGCAATGTTTTCACTGATTTTATTACATATTTATCACTACATTACCAAAATTTGCCTACTTATAACACAAAAATGCCTGCGGATGCAATTAATGTACCAAGTTTTGACTCAATCATAAAAAAGCCTTTATACTTCGGCAAGCGCCCCATAGTTAAAGGATTATGACAATGAAACTAGGAATAAATTCCAACGTTGTGCGATTATTTGCATTACTAATACTGATCACTAGCCTCGCGGGCTGCATGTCACCCAAACCTGCTAGCACTGCCGCTGAAAATAAAACCATTACCTGGTCCCAACGCAAACAAGATTTACAACAAATCACCCGCTGGCAAGCCAATGGTGCGATCGCCATTCGCGACCAACAACAAGCCCAAAGTGCCAGCGTTAAATGGCAACAACAATCTCAATCAACTTTCGCCATCCGTTTATTTGGCCCCTTAGGTGTTGGCAACACCATCATCATTGGTAAACCCGGCAATGTCACACTCACTACACCAGAAAATAAAACTTACACAGCAACCAGCAGCGAAGCCCTCTTACAACAACAAACCGGTTGGCAATTACCCATCAGCAACCTCTATTACTGGGTCAGAGGCCTCCCCGCCCCCGGCAGCAAACCCCAAATGAAACTAGATCCCTACAACCACCTACGCACCCTACAACAATCCGGCTGGAACATCCTCTACCAACGCTACACCGCCGTAAAAGGCAAAGACTTACCCAGCAAAATCACCATGACCAATGGCCCAATTACAGCCAAACTCATCATAAACCGCTGGGTATTAAGCTAAACATTGGCCTAATCAGACAAAAACGGTTCGAAAGCCCCGCTGCGCGCGAAGTAAATTCGCACTTGCGCTTAAGGGGAAGAATCCCGATTCTCCCCCTTAAGAATCCCCCATCGGGTACGGTTGCACATCTCTCACTGACAAAGCTCCATCTACCACCCCTCATACACACAAACCCGTGGTTCAAGCGCGTACAATACAGTATTTTTCTAGTGGCGGGGGTTACCCCCAAATAAAGCGCAGGAGCCCCCAGGGCGACGAGCCATTGGGGGTAACCCCCGCCACTAGAAAAATACGGCAACCATAGAGCCAAGCATGAGCCACACCAGCCACGCCAAATAAAGCGCAGGAGGCCCCAGGCCGACGAGCCATTGGGGGTAAAAGGGGGTCTGACGAGCACCGTGCTAAGGGCGGGAACAGATTAAAAAATTTTTACTCACTGATCATTGACAACTCACAAGTGAATGGAGACAATACGCGCCTAATTTAGTTCAATTGGGGTGTCGCCAAGTGGTAAGGCACGGGGTTTTGATCTCCGCATTCCCAGGTTCGAATCCTGGCACCCCAGCCACTTCACCGTCAAGTAAACGATAATAAAAACGATGACGTGGAGATTACAAAGAGAAGTGCTACACTTGAGCTGTCTAACTTCATAAATAATAGGATAATAACCGTGTCGGATATGATGATTTTTCGTGGCAATGCCAACCTGCAACTTTCTCAAAAAATTGCTAACCGCCTTGATAAAACCCTAGGAAAAATTAACGTTGATCGCTTTAGCGATGGTGAAATTTTAGTAGACATCCAAGAAAATGTCCGCGGTAAAGCTATCTTTATTATCCAATCCATTTGCACCCCCAGCAATGATAATCTCATGGAGCTCGTCATTATGGCAGACGCCTTTCGCCGTGCTTCAGCAAAACGCATTACTGCCGTCATCCCCTATTATGGTTATGCCAGGCAAGATCGCCGCGTACGCTCAGCACGGGTACCCATTACCGCTAAAGTGGTTGCCGATATGCTGCAAAATGTTGGTATTACTCGCATTATGACCGTCGACTTACACGCCGATCAAATCCAAGGTTTCTTTTATGTACCAGTAGACAATGTCTACGGGACGCCTGTGATGGTAGAAGATATTGAAAAATTAGGCATTGAGAACCCTATGATCGTCTCCCCCGATGTGGGTGGCGTGGTTCGCGCACGCGCATTAGCAAAACGCGTCCAAAGTTCCGACTTATCCATCATCGATAAACGTCGCACTGGACCTAATAAAACACAAGTGATGAATATTATTGGTGATGTGAAAGACAGACACTGCATCATTGTCGATGACATCATCGACACCGCCGGCACCATGTGTTCCGCAGTACAAGCCTTAAAAGATAATGGCGCAGCCTCTGTAAGAGCTTATTGCACTCACCCCGTTTTATCAGGCCCCGCCTTAGAGAATTTAGAAAATTCTTGCATCGATGAACTCGTAGTCACAGATACCATTCCTTTAAGTGAAAAAGCCATCAAATGCTCTCGCATTCGCGCCTTAAGCCTTAGCACCATGCTGGCCGAAGCCATGAACCGCGTGAGTACCTCAGCCTCTGTGAGCTCGATGTTTCCTGAGGAGTAATGCGCTTACCATTCAAAACGAAAAAGCATATTCTCTTCATTAATGGACATATTCTCTTTTAAGGATTGTTGAGTAGAAGGACTTGCGGCAGGAGCAGGAGCTTCTTGCTGGGAAGATGCGTCCAGTAACGCTAAATTATGCACGCCATCACATCTCCTCATACCAGTGAATCCTAGTTTTTGTTGTTGAAATTTTCTGGTATTTATTACAGCCTGCCTGGCTGCTTCTAACTTCGCACGACTTGCCTTAAGTGCATCGGCTGCCACAGGCTGGTCATTATCATCAGACGAAAACGAAGACGAGAACGAAGACGATAAGTCTAATGAGCTTAATACGCTTGAGTCTAAATCATCATCACTCAAGGTGTTTTTGGCATCACGATCCTGTCTACGAATAGCGCGTTGATGCGCATCTTTCTCATCTGTTTTTGACCGACGGTTCGTCTTAGCGTCTGAAGTGACGCTGGGTTTTTCTGCCGACAAGCGCGCTGTAATCATTGAAGAAGAGGTTCTAGCTACCACAGGAGTTTCTTTGCTGTTCCGCTTACTCTGTGAGTTAGAGACTTTCTTTTCATCTTTCTCAAAAAAAGTGGGGGGGCAAGGAAATGGGTCTGTAGGGGATCTGCTCACACGAGCTAAGAACTCCTCTGGTAAGCCACGATTGTTTAAAGAGGCACCCTCTGCGTGTTGCGCTGGAGAATAAGATGTTCTCCCCCAAACATCTGAATCCTCATCACTACCATCACTATCATTTGCTCCGGGCGCAGGACTATCACCATAAAACCCTAAAGGTATTTTGTACCTTTCTGAGGGCTGGTGCTCTTCACCTGGCAACCCATCTAATTCTAATTCAAACATAATCTTCTTCTACCTCAATATCATTTATAAATCTAGTGGACAAGAGCATAACGCTAAATGCTTAAGGACATATTAAGGATTACTATGCTTTGATTAACCGCTAATTGTTTTAAACAACACACTATCTGTGTATAATACCGCCTCCGGTAGTTTTCTGGTCGCGGAAACTACTATTTATCTTATTGATTTATTGGAGAATTTAACTATGTCAGCAACGATTGAATTAACGGCTGAGCGCCGTACTGACGTGGGGAAAGGTGCGAGCCGCCGCCTGCGTCGTGAAGAAAATAAAGTCCCTGCTATTGTCTATGGTGGTGGTAAGGAACCTATGTCGGTAACATTTCACCACAAAGATATTTTAAAAGCACTGAAAAATGAAGCCTTTTTCTCACAGATTATTACCATCCAATTAGAGGGTAAAGGGCAAAAATTACTGTTAAAAGACATTCAACGACACCCACACAAAGCAAGAGTTCTGCATTTAGACTTCTTACGTATTACGGGTAAAGAAACATTAACTGTAAACATACCACTGCACTTCTTGAACGAAGACATGGCCCCTGCCGTGAAACAAGGTGGTGTTATTTCTCACTTAATGAAAGACGTTGCCGTTAGTACATCACCAGCGAACTTGCCTGAATTTATTGAAGTGGACTTAGCAAATTTAGACATGGATCAAACACTGCATTTATCCGATCTTAAGTTTCCAAAAGATGTCACCTCTGTAGAATTAAGCCTTGGCGAAGAGCATGATCAAGCGATTGTGTCAGCCCATAAACCGAAGGTCATTCAAGAGCCTGAAGAAGAAGAAGCTGACGCAGAAGCAGCCGCTGATGAAGAAGGTGCTGAAACATCTGAAGACAATAAAGGTGAGACACAAGCGCCCGCTGAAGGTGAATAATGGTGACGACCCCCATTAAACTTATTGTGGGCCTGGGTAATCCAGGCCCAGAATATGAAACAACTCGCCATAATGCTGGCGAATGGTTCGTTAAGGCCATTGCCGAAGATTGCGATACGCAATTACGCTTAGAAACAAAATTTCACGGCTTAGCAGGCAAAGTTTGTATTGCTGGCCACAGTGTGCACCTACTCTTTCCAACCACCTTTATGAATCACAGTGGCCAAGCCGTTGGTGCGCTGTGTAAGTATTATAAAATTGAACCCCAAGAAATTTTAGTGGCACATGATGAATTGGACTTAGCAACGGGCTCCGTCAAGTTAAAATTCGATGGCGGCCATGGCGGCCATAATGGTTTGCGCGACATCATAGCGCATTTGAGTTCAAAAGAATTTTACCGCTTACGCATTGGCATCGGCCACCCTGGTCATAATAGTAAAGTCTTAAATTACGTATTGAATCATCCTGGCTCAGCGCAACGCCAAGCCATTAATGATGCCATCACCCAAGTCATGGCGCTGTTACCGGACATGGTGAGCGGCGACATTCAAAAAGCAATAAAACAATTACACACCAAATAGAGGAATAGCTTATGGGCTTTAAATGCGGTATTGTGGGTTTACCCAATGTGGGCAAATCCACCCTATTCAACGCGCTAACACAAGCCGGCATCGATGCTGCTAATTATCCTTTTTGTACCATTGAGCCAAATGTTGGTGTGGTACCCATGCCAGATCCTCGCTTAGATACGATTGCCAACATTGTTAACCCACAAAATGTGATTGCCACCACCATGGAATTTGTGGATATTGCCGGTCTCGTTGCCGGTGCTGCCGACGGTGAAGGCTTAGGCAATAAATTTTTAGGGCATATTCGTGAAACCGATGCTATCGCTCATGTGGTGCGTTGTTTTGAAAATGATGATATTGCGCATGTGGAAGGGACGGTGGATCCTATTCGCGACATTGAAACCATTCACACCGAATTAGCACTCGCCGATTTAGAATCCGTGGAAAAAGCCTTACAAAAGGCCAGTAAAAATAGCAAAAGCGGTAACAAAGAGGCACTCGCAGAAAAAGCCGTGTTAGAAAAAGTAAAACAACACTTAGATACAGGCCACGGTGTGCGTAGCCTTGCGTTAGATAAACATGAAAAAGCACTCATTAAACCGTTAAATTTAATCACCGCGAAAAAAACCTTATACATTGCGAATGTCAATGACGACGGGTTTGACAATAATCCATTCTTAGACAAAGTCACTGACTATGCTGCAAAAGAATACGCTGGCGTCGTTGCAATTTGCGCCGAAATAGAAGCTGAAATCATGCAGTTAGACGAAATGGAACGCGCTGAGTTTATGGAAGAAATGGGCTTAGAAGAGCCAGGTTTGAATCGCGTCATCCGCGCCGGTTATCAATTACTAGATTTGCAAACTTACTTCACGGCCGGCGTTAAAGAAGTTCGCGCTTGGACCATTCCAGTGGGCGCCACGGCACCACAAGCAGCCGGCAAAATTCACACAGATTTTGAACGCGGCTTTATCCGTGCAGAAGTGATTGCTTATGATGACTTTATTCAATGCCAAGGTGAGAAAGGTGCTAAAGAAGCAGGTAAATTACGCATTGAAGGAAAAGAGTATATCGTTAAGGATGGCGACGTGATGCATTTCTTATTTAATGTCTAAGCCCATCCTTCCCCCTCCTTGTTGGGGAGGGTTAGGGTGGGGATAATCAAAATTAAAAAGATTCGTATAGAGTTGGACCAAAGCCACAAGCACTTTTGCAAGCGTCCCAGCATCTTGCATCATCTTCACTATCATCATCATCACTACTTAAAGGGATGGTAGCTGGGTCTAACAAGCCCGTGCTTTCTGTTGCTGCCGTTTTTTTTGGCTTTGCCTTATCGGCAGCTATGTCATCATCACTACCTTTAGAACCTCCAAAGAACGTGTAATTGCCACTAGTCTGTGTCTTTGGTCTAGGAGGACTCACTACAATGACAGCCACTTTTTCCTCTTCCTTTGTCTCTTTCACTTTAATTTCTTTCTTTTCAGCGGTTGCGCCACCATTAAGCCCTGCAATCAATATTTTCAACGCTTCATAATCAGCTTCTGCATCTGGCATATAGGCATGTGGTTGATCAATAGCACTCAGAAGAACCCCCTTGTATAAGGCTATTTGAGTTTTAAGCGTCAACACACTGTCCGCCGTCGGCGCAATCGGGACCAAAACCAGTTGGATGTCCCGCTCAACTCCAGCCTTACCAAGTCCATTTTTGATAGATTGAAATATTGTCGTTTTAGGCCAACTGTCTGGACTATAATGAAGCCCTATCTTTGTAACACCATCACTGATGCTCTCAAGCCCAGATATTAGAATGCCTTTACTTACATCATCATCAATGGACACTAACACAAGGTGACGATCGGGGTATACTTGCTTTAAGCTTTCAATATTTTTATAAACAGGAACTTCAGTTTTAAGTGCGCTCATCCTTATTCTCCTAACATTGTTATTCTTTAATGGGCCCACCGTCTCTTAACATGGAATGCTCGGGTGGGGATTGATGCTTTCCTCACAGTGTGGCTAAGAAAGTAAGGAACAGTGTAACTGATATCACTGTATTCTCCAAAGCCACATCAGGTAATAATATGGACTGATATTAGCTATATACCCATCACAGATGAAAATGCGAAATGAAGGCTATTGCTTTTTGCCCCCTTTGAACGTTCGAAATTTGCCAATAGA
>JAJFKI010000101.1 GCA_021773295.1 Gammaproteobacteria bacterium | reverse complement strand
TGTGTCAGGTAGCACAAATAAAATCAAAAAGTTATGGTGTACCTATCTGATACATGTGGTGTGCCAACAAAATATATTAAGATTCAAATATGGACAGGTGGAGAGGCAAAAGTACAACCGGATATGAGCATTTGATGATTGTGGGTATTGTGGGTGTTGGAGCTTCAGTACTAACCATTGATTAACTTCGTCTTCAAATACTATGTAGGCCAAGCTGGATATTTATGTGCGTGCGCAAACAAATCTACATAGAAACCTTTTCTGATGACTGGGAAGAGCGAAAATAATAGTAAGGTAAATCAATAGATTAGCAGCATCTTAGATTGGGTGTGCATTAATATTGCAATTTGTCAGTTTGTCGGTAAAATATGAAGCAATTAAGTGGGTATGCTAGCAGTATTTTGCTTAAAAACCACAAATTAAAAACAATTAATGAGTTAAACGACTTACTGAGGAATACTAAATAATGTCACTAATCAAAACTACCATGAGAACAGAACTAGGTCTCGTCTTGGGTCTTGTCAGTTTGGCTGTTGCGGTGATTACTTACTTCCTTCATGCTCAAACCACTACGCAAGCGTTAGAAATCACTAACGGATTAGTAATGATATTATTACTTGGCAGTTATTTCATCTTGACGCGGGCAGAAAACCCAAACCTCCCTATGTTCATTACGACCCAAGAATTAAAAAAAGGATTAATGTTCTTAATCGTTATGCTATTTTTAAATTTGATAATCATTGTAATATCCATGACGCTAAGGCATGTCTATAGAAATTTCTCACTATTAAGAGACATGGACCTTGTTCCACTTTGTATTATTGGGGTATTAAACATTGCGTGGATTGGGTCACCAATCTTTAAAAAGTTTTACCAAAATAGTTTTTTAAAAAAATGTGTTAATGTTGCAATGATAATTCCAGATAAACTTCTTGTTAACCGACTCATGTCTGAAGACAAGCTTCTAATTAACTTGGGTATCCTATTATTAACAGCTTCTGTAGTTGGAATGATAGTGGTTTGGATAATTCAAGCAATTAGCTGATGTTTATTATCATGTTTATGAGATTAACTATAACGTTAGGATATGAACAGCAATGAATCTTTCGACTTTAAAATGCTTAGTGTTTAATAAAGCAAGAGCAATAGACTTTCTGTTGATGATATTAATTTTGCTATATATGGTAGTTAGCCCAATTTTATTAAGCGATATGCCCAGTAAAGCATTTGCTGGCATCGCGTTGTTCCCAGTCATTTTAATAATGGCTATCTTAAGCGGTTATTTTCTCTCGAAACCGATAGACTATCACTTGCAATATAAACTTGAGCGTCAGTCATGGTCACTTGCTAAGAGACTTCTTTCTCAGAAGGAGTGGGGGCCTTTTTTTATAGAGTACAGCCTCCGCTATCTTTTGCTAAGAACAGAGGATGAGATTCTGATTGTTAACTATGTGACGAAAGAAAGAGTAAAAGCAAAATATTTAGGAAGTTTAAATACTGTAAAAACCATGCATTATAATAACTTCGAGAAAATTGAATTAGGATATAAAGGCTATCGTTTCAAGCCCTATGTTGTCTTATTAAATGGTAAAGTTGCCATTATTCCCAGGTTGGCAATAGTAAAGCTATACAAGTCAATAGATTAGTATTAATTTAGATCGCACAAATTATAATTTTTGCAAAATATGCACACATCTGTATAATACATAGCTAATTTGTTGGTGCTATAGCGTTACTAAAACAGCACTAAACCAGTATAAAAAAGATGGGCCGGATAGTAATCACTAATATTAGATTCTAGTTTATTGAGAGAAAGAGTATGACAGGTTTCATTAAATCCCGAAGTAAATTATCTTCTTTTGCAATCTCGTTATTAACAATTCTTTTCCCGGGTCTTGGACATATGTTTGCTGGCCGTATTAGGCGCGGCTTAATATTTTTGTTAGGAATAATAGCGTTTCTTGCCGTATCAGCATTGACTGGTCTAATGCACTCCTTGTTTGGCGTTGCCGTCACATATTTGGTGATAATATTAACCTGGGTTTATATGGTGATTGATGTTTACTGTTTAAATCGTCATAAGAAAGGCATTAACTTGAAGTGCTACAATAAATGGTATTTCTATATTTTATTTGCAGTAATTTCAAATTTTCTTATAAATTTTTCTGGGGCGTCCTGGGGTTATAGGCACTACAGAGTTGTTACAAATACAAGTGTTCCAGTACTTAAGAAAGGGGATGCTGTTTTAGCAGTTGCTTTTGGCAGTGCGCTTTTGAATTGTATTCTAGAAGAGAAGATTCTACTCTTTAACTGCCTCGCTTTCACAATGAACCTATAGATGTTGACTTGCCGCCACATGTTAAAACGAATGATAATGAAATGGATGAACCGGCAAAAAACATGACAGTCATCCAATTAGCTGTAATGAACAACAGTTTATGGTCAAAGCTTAGGAAAGGTAACCACGTGGTGGTAACTGGTGTGTTATATTATTGGTTTACAGGACACCATCATACAAAAGTATTAATGGCAGTTAATAAAGTTGAGTTAGTACTACCTTAAGCTGGCAAAGACTAATTCACATGAATTTTAATGCAAAGCATCAATAGCATGTTTTGGATCATTTTTTAAGATAGTTAGCAAAGCCAGCGCCGGACCACGTGGTTGACGGCGGCCTTGTTCCCAGTTTTGAAGTGTTTTAATGCTAACAAGTGCTAACTGAGAAAACTCTTGCTGTGAGAGACCTAGGTCTTCACGAAGCTTTTTTACATCCAGAGGCGTATATTTAAATATTCTAGATGCGCGTTTCTCACCACGCTTAACTTTACCTGCCTCGCGTACGCCCTCCAACAGTCCTTCAAAAATATCTTTATCCATTGTTTAATTCCTCCTCAACGAGTTGTCTCAATAGTTTGATTTGCTCCTTAGTTAAATCTTCTTTGCTTGCTTTTCCATAAGCAAACAGCATAAAAATATGGTCCTCCTGGGTTATCCAATAGTAGATAACACGTACTCCACCGCGTTTTCCTTTTCCTGGTATCTTCCAACGGACTTTCCTCAGTCCTCCACTGCTGGGTATCAAGTCACCCAAGGCAGGCTGTCTGACCAAAGCTTCCTGTAGTTCCCCATACAGCTCATCGGTCATCAATTCCTTAATTATTTTTGTAAAATAATGTGTTTCTTTTATAATCATAGCAGAACTATACGCCATTGGCGTATTTATTTCAAGAAGAGATTATAATTGCTTGTGTCAGATTTGTGTCAAAAGGGCAGCTAAAACTACCCAAATTAACACAATATTACACGAACGATCGCCTGGAAAGTTGTTTAAAAACAACAAGTTAACATTTAAGGCAGGTTTCTACGAACCGAGCGGTCGGGAGTTCGAATCTCTCCGGTATCAAGTGTTACCTATGTGTCAGGTAGCACAAATAAAATCAAAAAGTTATGGTGTACCTATCTGATACATGTGGTGTGCCAACAAAATATATTAAGATTCAAATATGGACAGGTGGAGAGGCAAAAGTACAACCGGATATGAGCAT
>JAJFKI010000011.1 GCA_021773295.1 Gammaproteobacteria bacterium | reverse complement strand
GCAAGAAACTAAGTTGCCCAACGTTGAGAGAACAGATGCATTAGATAACAAAGGGAATTTCACCATTGAGTATCTACTCACACAAGCCTCTGATTATTTAACCCTCGGCATCGATGAGCTTTTTATTTCTCATGCGAGTACCGAGCGCTGTCACTTTTTATTAGTGTTACAGCGCTTGTTACAACGTTTGCGAGGGCAGGCAGTATTGCCCCAGAAAGATGATAGCTTTATCGAGGGACTTTATCAGGTAGAGTCACTTAGTCGCCTCGCTGCCGATCTTATCTTTTTAGAAGATGAAGATGGGGATAAAGTGAATTACCTTATTGTGCTGCGTGATTTGCTGGTAGAAGCCAGGGAGCGTTATGAAAATACGCTTTAAACATTAATTTCAGTAAGTGTTAAGATTAACGAACCATCAAACTTTTTTTTCTCGCTATACTTTTAGAGTGCAGTCAAAATGATTGTCCATATAGAATAAAGAGGTAGTGACGATGAGAAAAATAATAATGAGCTTTGTCTGTGGTTTATCACTTTTCATTTCAGCGGTGCTTTTAGCAAATACCTGCGAAGGTCGATTAGATAAGAGTGGAACAATTTATGCAACGCTGCCAAGTGGTGAGCGATTTAATTTTTGTTTTGATCCGAATGGGTCATCGTCGTTAGTGATTGACTTACTCCGTGGTAACCTTCATGATTGTTTTGGTTCGCACTTAGCAATTGTTGGCTTAAAAGCAGATGCGATAAAAGCTAAAGGACATGAAGTGGCGGTTAGCTTAAGAGAAGTGAATATGCATGATCGGCATCATGGCGTGATGTTAGGCTCGATTGTGAATGACTCAGGCAAATCGCCAGGAACGAAGGCTGAAACTTGTACTTTTAAAATATGGTTAAATTAAAGAATTGAAAAGGAGAGGGAGTCATGATAAAAAGTGCCGATCATGTAACGGTGGCTGTAAAGGATTTGGATGCTGCCATTGAATTTTTTGGAAAACTAGGTTTTTATGAAGAGCATCGAGTTGTGATTTCAGGTGAACCATTTGAAAGCTATATGCGAATTCCAGATTTAAAAGCTGATCATATAACCCTGGTATTAAAAGATTGCAATCCACGTTTTGAAATCCAAGTATTAAGATTTCACAATCCTACGCCGCAACATGATCCTCACATCAATCGTTTAGATAAATTAGGTTATAACCACCTTTGCTTCGCAGTGGATAATATTACCGAAGAAGTCGCGCGTTTAAAGCAATGTGGCGTTACCTTCATAAATAAAATTATGGATTTCAACAATAAAAAGCTCGTTTACTTAGAAGGGCCTGAAGGGATAATTATTGAGCTTGGGGAGTATGAATGATTCATTTTACAAGATGAAGAACCTTGTTTAATAGTGTTTGTGTTGCCGAAAGTAATTCTTCTAATAATCGATCATCAATTTCTAAAAAGCCTTCATACTCAGCTAGATTTCGCTTATCATGGCATTTGGCTAAAATACGCCATACTTCGGGCCCTAAATTCGCAGTGATGGGGAGGGTTTGAAAGACAATGAATCGGTTGGATGAGCGATATCCCTTTAATCTTAGCGCTGCTAATGCAATAGAATGTGCAGCGTTATATGCTAAATCAAAACGACTTTCCTCGGATAAATTATCTTTTTTTGCATCAGTCAACCGTGCAGTTCCTGATTGTAATAAACCAGAAATTTCTTTTTGATTTGTGGGTTCATGTTTTAGCTGCCCAGTCTTTACCAAATTATCCAAGTTGTTTGAACTCATCTTCAATCCCAATTAAGAAAATCTTGGGTTGTTTGGTAACTTGCGTAATAAAATTATTTTCATTTTTTTTCTTGTCATTCCATTCTTTTTTAGAATAAAAGGTCGGATTTATCATACGACCAAGCAAAACCTGCGGTTGCTCGAGCAGAGGAAATAATTCTGCATAGGAAAGACTATTACTTATTATCATTAAGTCAATGTCACTTTGTGATTTATCTTGTTGCTTTGCAATAGAACCATAGATAAATGAAAAAATAATTTTTTCTTCGACTGGAGTAAGTGCTTGACGAATAATGTCGGCTAAGCCAAATGTTTTTAAAACAATGCTACGTAATTCAGAATAAATGGGAGATAGTTTATTGGCTTGATAGCGCTTCTGGTTACCAAGTAGTTCTAATGTTACTAGTCCGGCTTTGGTTAAATTTTCTAATTCGCGTTGAATGGCTCCTCTGCCTGAGTGAGAGTGTTTGATAATTTCGTTGGTATAAAAGCTCTTATCAGGACACATATAAAGTAGGCCTAGCACTTGGCGGCGTGCTTTGCTCAAGATTGAGTCTAAAATTGTCGTATTTGAGTGCCTCATATTGGGTATTATAGTACCCAATTTGGGTACTATCAACTTAGCAACAATCTTTCTACCTCGATGTTGCAATTTGTCCATATCAAGTAAATTTGGACAATTTGTAAAGTCGATTACTCAAATTGTCCAGAAGAGCAGGCGCAAAACCGCGTTTTTACGTGAATTCTCCATAATGTAGGAACATTACTACATTATTTGCTATACTTTATGAAACGTAGTAACATTGCTACATTATGAGTCACAATGGAGGATTACAATGAGTATTATCACAATTTCTAGCCGTGAGTTTAATCAAGATGTTGGAAAAGCCAAGCATGCAGCGCTTGCAGGTCCAGTGTTTATTACCGATCGTGGGCAGTTAGCACATGTTTTGTTATCGGTTGAAGAGTATGAAAAAATTACGGCGACTCAGCAGAGCATTGTTGATTTACTGGCGATGCCTGAGGCAAGTGACATAGAATTCGAACCGCCACGTGTGAAAGGCGATCTGTATAAGTCGGAGGATTTTTCATGATGTACTTGCTAGATACAAATGTCATTTCGGAGTTACGAAAAGCTAACTCAAAAAAAGCAGATCAGCAAGTAATTACCTGGGCAAAAAGTGTCTCAGCGGCAACACTATTTTTATCTGTCATTACAATTTTAGAACTTGAAACCGGTGTCTTGATTGTTGAGCGTCGCGATGCGGCACAAGGCGCGATGTTGCGATCTTGGCTCAACACACATGTGCTGCCAGCGTTTGCCGAGCGTATTTTGCCAATGGATACAGCAGTCGCACAATTCTGTGCAAAGCTCCATGTGCCCGATCCACGTTCTGACAGAGACGCTATTATTGCAGCAACGGCCTTGGTGCATGGTATGACGATTGTTACACGAAATATCAGTGACTTTGAAGCAACAGGGGTTGAGTTTATTAATCCATGGGGATAACTTACCTTCCCCTCCAACTTATACCCGCTACACTCCAAAATGCGAGATGAATGCTATTACTTTTGCCCCCTTGGAACCTTTAAAATTTAGCAATAGAATGGCTATTACCTGTCTTTCAAAGCTCCCAAATGAACAAAAATCAACAGCATTCATCTCGCATTTTGAAGTGTGACGGGTATGTGCTTTACTGAAGTCATTTCCTCAAGTTATTGAACACATACTCTCAGGCGAATAACCCTGTGTTTGTGTCGCATCATCAGCTGTAACAGGAGAGCGAGGATGCAATGGTCCTCCTGCTGAGGCTAACAATGCAGCACTGCTAGATGATGAAGCCGCCGCTGTAGCAGCAGGAAAGTATTCTCTCCCACGATGTGTTTCAATGCTAACCCAGCCTCGTTTATGAGCTGCTTGGCTGATGGTACTCCTTCTCGTGGCGCTTTCCACAGGTTCCTTAGCGCGTTCGCAATACTCTAAGATGGTTTTTAATGCCATCACGACAGTGTCACTCTCTACTTTTTGGGCAAGTGCTTCTAGCGCATGTTTTGCTTGATTGAGCTTGGCGCATTTAGTGTCTTCCTTTTCATCGGACATAATGGTTTGTGCGGTTGCCAAGGTTCTGCGTGCGATTTCATTGGTGGTTTCTTCGGGTAAGGAACTAGGATCTTGTACACTGACGATCCATTCCTTACCATCAATACCAATGACGTGTGATTCATTACCAATAGGGATACTAATGGCAGGCATTTGCAGGCTGCCATCGGCGTAAATTGGAATACGATAAACCGATAAGCTGTCGGCTATTTGATGTACGAAGCTTACTTCATCACGAGGGCATGATAGTTTTCGCGCTGTTTCTGACGCTAAGGCAGTAAAGTCACCACCGTGTTGCATGTCATAAAAAACACCCTTCAATGATTTTGCAAGTGATTCGAGTAATCCAATGTCGTAGCATTGCATATCCCCATTACCGGCGGAACCGTTTATGCCAGCGGTGATAATAGCGGGTAGGGTAATACCTTTACGGGTGCATTCTTCTATTAAGCGATCAATGCTACGTTTTGTAATATTTTTCGAGTGGTTGTCATAGCCATCGGTAATCAGGTAATGGACGATGTTATAGTCCTTGCTAATGTCCGTTTTAAGTAAACGCGATATTTCATCATGTACCGTTCCAAATAGTCTTGTTTCATAATAACTTTTCAAATTTTTTGCCCAGCTTTCAATATCTAACTCATGTAACGGGTATTCTTCGGCATTCGTTGTTGCGCTAAATGTGACAAGACGTAGTTTGCTGCCTGGGTGAGAGTCATCAAGTCGTAACTGCCTAATAACGCTGATTATTTGAGCTCTAAGCGTTTTAATTGAAGGTTCTATGCTGCCACTACAATCAATCTCCAGGACATAAAGTGTTGGCTTACGCCCTTCCTCACCTTCTAGTCCAGCAAAGATTGGGGATAGATAGGACTGTTGCTCTTCAGCATTATGACAAACTCGTAATAAAGGGCCTCCCATTAAGTGCTGCACTCGTGATAATAAATGATTACGATTGAACGTGAGCATGATGTTTTTTTCATTCGTATCAGTCGCCACTTCACTTGTGATAATCAACGGCGGGAATAAGTATTCATAGAGTCCTTTAACATTAATTCGTATTCTAGCGATAGTTTTATCTGGGTCGTTTTCATCGGGATACTTATCTATGATAAAACAGTGACTCACTAAGCCGGCGAGTTTTGAGTCCGCATCCTTTTTGCTATTCAGTGTTTTACTAGGAGCGGCTAAGTATGAACGAGGATCTTTCCAAACTTGTTGTAACTTTTCATCATCAACATCCGCAAAGTGTGCGATTAAATGCTTTAAATGGGCTTCGATTGCCTTAAGTAAATCAGGATCAGTAATAGCGCTTGAATAAAGCACACCGTCTTTTGCTTTAGCACCATCTTCTAGTGATAAGTAACAACTCATGCCTGTTACCGCCATTGTTCTTTTGCCAAAGAGACTGGCTAAGACATCATAACACTGTTGCAGTGTTTCAGGTTGTTTTGGTGCGATGGAATTAACAACATTGTTAGATGAGGAAGAACTACTGGAGGCTGGGCAAGACACTGCATGAGCAGGTGTTATTTCAAAGGGAAAGCTATCAATAAATGCAGCTTGTGATGATAGGCTTGTTGCTAAGCGAGTAGCAAAAGCTTTCCCTATATCTTCCGGTAATACAATGCTAACAGTGTCTGCCGTTTGTTCGATAGCACTAATAGGTAAGTTTTTATTGCCGTTTAATGTGTTAAAAAAGATTTCCCAATCGATTTTCATAGTGTGCCCCGTTTTTAATTATTTAATAATATTAAGGAGTTATGATACTTAAAGCAGAATATTTTTTTATCCTGTCATTTACGGATTATACAGATTTCTTATCATAACAAAAGAGGCCGATCATTAAATTAAAGTTGTTTACCGGGACGGTTTAATAAAAACACGCCAGATAAAATCAGGGCTAAACCCATCAAAGATGTTGCGTGGATTTCTTCATGCAAAAATATGACGCCCCAAATAATACCAAAGACAGGAATTAAAAAGGTTACAGTCAATGTTTTACTAGCGCCCACCATTTTGATTAAATTGAAATAACATAAAAACGCCGCGCCTGTACACAGTATACCTAAGGCAAGCAAAGACCCAATGACTTTCATCTCAGGCATTGAAGTGTGGGGAAGCGCATAAATGGCAAAGGGTGTTAAAACAATGCCGGCACCAATTAATTGACAAGTGGCCATGGTAATTGGCGGAACGTCTTTAATAGCATGTGCTGCATATAAACCACCAATGCCATAAAATAATGATCCAGCAAGACAAGCCACAATCGCAGTACCCGTTTCCCAAGTGATGGACATAGGGTGCAAACCGACAATCACAATCACGCCAAAAAACCCTAGCACTAAGCCAATTAACGTTGCTGTACCATGGCGCTCGTGAAAATAAAGTGTGATAAGTAATGCCGTAAAAATAGGAGTGGTTGCATTGAGAATGGCGCCTAATGAGGCGGTGATATGCATTTCACCATAGGAAATTAAGGTAAATGGAATGGCAGTGCTAAATAAACCAAGCTTAAATAATTTGCCCCAAGGTAAATTTTTAAAGGACATGTGTTTAACAAACTTACCATAGAGTAGCAGACAAATAATGGCAAGATACACCCTGGTCGCAGTGACGACAAAAGGCCCCAGCTCTGGGGAGCTGATGCGTAAAAATAAAAAAGACCCGCCCCAAAGCGCGCCTAAGATGATGAGTAATATAATGTGCATCGTTGGAGGATAATCATTTTATGCTAAGGTTGCAAATAAAAAGAGGGCGCTTTATTCTAATTGTCATACCAGGTAAGGAGACGCCCTATGGACTTTTGGAATCAATCAAAGCAGGTGACATTGTGCTTTCTCACCTCGACCCTTTTGTTTTCTATGGCGAGCCCTGTGTTAAAACTGCTCATAGAACAAGGGAAGCATCTAGGTTTTAGCCATCCTGATGCCATTTCATTTTGTAATGTATTGTTTGTTGGTAATTTATGCGCGGGCTTAATTACCTTTATTTCATTCCCAAAACGTAAAATAGTGCGTGAATTAAAAGATTTGAGTAAAAAGAGTTGGGGTTTGTTAATGGCAAGTTCCTTTGTTGCTGTATTATATCCGTCCTTTATTTTTGTGGCCTTAGAAAATACCACAGTCCCAAGAGTGATTTTGATTTCGCGTTTCGAAGGGATTTTTTATGCAATTATCGCCTTCTTGTTTTTAAAACAAAAATTAAACCTAGGATCAATTGTAAGTTATATTATTATTGGACTCGGTGTTGCGATCACCATTTTTAGTGATGGCATGTTACCGGATAAAGCGGATATATTATTATTAAGTGCTGCAGTGTTTTATGGTGTTTCTGAACTATTGAGTACTTTATTGTTAGACAAGTTATCCATGCCTAGCTTTATTTTTTTTCGAAATTTTACCTCAGCAATTATCTTTTTTATTATTGCAGTATACCTCTATGGCATTGAGCACTTCGCCGATATGTTTTACGGCGATTTATGGATTTCCATGTTCTTCTACGCCATCATCATTATTGTCATTGGCCAGCTCGTATGGTTTAAAGCGATCAAAAAGGGGAGCTTAGCGCAAGCAACAAACTATGCGTTAATCATTCCCTTCTTTGCCTTATTCTTTTCATGGTTATTATTAAATGAAACGCCATCTAAGATTGAATGGATTGCGGTGGCATTGATTGGCGTGGGCATGATCGTAGAAAAAATAGTAAGTCGTATTGTCAAACCAAAGTTACAAGTTTTGGGCGCAGAGTCAGGATTAATTGGGCGATAGAAACTTTCTTATTACTTACTAGCCTTATAACTACTTGTGAGCTCAGTAGTGGTGGTTTCCTCACTTACACGCTCAATAGTATTCCAAAAGCGCAAATAACTATGACAAGTACTTTGCTTAAGTTCCTGGACGTGGTTATCACTAACGCTACCACAATCAAACGACCTTGTCTCAATATCAAAATGAGCGCCAAGCAACGTCAGTCTTAATGCTGTTAGTTGGCGTAATTTTACTTGATCGTCACGGTTAGAAGATTGTGGTAATTGTTGAGATTGCTCATGTACCCAGTATTGAGCATTTAAAAATAGTTGTTGTGCGTTTAGGATTTCTAGTTCTATAGCAGCGAGTGCCTCTAACATTTCTCGCGCAGCATGGCGTTGATCTTCACGTTCGGCCATCTCCGTATACTGTTCTAAATCGGCGATTAAACATTCTTTTTCTGAAGGGATGATGTAAGTAGGCGCCTGTTCAACGCGTCGAAATCTTTTTTCTAATGCTTCTCTAGCTGCAGCCATGGTAAGACCTCATTATTATTAATTATTATGATTATCCATAAAAATCAGGATGAGGCTACCATACCAGAATTGTATTTTTTTGCAATGATCCGTAATGGCCCGCCGCTGCCGCCTTTGATTTTCATTGGCAGTGCTACAACCCAAACATTAGTAGCGGGTAATCGTGACAAATTATTAACATTTTCAAAAATGGGTGTACTGGCAGCGGTTAAAACTCGGTGTGCTTTATACATGTTTGACTGTCCGTAATCAATGCTTGCAGTATCAATGCCGACGGCTTTAATCTTGCGTTGAGTTACTAGCCACTTTGCTGCTGCTTCGCTTAAACCAGGGAAATGTAATTGTGAAACGCCTTTTTCTCCCCGCAGCTTTGTGCCTAGATATTTTTTAGCATCCGGCCAATAGTTTTCATAACCGGTTCGGATTAAAACGATAGACTCTTTTGGAATTTTTCCATGCGCAGCTTCCCAATGTTGAAAATCTTTCACCGTTATTAAGTAATCTCGGTTTTTAGAGGCTTGCTTTGAAAAATTTGTTACAACCGCTTGGCCAATTAATTTATTTAACGGAATGTTATCAACGGTATTTCCCTGTTTGTAAAAATGATAAGGCGCATCAATATGTGTGCCTCCATGTTCTGCCGTTGAAAATTTAAAAGCACTGTAAAAAAAACCTTGATCTGTTTCACCCACAAAGATTTTGTCTAATTGAAACCGCTCGGAAGTGGGCCAATAAACGGTATTGGAAGAATAACGATGACTGAGATCAACCCACTCATTATCAGTGCTACTTGCACTTGCAATACCACAAACAAAACTTAGTAAAACAAGGGTTATTTTTATTGGTTTCATCCAATGACCTCCTAAATACAATGCTCAATCAATTGTGTGGTGTTTAACAATAATATGCAAGTTTATTGAATGTCTGAGCGAATGATTTGAACCTTATCAAAGGGGTCTGATTGATTTTTTTGGGAGAAGCTTTTATAGTGCCAGCGCAGTTAAAAAAACCGATCTTCATCGTCTTGTTCCCCAAAAAGGGGATCAAATGGAGATTAAATAAAATGGGAATAAAAAAATGAAGTTTAAAAAGATTATTTTATGTATGCTTGTTAGTTTAATTTGCTTCGGCCCAGTGTCGGCTATGGCAAAAAGCTTTACTTTCAGTCTGATGAATGACTCCAAGTATCCAATTACATCCATTAACTATGAAATTGATTATGATTATGGGTTAATCTATAAGACAGAATCACATACTATACAAGCAAGTTCAGATTATAATATAACAACAAATCTTCCTGCTGGGCCAGATGGCTCATCGACATTTTATGATGTGTGGGTTAATTTTAAGAGCATCCAGTTCTTAGATGCGAATGGTAAAACCCATACCTATAATTTTCAAGACGAATACGCCTGTTCTGTAGATGATTATGATAATTTCCAAGTTATCAGAATCCAACCGCGAGTTGCGAAGCCGGTTAAGGACAGTGATTTCATGGTTTATTGTATCTGGGCAAGTCATAAAAGAGCCTAATAGTCGGTGATTCTCTATGGAATCGACTAATATGCGATTTAAGATCAAAAAAGGAGGCTGCGCGCCTCCTTTTGGTTTTTGTGTGCAAAGCGTCCCAGTTTAATTAATTGATTTTTAATGAAATGCCATGTTTTGTGTAAGTTTCCAATTCCAAATTGGAAACTTACACAAAATGGGGTTATATTTTTGGCATATCAACGTCTGTCTAAGTAAATTTTTGGTATGCCCTCATAAGTAACGCGCTTAGAGAGTATGATTGAGGGGCTGTTAGTTTCTTTATTTGTTTCTCAATTAATGAGATTTCCTGATTTACACTATCTTTCACTTGGAGTGCATTCATTGCTTTGAGTACTTCTAGTATCATTTTATAGTAATGAGTAGCTTCTGAATGCTGGTCTTTTTCTAAGTAGTACGTTGCTATTTTTTGATAGTTTTGCTTTAAAGTCATCAGTTGTTGGTATTGTTTATTTCTCTCAGCGCTATTTGATGGTTTGTTATGCTCAATAGCCTCACTGAGTACAAAGGAGTGTATCAAGTCTAGGGCTCTAACAGCATGATTGATTTGATCACACATTAAAAAGCATCCAATGCTCTTAATAATTTGCTCAATGATAATTAAAGCCTCTGGCTTTTTTGATTTTGTTAGTATTTGTCGAGAGTTATACGTTAACATGTCTAATGCCTGCATATAATTTTCTACTGCTTTATCAAATTGTTTTTGCTCGTAGTAAATGGTCGCTTTGGAAAAACAAACAGTGAAAAGTTTCTTATCGATCTCTATACAATCCTGATAATTCGTTGTGGAAAACATGCTGCTGTTAGAACTCCCTGCGCTGGATGATTGTGCACTTTGTAATTGGCTGCCAGACAGCGCTTGAGCTTGAGCAATATAGGCTGCAATCAAATAATCATAAAATTCTAAGCGTTCGTTAAAGCTGAGAAAGTAAAAGACTTTCCTTTTTTGCGTTACGGCATTTTCTAAGGCTAGGATATAGTTTGGATGTAGTTTAAGCTTGGGATCAGTACTCACTGCATACTGGTAATAATTAGCGGCTAATTTAAAACAACCTTCGCAGTAATAATAATCTGCAATAGCTAACTGTAACTGCGTGATGATTGTGTAATCAATGCTGCCTTTGTCTATACTCACATATTTCCATAGTGTCTTTCTAACAAGTTCTATGGTAGAGCTATTGACTTGAAAGCTTTGACTTGAAGTAATGATGTTAGAAAAAATAAGCATTATGTCAGCATAGTGAGCTTGGGTGTGATTAGCCATGCATGAATAGCAGTTTATGGCTTTTTTAAAATACTTAATAGATGAGCTATGGTTGCTGTCCGAGCCAGATTGATTCTCAGCTTTATTAACATATATGCTGGCTTGGCTTTGATAATATAAATTTTTGATATCTAAAGAGTGAGAGTCTGACAATGGCTTTTTTTCATTAAGTAAGCTCAAAACAACCAAGTAGTTTTTGATGGTTGCCATCTTACAGTTATCATCCTTTGTTTTACGGGTTAGGTGATGATCATAATAACTCATTGCCCGATCAAAAAAACAAAACGCCTCTTGGTGTGCCTCTCTAATAATTTCTTTAACGCCTTTACTTATCAGACAATTAATATTAGATCGATATTGAGATTGTAAATATAATCTATGATTCGTTGAGGCAACATTCCAAATCATTAAATCATCATCTTTGGAGCGGTTCAGAATTTTTGTTAAGCATTCCAGCACTTTTTCATAGACTTTCCTTGCACGTTCTTCATCATGATTGGCTAAGTGGAGGTCTGCCTCTTTTTTTAATTCTTTAGCGTTTGCTCTGAGAGATAAATCCTGATTGATATCATCAATGTCGAGAGTTTCTTCTTTGTGTGCCCCTAGGTTAGAACGGTTTAAACAGTCTACAATTTTCTGCAAACTAATATGGTGGTTTGACTCAACATTCAATAAAAATTCCTGAGCTTTATTGAGTGCTTTAAAGTTTTCTGTGGCCTGCTGTAGAGCTGTTTGTTTTTGTTCCTCTTCACTTGTCTGGCTGTTTTTATCATATTTGAAGCTTCGTGTTACCATATCGGGGTGACGCAGCCTAGAAAGCTTTCGGAATGCTTTTTTAATCTCATGGGCAGCAGCGTTTGGAGCCATACCAAGTATTGCAAAATGAATTTTTGCAGACTTTGCCAGCTCTAATGGAATTTCTTGTGCATCACTCCAACTTGACATTAACTAGCTCCTTTATATGTACCCGCCACACTCCAAAAAGCAATAGCATTAATTTCGCATTTTCATCTGTGATGGGTATATACCCGCCACACTCCAAAATGCGAGATTAATGCTATTGCTTTTTGCCCCCTTGGAACCTTTGAAATTTGGCAATAGAATAGCTATTACCTGCATTTCAAAGGTTCCAAGGGAACAAAAATCAACTCGCCTAAATCT
>JAJFKI010000002.1 GCA_021773295.1 Gammaproteobacteria bacterium | reverse complement strand
GCTAAATATTCAGGCCAAATGAAAGGAACATGACTCAGCAGCCAACTGATGGGCACGAAAATCATTGCCAGAGAAAAGAAAACAAAAATCATCTTGTGCTCATAAATATTTCTTGGAATTTTACGAACGTCACCGTTGTCTACTGGCCAGAGAAATAAGAATGAGTCAATTAACTCATCTGTCCAGTCCACTTTAATCCGATAGCCATGAATAAAGAGATATGCCATGATTTTTCCTTCAACTAGCGTTTACATTATTTAAATGTTACAACCATGCTCATTACACAACGAGATGGCGGCTCCAAGTTAAACGTTCCGTGGCAGTGGAAAAATGTATATTGGGAATTTTCGGGGACTCCACAAAACAACCCTATATCATTCGTCCTCATACCTAAATGCCACGGAACACTGCCTATATTGAGGTACCAAATGAGTGTAGCACGTTAAGTGTGATAATACAAATTATCACACTTATGAGAGGTTCTTGAATCAGTCATTCAGCGGTGCTATACCATCTCTCTACTTATCCTAGATTATTTATTGTATCTTCTAAACATGTCACTTCATTTATAATCTCGTCAAAAGACAGGACATCGCCAAAAAACATATCTTCCATTGCGAGATAGTCATCGTTTATCTGCTTCAGTAGCCATTGGTTCGGGATTAACTTTAAACTTCCTGGTTTTGCTGTATCGTATGATGCTTGTTTACTTCTAAAGTAAATAGATTTATGCGCCGCTACTGAGTCCAATAGAGATAAATTTGTAATAGCATTTTTGGCTATTCCTGCCGTTGAAAGCTTATACACATCATAATAGTGCCTTGCTATTCTCAGTTGTATTTTTTTATCCTCTGCTTGATGTGCAAGCATATGCAATAATGTAATTTTTTCCCAAAACGTTCTTTCAGGTTTCATAGCTTTCACAGACGTGGTTGAACCAGTGAAAATATCCTTATAGTACTCTTCAATATAGGTCACTATATCAGTATCTGATGATGGCTCTAACTCCCCGCGACAACCAAATTCCAAGAGTATTTTAGGTTTCACATAAGAATCATCCGGATACATTGTGGACTCTAACGCTTTAGGATATTCAAAAATAATATTTTGTTTATTATCACTATCAATATAAAGGTTCCACTCTAATCCTGATAGCTGAGAGCCAATTTTTTCCGATAAGCTTTGATGGATACCATCGACGTGCTCATTTGCAACCGAAGCAAGATGCTCAAAATATTTTTTTCGCTTTTTACTGCCAAGTTGACCCACCTCTTCAAGAGTTTCATTTAACCCAAGTGCTTTTTTTGATATTGTAATATCTAAATCCTCAGAAAAACGTTGAATTAATCCAAAGCACTTTGATAAAGATGTCCCTCCTTTAAACACATGATGCTTTGAAAAATTATTTTCTGAAAAAAGGCAACGTAACAGCCATACTACCCAGTAATCTTTTTCAATAATAGTCGGTGAACCTAACGACATTTTAAAAGCCGTTTGAATAAAAATTTCATTAAGATCAGTTACCGGCAGCTCAAATATGTCTTTCATAGTGTTTATCTCACTAAATTTCAGAGGCGAGTATGTAATCAATACTGGGTTTTGCCCAACCTGGCGCGTAACGAGCAAGCGACTTTAACGCCCGCTTATCACTACAATCAAGTTTGCTACCTAATTTATCGAGCATCGTATCATTCAAGTTGTTTTTACCCAAGTATCGAATGGCCTGTAAAATTGTTCCTGCTTTGGAGCCTGCGCCTGCCATCACCTTCGAGCTTGCGTGACGAAGCTTTAATAAGACGCTGCCAATTTTAATATCTCTGGAGCGGCCACTGGTTAAATACGTTGTTTGAGCCGGCACTTGAGTGGTTAAACCTAAAAGGTATAACGCTCTTGCTCCTGATATTTGCATATCACTATCAGTATCTCTTGCTATCGCTTCAGCAATTTTATCGAGAGAAGGCATCAAATCACCCAGCAGCTGGTGCTGTTTAGGATAGTCATATAGCCCTCTAGTGAGACGTCGAATTTTGTCCTGGGCAGCGAGACGAGACAATGCCGTATCTATTGCTTGGCGCGAGCCAAAACTGAGGAAGTCTGTCGGGGTAAAAATATACCCTCTTCCATGTTTTTGAATTTTAAGCATTATTTTGTTGCTAACGGTCATTACCTTGTTATCCTGTAAGAAATATGTATCTCTTTTCTTACAATTATAATATATTTGTGCAAAAAATGCAAATGGTCAGAATCATAGTTCCACGCGCAGGACGCCTGCATAACACGCTGAGGCAGCAAAAAATGACACGACATTTGAAATAGCCTGGTCATTTTACGATGTTCCTTTGATTGGCACCAAACTGGCGTATCGATGAAACAAACGAATAAAACCTTTTTCAGAGTATATCGGCCGCTCCCATGAGCCAGATAGCTTGACTATCCGAACTATTAAATTCAAACTGGCAACCATACTTAAACATAATTATGGCTCGATTGTGGCAACTTATATGACTCATATTGTTAATACATATTTTGATCATAAAGAAAAAAATTTAAAAAGAATCGAAAATTTGACAAAGAATACATTATATCTAGATATAGTATTCCTTGCTCTATGCTGTATGCTTGACGAACTATCAAACTTAAAGTATTGCGGAAATGGCAGTGTTCGTTTCAAAAAATTGTTACATGAGTATTCTGACGTGAATGAGTTTAATTTAATTGACCTATTATATTTCTTTCAATGGCAAAAAAACAGTGACATAGAACATCATGCAAAGGGATACTGGAAAAAATTGCATAAAAATACGACACGTTATGATTCAATAAAAAAAACTTTAACAAATAAATATAACTTGACTGAAGAAAAAATTAAAAATGATAGTAGTTTTCGTTACAAATCTATTAATGGAGTTATGAGTTTAATATCGGAAGATAATAAAAAAGATGAGGAATATTTACGGAATTTTACAAATGCAAATGTATTGTATTATTTTGGCAGGTGCACATCAGTTCACGAAGGTGATACATTACTATTATCTGAATACAGCGGTGAAGATGGGGCGATAAAATTTAAAATAAATCACAAGATAACTCCTGAGGTATTAATTAAAACCATACGAAAAATTAACTCTAAAATGAAACAAGAATGTATAAAAGATAATAAGATGCCATGGGAGCTAAGGGAGAAAGTACATGAATGAATATCAAGTTGACTCGAATGAAATTTCTTTGAGAATAACCACCAGCAAGGCTGGTTACGAAGATGTTGTAACCGAAATTAGCCTAGATAAAATAATCCTTTCCCAGGAAAGTGGGAGCCTTGAAAGGGTTTTGGTATTAAGAGAAAAAGACTATGGTGTTAGTATGCCTGAAGGCTTTAAATTGAATTAGTCCGACAGTTTCCCTCGGTAATGACACCACTACATTTAAATATCTAACATCCGTCGCCCACTATTTGGAACATGCTTCTGGAGAAGCGCCCAAGCACAGCTCTTTTGGGCAAAAGTCTCAAGAGGGGAAACCTCCAAAAGAGAGTGCTTCCCCACATCCAACTTCCAACTTCCAACTTCCAACAAGCCTCCAGCATCCTAAACTATAAAGTCTAGTGGTGTCATTACCGAGGGAAACTGTCGGGCTAAAAATACAAAAAACACTTATCGAGCGCGACCTCCCCTAGATCTGTCATCATCGTCTTCCGCCCTACTCTGCTTGTGGCTGTGCTGTTGGCCGTGTGATTGTAAAGATTCATCAAGCAATTTAGTCACTCTCAAAAAAGTATCCCGCTCCACACCACCAGCAAACGCCGCATCTGCATCAAGTCCAGAGCGTGAGAGGCCGCTACCTGGCATCAACTTATTATCCCGCCAAGCGTTAATAAGCGCTGCTTTTTCATGCATGAACTGTTTGGCACGTTTATCAAAGTCTTTGCCGTAATCCTTTTTCGCCATCATCTGAGTAAGCTCATTAAACTGGGCCTGAGTTTTAGTGTCGAGTTTCGGTCGTGAGATGTCTTGCAACATAGCCCAAGCATCCCTTAAGCCCAATGATTGTTTATGTAATACACGCTCGCGTATCAGCTCACTATCCGAAGCGGACCGAACGTGCTTAACAGATTGAGGATGAAAGTTAATTTGCCTAACTTCATCTTTTAACGCATCAAAGACCGCAGTCGCAGTTTTGGCAACATGAAGCGCATCACGGTAACAATTACCCGCTGATAACTGCTCCACCGCTTTAAAATAATCATTCACATGTTTGCGTTGAGTCTTCGTAAGCTCAATGTAATACTGGTGCTGCTTTTCAGTCACCGGTCGTTTAAGGGTAACGGGCATGTCATCAGCCTGCTGTGCAGGCTTGATAGCACGAACGAGTTTATCCTTTAATGAAGTCTTTTCGCGTACGGGTTGCCCAATCGCCTTACGCTGTATTAGGCTGGTTGGCCGAATCTTTTCTTGGTGGTGTAAAGCCTCATTGATACTGATATGGCTGTAGTCACCTTTGAGCTTACCTTTCACCATGACAACGTGATAGCCCTTTTCACGCAGCGGCTGGCTCACTGCAAACAGTCGCTTTTCAGTCGCCTTATCAAAGCTATCCGTTACTAAGGCAATGGCACCAGGTTTTTTCGGCAAGGACTCAAGCACCCAGGACAATTCCACTAAATCTTGATAGTGATTAAGACTTAATAAAATAGTCGCACGAGGGTTACCCACTGCCAGTGATTTTGCATCAAGCAAATTATCGGCGATATAAAGGGTAGAAACATCATCGCCACGATTTATAATTGCAACGCCGCCCGTTGGTTCTCCGACAATTCGAGAATGAACCACAGCCTCACCGGCTTTATCCAGGGTATAAATCACTTCTGCTAATTGCTGCTCCGCTTGATTATAAACCGGAAGAATAAAGGCAGGTTCACGCTGGGTCGAATGAGGTGATTGAATTCCGGCATGATAACGAACCTCTGATAAATCCACCCCAATTAATCCTTTGACCTCCCGCAAATAATGCTCAGCCGGTGTATACGCAATAGGAGCCGCATCACTATAATAAAAGTCGTTAAATGAACGGTGCTTATCCGGATGCAACTGCGCTTTAATAGATTGAAGTCCCTTTTCAATCAACACATCATTCCAGTCCACTTTATCAAAGCCAGCCATTGGTGCTGGATACACTAATCGACACGACGTCGCCGCCTGGCTCAGAGAGGATTGTAGCGCATCAAAAGCTTTCTCCGTCATGGCACGTGTTGTGGACGCTACGCCATCATTATCCGCTGCCAAAATCATTTCACTGGGCGCAAACGACGCAATCACAGGCGCAAGGTTCGGTAAATTATTAATGCCCATCGATACCAAGACGGTCGCATTGGGCTCTGCCATGGCCAGTGTTGCCCCCGTCTCTGGCCCTTCCGCAATATAAAGACGCCCTCCTACTTGACCACGTTGTATTACACCGGCAGCGCCTCGAATAACGCCTTTGGATAGTTTGGGATTATCCATGAAGTGAGCTTTACCGGCTGTATTTTTATCAAGATAAATGCGCTGTACCCCAGTCAAATCGCCCTCTTCATTACGAACAGCAATCACGGCGGCGGGCACCTTATTCACCTGCTGCTTGTGTTGGCCTTGCTCGTCCGTCGTCATCCACTCAGCGCCTATGGGCCAGTGCCGTATCTCCATATGCCCAACATCAGCAACATGACGGTGCTCATTAAAATATCGCTCTGAGAGTGTCCCTTGAATAGCGGTTGTGCCCGTCCAAATACTGTTTGCAGACTCAATGCTTCGCTGGCGCGCGTGCTTATCGTTACAGACCGGCGTCACAGCTTGTTCATGTGAGCGGTGTGGTAGCGCAACGGTTTTGGCTTGCGATTCGGACAAACCAGCTAAGGACGCACCATAGGCCAATGCCTCTTTAAACGATAAGCCCAGCTTCTCTTGAATGGCTTTAATCGGGCCACCACCCACACCTTCCGTAAAGGAATACCATTTTCCAGCGTCATTCCCTTTGAGCGTGACGATGAGCCCACCGGAATAGCGCCACGCCTTTGACGTCCGCTTTTTAGGCTCGCCCAATATCGCACGATACGTTTCTTCTGGACTCGATATTAACGCGTTGCGAATAAGCTCAACATCCCAATGCTGCGTTTGGGTTGTTTTTGTTGCTGCTTGCGCTTCATAAGTGTGTGATGCTATCCACGCATTCGCTTCCTGCCGCAATACATTAAAATCAATGTTATGCTCAAACACAAAATGGTAGCTGGCTCGATTGTTTAATAATTCATTCGCATAGTGCCCCTTCTCTTTACTCGATGCATTTAAATAGTGAAGGACATCAAGGTAAGCCACATGTTGCATCGCCGCGCGACTTAGCGCTTCATAATCAATGGTTACACCAATAATTTGTAGCTCAGCGCGGTCTTGTTTAGCCGCTGCTTGCTCAAAGTGATACGCCGCTAAATTGCGTTGTTGCAGGGCGTGTTTGGCGGTCGACGCTAATAAGCGAGTCTCTTTTCCTAGCCGCTGGTTTACTTTCACCGCGCCCCATGCACGCCCTGCAGCCACACGTTTTT
>JAJFKI010000001.1 GCA_021773295.1 Gammaproteobacteria bacterium | reverse complement strand
GCTAAATATTCAGGCCAAATGAAAGGAACATGACTCAGCAGCCAACTGATGGGCACGAAAATCATTGCCAGAGAAAAGAAAACAAAAATCATCTTGTGCTCATAAATATTTCTTGGAATTTTACGAACGTCACCGTTGTCTCCTGGCCAGAGAAATAAGAATGAGTCAATTAACGCATCTGTCCAGTCTACTTTAATCCGATAGCCATGAATAAAGAGATATGCCATGATTTTTCCTTTAACTAACGTTTACATTGTTCAAATGTTATGGCCATGCTCATTATACGACGAGATGGCGGCGCAAAGTTAAACGTTCCGCGACAATGGAAAAATGTATATTGGGAATTTACGGGGACTCCACAAACTAACCCTATATAATTCGTCCTCATACCTAAATGCCACGGAACACTGCCTATATTAAGGTACCAAATGAGTGTAGCATGTTAAGTGTGATAATACAAATTATCACACTTATTAGACTTCCTTAAACAAGTCATCCAGTATCACTACTCCGCTGACGAGTTCCTCTGAGTATTTATTTTTCTTAATGCCATTAGCTGAGATCATGGCTATGAATATTTGCTTTTTAGTCCTGGTAACTCTTTGGTATGTTTCCACTTTCTGTTTAAGTTTTTCCGCATATTCCTTGGTAATTGTGAAAGGCTTATCACTAAATTTTATTTCACAAATAGTTACCGCATCATCATTTCTGTCAAATAATAAGTCTATCTGTGCTCCCTGATTATCTTCATCTATTTTCGGTATATATCGCCATGCCCCTATTTTTGACGCACCAACTATACCCAGTGCCTTTTTAATATGACTCACATGTTTATAGCAAAAGGACTCAAAGGCATATCCGCGCCATGATTGATACTCTGGTGTTTTTATCATTTCAAGCCAGAAATTATTATCTTCTATTTCCAGCTCTATGTTTCGTTTTTCTGGCGCTATCCATTTAAGATAAAAGTAAGAGTATTCATCATATATACGGTAATAAAGCCCTTTCCTCGAATGATTTACCGGTAAAAACCCTTTTATGAACCCCACCATCTCCAAATCTTGCAATCGACTTGTCAGAGTACCGCCTTTTTGGCTACGCTTAATGGCTTTTTCTATATTCTCTCTGCTTGTTCCATGTCTGTTTTTAGCTATAATTTTGACTAACTCTTCATATGCTTCATGCTCTTTAAATAAAGAAGAAAAAACTTTGCTAAATTCATCAAAAAGCAGCCCATCTTTCTGAAAACATTGCGCATTGATATTTTGTGCTATAGATCGATTCTTTTTAATTTGATTAATGTAATATGGCACACCGCCAACAATAAAATACAATTCAACCAATTTTTGATCGCTTAATTTAATCCCCTGTTTATTAAGAAACCGCTTGGTATCTGAAATACTAAATGGTTTCAAATTTAACTTCTGTGTAATGCGGTTATGTAAACCGCCCTTATGATGGATGATTTTTTTTATAATCCAAGCCGCACTGGAGCCACAAATAATAAGCTTGATTCGCTTATCATTTTTCCAAAAGCGATTCCAATAATACTCTAATGCTTGTAACAGGCGCGATCTTGGCGTTGCCATCCAGGGAAACTCATCCAAAAAGAGAGTGATTGGTTTTTCTGTTTTAATGTACTTAATGGCATTATGCAATGACTCGAATGCTTGCATCCAGGTCAAAGGTGTTTCAATCTTTGCACCACCATAAAAAACGTGGCCGATCTCCTTAGAAAACTCCCGTAATTGTTCTTTAATCGCTCCTTTTTGAATCCCTGTCGTATGAAAAGTCATACAATCTTGTGCCAGGAAAAAAGATTCAATTAAAAATGTTTTACCTATTCTTCTTCGGCCATACACAACAAGAAACTCAGAATTTTGAGAGTGTAGTATATCAGAAAGCAATGTTTGCTCATTTTCTCGGCCTATTATCACACTTATTTCTCCTGGTAGATAGGGCTAAATATAACAATACTATAAATAGCCCTATAGGTCAACAGTGGTTTGTTCTACAGGGCTAAAAATAGTTAAGTTATTATCATCCCTATCGCACAAAAGATAAGGCTAGTCCTGCTCCTGGGTCAAACTCCAAATATATGTTGTGACGAGATTACTTTGCTACAATTAATCTACCAATAATCGAATGGAGATCTATATGGACAATAGTAATGACAGGATGTATTTCGACCATTTATGGAAATATTTTGAAATTCATGCTAACCAGCGGATTTCTCTATTTCGTTTTTATATTGCTTTCTTCGTATTTTTTATTACCGCGTCAGGCTACCTTCTTATTAGATTTACTTTTTTAGGAATATTTTCCGAAATTTCAGCAATGGCATTAAGTTTAACGTTTATTTTGATTACCATAATATTTCAATTATTGGATAACAGGAATAGGCAATTGATCCACTATGCCGAAGAAGGACTTGAAAACATGGAGGATCAGCTTTTTAATAACAAGGATAAATGTTTTAAAAAGGAAAAAGAAGATAAAAATTCACGCATTCACCATACCACGTGCTTTTCTATAATATATATTTTTTCTTACGTTTTTTCATTTGTACTGCTGCTAAGCTCTATAATTTATCTTTGTTGTTTTGGCGGCAGCTCGTGAATATAGTCGAGGAGCCATATCAGAAATAGCCATTATCGAGCGCGACCTCCACGAGATCTATCATCATCATCTTCCGCCCTACCCTGCTTGCGGCCATGCTGTTGGCCGTGTGATTGTAAAGCCTCATCAAGCAATTTAGTCACTCTCAAAAAGGTATCTCGCTCCACATCACCAGATAACACTGCATCTGCATCAAGTCCAGAGCGTGAGTGTCCGCTACCTGGCATCAACTTATTATCTCGCCAACCGTTAATGAGCGCTGCTTTCTCATGCATGAACTGTTTAGCACGTTTATCAAAGTCTTTGCCGTAATCCTTTTTCACCACCATCTGGACAAGCTCATTAAATTGAGCCTGAGTTTTCGTATCGAGTTTCGGTCTTGAGATGTCTTGCAGCATAGCCCAGGCATCCCTTAACCCCAATGATTGTTTATGTAATACACGCTCGCGTATCAACTGATTCTCCGAAGCGGAGCGAACACGCTTAACAGGTTGGGGATGAAAGTTAATCTGCCTAACTTCATCTTTTAACGCATCAAAGACCATAGCCGCCGTTTTTGCCACATGAAGCGCATCACGGTAACAATCACCCGCCGATAACTGCTCCACCGCTTTAAAATAATCATTCACGTGCTTTCGTTGAGTCTTCGTAAGCTTAATATAATAGTGATGCTGCTTATCAAGCACCGGTCGTTTAAGAGTGGCGGGCATGTCATCAGCCTGCTGTGCGGGCTTGAGGGCACGAACGAGTTTGTCTTTTAATGAAGTCTTTTCGAGTACGGGTTGCTCAATCCCCTTACGTTGTATTAAGCTGGTTGGCCGAATCTTTTCTTGGTGGTGTAAGGCTTCATTAATGCTGACATGGCTATAATCACCTTTGAGCTTACCTTTCACCATGACAACGTGATAGCCCTTCTCGCGCAGCGGCTGGCTCAATGCAAATAGCCGCTTTTCAGTAGACGTATCAAAGCTATCGGTCACTAAGGCAATGGCGCCAGGTTTCTGCGGCAACGACTCAAGCACCCATGAAAGTTCTGATAAATCTTGATAGTGATTAAGACTCAATAAAATAGTCGCACTAGGGTTACCCACTGCCAATGATTTTGCGTCAATCAAATTATCCGCAATATAAACGGTGGAAACATCATCGCCACGATTTATAATTGCAACGCCGCCCGTTGAATCCCCGGCAATCCGAGAATGGACCACAGCCTCACCCGCTTTATCCAACGTATAAATCACTTCTGCCATTTGCTGCTCCGCTTGATTATAAACCGGAAGAATCAAGGCAGGTTCACGCTGGGTCGAATTAGGTGGCTGAACTCCCGCATGATAACGAATCTCCGATAAGTCCACTCCAATTAAGCCTTTGACTTCCCGTAAATAATGCTCAGCCGGTGTATACGCAATAGGATCCGCATCGCTATAATAAAAGTCGTTAAATGAAAGGTGCTTATCCGCATGCAACTGCGCTTTAACCGATGCTATCCCCTTTTCAATCAACACATCATTCCAGTCAACTTTATCAAAGCCAGCCATTGGCGCTGGATACACTAATCGGCACAACGTCGAGGCCTGGCTCAAAGAGGACTGTAATGCATCAAAGGCTTTCTCCGTCATGGCACGGGTTGTGGACGCCACACCATCGTTATCCGCCGCCAAAATTATTTCACTTGGCGCAAATGATGCAATCACAGGCGCAAGGTTCGGTAAATTATTGATGCCCATCGACACCAAGACAGTCGCATTGGGCTCTGCCATGGCAAGTGTTGCCCCCGTCTCTGGCCCTTCCGCAATATAAAGACGCCCTCCTACTTCACCACGTTGTATCATACCAGCAGCACCACGAATAACACCTTTGGACAGCTTGGGATTATCCATAAAGTTAGCTTTACCCGCCGTGTTTTTATCAAGATAAATGCGCTGCACCCCAGTCAAGTCACCGTCTTCATTGCGAACAGCAATCACGGCCGCAGGCACCTTATTCACCTGCGGCTTGTGCTGGCCTTGCTCATCCATCGTCACCCACTCAGCACCGATTGGCCAGTGCCGTATCTCCATACGCCCCACATTAGCAACATGACGGTGCTCATTAAAATATCGCTCTGAGAGTGTCCCCTGAATAGCCGTTGTTCCCGTCCAAATACTGTTTGCAGACTCAATGCTTCGCTGACGCAAGTGCTTATCCTTATGCGCTGGTGCCACAGCTTGCTCATGTGAGCGGTGTGGTAGCGCAACGGCTTTTGCTTGCAACTCAGAAAGTCCAGCCAAGGACGCCCCATAGGCTAACGCATCTTTAAACGATAAGCCCAGCCTCTCTTGAATGGCTTTAATAGGGCCACCACCTACGCCTTCTGTAAAGGAATACCATTTTCCAGCGTCATTCCCTTTGAGCGTGACAATGAGTCCGCCGGAATAACGCCACGCCTTTGATGTTCGCTTTTTCGGCTCGCCCAATATCGCAAGATACGTCTCTTCTGGGCGTGACATTAAAGCGTTGCGAATAACCTCAACATCCCAATGCTGTGTTTGCGTGGTTTTCGTCGCTGTGTGCGCTTCACCAGTGTGTGATGCTATCCACGCATTCGCCTCCTGTCGCAAGACGTTAAAATCGATGTTGTGATCAAATACAAAATGGTAGCTGGCTCGGTTATTTAATAATTCATTGGCGTACAGCCCTTTCTCTTGGCTCGGTGCATTTAAGTAGTGAAGGACATCAAGGTAGGCCACATGTTGCTTCGCCGCGCGGCTTAGCGCCTCATAATCAATGGTCACACCAATAATTTGTAGGTCAGCGCTGTCTTGTTTAGCCACTGCTTGCTCAAAGTGATACGCCGCTAAATTGCGTTGTTGCAGGGCGTGTTTGGCGGTCGACGCTAATAAGCGAGTCTCTTTTCCTAGCCGCTGGTTTACTTTCACCGCGCCCCATGCACGCCCTGCAGCCACACGTTTTT